>NZ_CALEVF010000064.1 GCF_937920395.1 uncultured Clostridium sp. | reverse complement strand
CATAATTGTCACTCCTCGTAATAATACTAAATATTATTATATTTATGTAAATTTTCTTTTCATAAGTTATGTGATCCAAACCTCAAAGTATTGCTTTTTAATTATATCCTCAACTTTCGCACATAATTTATCTAGGCTATAGCCTGTAATTTCAGTATTTACATCAAAAATAATGAAGAACATTCTTTTATTGGATATAATTGAATCAAGACAAACAACAAATAAATAGGATTTTCTTCATTAATACAATTATACCAAAAATAGCACTTAAAAACAGTTTAAATCTAAGTAGTTGTTATTAATATCAAAAATAATTAAAAACTTAACATTTAGATCACAATTAGCAAATTAGTAGAATTTTACAACAACGTTGAATATAATGTATTTAATAATATATTATAAGGAGTTTTAAAATGGAAACAACTAATAAATTCAAATCACTTCGCAAATTTAATTTAATTATGGGATTTTTACACTTTATTCAAGGAATGCTGATGTTGTTTTTTGCTTTAACAATTGAAAAAGTTATTGCTTTTAAGGTTCCAGTATACTCAAATTTTTTAAAATTTGATACTAGCACAATGAGACTCATAACTGACAATCAAAAAATATTTGATGTTCCATTTGCTATAGGTGTTTCGCTTTTTTTATTACTATCTGCACTATTTCATTTCTTAATTGTAATGCCTAAAATAAATGATGTTTATAATCGTAATATAGAAAAAGGGATAAATCCATTTAGATGGTATGAATATTCCATTAGTTCCTCTTTAATGATAACTTTAATTGCCTTATTATTTGGGGTATACGATATTGGTCTTTTAATAGCAATCTTTGTTTTAAATGCTTCAATTAATCTATTTGGCCTACTTATGGAAAGAATAAACCAATATACAAAAAAGACAGATTGGTATGCATTTATATTTGGATCTATAGCCGGTTTGGGGCCTTGGATTATAATAATTATGTATGCATTTGGCAATTCAAGCTTAAATAAAGTACCTGTATTTGTTTATGCAATATTTGCTTCATATTTTATATTCTTTAATTTGTTTCCTATTAATATGATTCTACAATATTTAAAGATAGGAAAATGGAAAAACTATATCTATGGGGAAAGAGGTTATATAATTCTTAGTTTAGTAGCAAAATCCATATTAGCATGGCTTGTTTTTTTTGGTGTAATGCAGCCACATTAATATAATATTAGCTTTAAGTGCATAACAAGAACATTCCAACATTTAACTCCATAATATATATAATGTATTTATATTATGGAGCAAAATCTTTGAGTGAAATATATCCTTACTAAGGATATACGTTACCGGAGAATCATTATTATTGTGCTTTACAAAACAATATAGAAAATTTATAATTAGCTTATAATTATGGGGAAAATAATCTATAATAATGGAGCTGAAAATAATGATTTCACAAGATAGAATTAAAATCTTAAACAATAAAAAAATAATTGATAATCCCTATGTGGTTTACTGGATGCAATGCTCTCAAAGAACAGAATATAATCATGCCCTAGAGTATGCCATAATGAAGGCCAATGAGCTTAATAAGCCATTAGTTGTGTATTTTGGATTAACTGATAATTTCCCAGAGGCAAATGAAAGACACTATTATTTTATGCTAGAGGGATTAAAAGAAGTAAAAATAGAATTAGCTAGAAGAAATATTAAAATGATTATCCGAAAAATATCTCCTGAAAATGGAGCTTTAGAAATATCATCTTTTGCAGCCTTAATGGTAGTGGATAGAGGATATTTAAGGATAGAAAGAAAGTGGAGAACATTTTTAGCCCAAAATTCGAAATGCTGCGTGGTACAGGTAGAGACTAATGTCATTGTACCCGTGGAATTAGCTTCTATAAAAGAAGAATATTCTGCATATACCCTTAGAAATAAGTTAAGCAAAAGATTAGAGGAGTTTGCATTGCCGCTTAACGAAAGAGAATGTGATATAGATTCTACTGATCTTAATCTTCCACTTGATGAATATGATATAGAAGATATCGATAAGGCTATTTCACAGCTTAAAATTGATAAAACAGTTAAGAGAGTACTATATTATAAAGGTGGCACTAGTAATGCTAAGCTATTACTTGAAGAATTTATTTTAAGCAAATTGTCACATTATAGTGAACTTAAAAATGAGCCCTCAAAAGCTTATTCTTCTAATTTGAGTCCATATCTACATTTTGGTCAGATTTCTCCCTTGTACATATACATTAAATTAATGGATGTATATATAGAAGATAAAAAAGCCTTTTTAGAAGAATTAATAATTAGAAGAGAATTAAGTATGAATTTTGTTTTTTATAATGATAAATATGATTGTTATGAATCACTTCCATCTTGGGCTATTAATACTCTTGAAAAACATTTGGTAGACGCACGAGAGTTTATTTATTCTATTCAAGAACTAGAAACAGCACAAACTCATGATGGTTATTGGAATGCTGCGCAAAAGGAAATGCTTATTACAGGTAAAATGCATGGCTATATGAGGATGTATTGGGGAAAGAAAATATTAGAATGGAGTAAAACCCCAGAGGAAGCTTATAATACTGCTATTTATTTAAATAACAAGTACCTTTTAGATGGTAGGGACGCAAATGGATTTGCGGGGATAGCTTGGTGCTTTGGAAAACATGATAGACCTTGGGGTGAGAGATCTATCTTTGGATTAGTTAGATTTATGAATGATAAAGGATTAAAAAGAAAATTCGATATGGAAAGATATTTGCATAATATTGAATCACTGACTTACAATTCTGTGATTATAAGTGATAATGAGAAAACTGAACAAATATCGTTATTTTAAATAGATTTTATGCTACCACAAACTATTAGTTTGTGGTAAGTGCTTTTCTGCTTTACAATATTCATAATCCTCAGGAATTGTTTTAAATCAAATTATCTATACCATTAACCGTAGTTTGTTCATTGTCGTTAATAGGAATAACTATGCATTTTTGGCCATTAATTATCTGAGATTTTATTTGAGATACTTTTTCTGGTTTTACTTGTAGTATAACATCATAATCAGGGGTAACCTTATTATCTTCTGATAATAAATCTGGAACCTTCTCTAAATTAGTTTCTACCACTTTTTCTAAATCAGTTGTTGAAGCTTCTTCTAAAGCCACATTGTCATCATTATCTTGTGTAGCCATTTGAGCTTCCTTATCTATAGCATTGTCTTGTTTAACTTCATCAAGTCTTGCTTGTAGTGTTTCTACCTGTTTGTGAAGGCGTTCTTCCTTTTTTCTTTGCACATTTTCCTTGAGAGCTTTTGCGTCAATTAAATTTTTAGCTAGAGTACTATCATCACCAAAGTTCTCTACATATGAGTTTTCAATCAAAGTTGTAATTTCGCTTGGAACTTCACTTTCTATTAAGAGTTTTTGTATATCCTTCTTTGTTAGGCTTATGGGTTCACTATCTGGATCATCGTTTAAGTCATCGTATTCATCTATCATAGTGCTTAGATTTTCTTGTATATCCATAAAAATTTTATCAGCTTTATCATCACCTTCGCTAAAAGAATCTTTAATAATTGATTGGAATGTTTCCTTTTGCACTGTAGCCGTTTGTTTTGAAAGGCAACCTAGAACATTTTCCATTAATTCAGTATGTGTATCCTTTGCATTTTTTGTGTAATACATAATAGAGTTAACATCTGCACTACGATCAATAAAGGCAGGAAACACAAAACCATTAGTTGGGGACTCGACTACCCAATCTCTAATACGTGCTTTTATTTCGTTTTGCTCTTCGAAGTATCTAAGACCAGGCTCTGAAAGTGAAACTGGACATATTGCACATAACACATATTCATACACTTCTTCAGATTCATCTATCTTTATATTATCTCTGGTTTTGCTAACAACATCATAAGCGTCGTGAAAAAATAGTATTAAAAAATTACCAGTGTAATCATAATTATCTATAATCAAATCATAAAGATTATCAAGATAAGCATCATCTTTTAATTGACTGTTTTTAAGCTGCATAAGCGAAGTTTGTCTTTCATTTGTAAAATCTTCATTAACTTCAAAGTTAAGTTCTAAAATATTATTTCCAATAGTTCCAGACAATACTTTTTTAGCAATTTCTAAATATTTAAAGTATTCTTCCTCATCTAAATTTAGAAAACTTTCTCTAAATTTTAAAATAGTATGTTTTTCTCCATTAACATAGCAGCCACAAACTTTAGTGAAGGTACATTGTTCTTTTTTAAAACGTCTTTTTAATTCAAGTATATCTTTTCTTCTCATATATAAACTCCTCAATTTATAGACAAACCTTACGTAAATTCATAGTTGAAATAGCTTGTCTTTAATATTTTTTTATAGCTATAATTAATATGTTCTCCTTATTAATTATAGTATTTTTTTTACAAAAGATAAAGGATTTATCTATTAATCAATTTCTCATACTTGATAACAATAATTAACTAACAATTATTATAAATTAGTTGAATCTTACAACAATATAGAATATAATATATTTAATAATATGTATTAAAAGGAGTTTTAAAATGGAAAAAATTAATAAATTGAAATCACTTCGCAAATTTAATTTAGTTATGGGATTTTTACACTTTATACAAGGAGCACTTATGTTATTTTTTGCTTTAACAATTGAAAAGGTTATCGCCTTTAAGCTTCCAGTATATTCAAATTTTTTAAAATTTGACACTACCACAATGAGACTCGTAACTGACAATCAAAAGATGTTTGATGTTCCATTTGCTATAGGTGTCTCGCTTTTTTTATTAATATCCGCACTATTTCATTTCTTAATTGTAATTCCTAAGATAAATGATGTTTATAATCGTAATATAGAAAAAGGTATGAATCCATTTAGATGGTATGAATATTCCATTAGTTCATCTTTAATGATAACTTTAATTGCCTTATTATTTGGTGTATATGATATTGGTCTTTTAATAGCAATATTTGTTTTAAATGCTTCAATGAATTTATTTGGCTTGCTTATGGAAAGAATAAACCAATATACAAAAAAGACAGATTGGTATGCATTTATATTTGGATCTATAGCCGGTTTGGGGCCTTGGATTATAATAATTATGTATGCATTTGGCAATTCAAGCTTAAATAAAGTACCTGTATTTGTTTATGCAATATTTGCTTCATATTTTATATTCTTTAATTTGTTTCCTATTAATATGATTCTACAATATTTAAAAATAGGAAAATGGAAAAACTATATCTATGGCGAAAGAGGTTATATAATCCTTAGTTTAGTAGCTAAGTCAATATTAGCATGGCTTGTTTTTTCAGGTGTAATGCAGCCACAATAATATAATATTAAGATGTAAACTACTAGTTTAACAAAATGTCTAGCCTTAAGTGCACAACAAGAACATTACAACAGTTCCCTCCATAATATATATAATGTATTTATATTATGGAGGGAAAGCTTTGAACAAATTCAATAGGGAAATGTTACACGTTAATTTTGGAATGGGAACAGGTGAAACAAAACCAATCATTCCTAGGAAATATACCCTTACTCATTCAGACGTTACCGGAAAATTATTTTTGACTATTGCAGCAAAGTATGATTATGATAAAATCACTGACATGAGGGATGAAGTGCTGGCAGAATGGATCATGGTTAATAGTGATTACGCACTGATGGTTAATGTTATGGTAGATAAAGAAAAGAACCCAATAATGTCAGCGGTACGTAATAGCATTTTCGTAAAAGAATTACCGCTAGCACTTTCGGCGATTAGATATGGAGATAGAGAATTTTTTAGAGAAAATTCTTCTTTAGATAAAGCACCTATTTATGTGAAATTTAATTCTGTTTATCCTATGTTTAATCGTATAGAACTATGGGGAACGCCAACAGATTATAAATAAAAATTCTTTACCAAATTCTCTCCGTTTATAAAATTTCGACGGAGGGTACATGAACAAATTGTAAATACAATTTGTTTCTCTATTTTCACTATAAAAGAGCAGCTATTAAATATAATAATATTTAATAGCTGCTCTTTTAAATTGAAGTTTTACCATCACCATTGGTACCCGCAAATATTGTGTATATTGGAATAATTATTAATTACTTTTTAACTTGTTTTATTAATGGCCATTTATCAAAGAAAGTGTTCAGATATAGAAATGGCATCATAAATACAAATTGTCCAGCGATTATGCCAAGTGTTGCATAACCGAGTCCCATATCATTCCCTCCAAATGGAAGAATTTTATAAACTTTCATCCATATTAATCCCATGATAGTTCCAACCACTAATACAATTGCAAGTCTTATCAAAAATCTTGCTCCTGAACTTTTAATTTTATCTTCTGAAGGATAATCGAAGAATTGGTGGTGCCATAAAAGGGCTGTAGTGACAATAGATAAAACCAATGAAGCAATTACAAGATCTACCGGTTGTCCGTTAAGAAGATTCATTGGTTCAAGCACTATTCTCAAAATACCTCTAATTACTAATGCTCCTACCAAAGAAATAGAAATACCAATTAAACCTTTCCATGGTTGCCTTTTTGTAAATAATTTATAAGGATACTGCTCTCCACCTATGCCAGGGAATAAAAATAGGAATATAAAAATTTGGCAGAAGGCTAATACTGATGGCCAAGATCCCATAGGTGTAATAATTGCAGCTTCTCCACCTAATTGAAATTTTAAGAAACTAGGAATAACCATTGCCATCCATACAAGTATTGCAAAAACTGTTGTTGTCATCATAACACCAAATCCATCTAAAGGGGCATCTATTTTACCTGCAAAAGGCCATTTCTCGAATATTGATACAATCGGAATCTGACAAATAAGTACAGGCACTGCATAGAAGTTAGCTGTAGCCCATCCTTCTGTAGCAAGTAAAACTTGCGCGCCAGTCTGAGGAATGAACATAGTAGCTAAGTTAAATGGCTTCCACCATATTCCTAAAAAGCCTATCATAACAAGCATAGCTACTGCACCAAGTGAGAATGCTATAGCAGCATATCTTAACCCAGCACTAGGTTGCTTTTTGCCCTTTGCATATTTACCATAGTTACCAAATAAAAGAGTAAGCCATACCCATGAATTAATAGACATCCAGAAGAAAGTTCCTTCTGTAACATCTTTAATATATTGGCCTTTTGCTGCTGCATCTACTTGTGCTAATCCTACACTAGCCAAATTACTTATGATACCCTTTACAATAAGTCCCCATATAGGCCATCCTATGCAAGCAATTAAAAAAGTTATAACTACTGCAACTGCTCCGCTAACCAGTGGATTCTTGAATCGTCTTTCTACATTAAATTCCATATAATGATCTCCCTTCATCTATCCCTTAAATCGGTTACAAATATATAATATCTATAGACATGATATATACATTTTTTATTAAACTTCATTTTCTAGATAAACATATTATATTTCCATTTCCTTAACATCAGGAGCTATTATTAAATCAGCATCAGTGCACTTTATTACTTCATCAACAGTTAAACCTGGTGCAACTTCGATTAATACTAAGCCCTTATCTGTAACATTCATAACCGCTTTATCTGTAATTATAATGTCAACACATTTTGCAGCGGATAAAGGTAATGTACATTTCTTTAGCACCTTCGAATTACCTTTTTTATCATTATGACTTAAAGCGGCTATTACACATTTTGCTCCTATTAAAAGGTCCATAGCACCTCCCATACCTGGTGCAAAGATTCCTGGTATCATCCAGTTAGAAATATTTCCTTCTTGGTCACATTCTAAAGCACCTAAGGCAGTTATATCAACATGTCCTCCTCTTATTATTGCAAAGGAGAGATCCATATCAAATGTTGATGCACCTGGTAATAAAGTAATAGGGGCTCCGCCGGAGTTTGCAAAATCCGGATCAGATTCTCCTATTTTAGGAGTTGGTCCAAAATTCAAAGCTCCATTTTCTGCTTGAAGCGTTACTTTTACTCCATCTGGCAAATAGTTTGCAGCCATATTAGGTATTCCGAATCCTAAATTAGCAACCATTCCGTCTTTAAATTCTTTTGCGATTCGTCGAGCAATTATTTCTCTACTATCCATCTTAATAACCCTCCTTATTTCATTTTTTTAGTTCTTATCCATAACTCTTCAAAATATTTTCTTCTAGCTTCTAAAGAATCACCTTTAACTATTATGTCTACTAATATACCCGGTGTTCCAACACTATCAGGTGCGATATCACCTGCTTCAACAATTTCATCCACTTCAGCTATAACTAAATCAGCAGCAAGCGCCATAATTGTATTTGTCCCTTTAGTTGTACCTCTATATTGAATATTTCCAAGCTTGTCGGCTTTATAACCTTTGATTATGGCAACATCAGCTTTTAATGGTGGATAAACCAAATATTCTTTCCCGTCTATCATCATTTTTTCTCTACCTTCTTCAAGAACAGTTCCCACTCCTGTATGTGTTACCACTGCACCAAGTCCAGCTCCACCAGCCCTTATGCATTCTACTACAGTTCCCATAGGTATAAATTCAACTTCTAATGTACCTGCATTGTATTGTTCTTGAATTTCAGGGCAAGTTCCAATATGAGCACCTATAAATTTTTTTATTTGTTTATTTGATACAAGCTTACCAACATCGTGAGTTTCTCCTGGATGAGCTGATACAGCTTGAATAATTGTAAGATCCTTAACACCAGTTTCTGCTAATGCATCTATTATCTTTAGCGGAGCACCTACACCTAAAAAACCTGCGGTCATAATTTTCATACCATCTTTAATATTTTCTACTGCTTCTTGTACTGTATTAATTTTTGCCATTTTTCTGTACACCCCCCAAATATTTTTATAATCTACTATTTAGTAATAAATAAACCGTGTATTCTTGAGATTTATCCTCCCTTCTTAAAGAATTTAACCTATTTATACTATTTATACTATTATTAAGCAATTTATATTCCATCTTTATTATGTAGGGCGCAAGCATACTATCTAGAGAGTTTTGTATAAAATACTTCTTGATATATCCAGTTCTTTTGAACTATTAAACATAAAAATACTCCTCCTTACAATAATTGATAATTGATAATTGCTTATCTCAATTATTATAAAGAAAGAGTATAGGATTGGTTACTTTTTAAATTTAGCTGATATAAAAAATTAAGATTATATATTTTTTAATTCAAATATCTTTGTTTCAATAGTTTTTTTCTTATCTATAGCATAGAGTGCTTCTGGTGACCTTTTTAAAATTTCATTAATTGTAATTAGTCCCTCTTTATAAAGCTTTAATGCCATTTCCTTGTTTCCCATCTTTGTCTGAATTCCAGCCTTATATATTAGAATTTTTGCTTTTCCATCGTATGCATATAAATAATCTGGCTGAATTCCACTTGCCTTTAATGAATATTCAACAGCTATATCATAGAACTCTAGTGCTTTATTATAATTCAATTCATCCTCATAAAATTTTCCTATCATCGTATATGCCCCGCCCCTAGAATGAATAGCGGATACATCTTTAGGTGATAGTTCTATAGCCTTATCAAATCCTTCTAAACACTTATCAAAAGCCAAGATAATCTCTTCGTTTGCTGAACTGTCCTTTACCAATTGTCTTAGTAGACCCCCTGCTGCAAATCCAATTTTTTTATACGTATCAACATTTTCAGAGAACTTTTCTATTGAGCTTTCATAAATTCCCAAAGCTTTTCTATAATTAAATTTAGCTTGTTCAACTTGTCCTAATTTAACATAATATTCTGCAAGTCGTTTATATACCATGCCGTTATTATTCAAAGTATATATTAAATCACTGTTATCTTCTAGGTTTAACTCATGCCCATTATTTATTTGATTATAAATTTCGATTACTTTTTTATACAATTCCCCAGATATTTCGTAATTACCAAATATACTATTTACTTCACCTAGTTTTTCAAGTACAACCGCTTTACAATTTAATAATGTATATACTTCATTATTCTTTTTTAATAAGTCCTCTATGTCTATTAGAGCTTTATTATAAATATCTGCTGCTTCATCATTTTCTGAAAGGTATACTTTCAATTTTCCATATTCAATTATTAGTTTGATTTTATTTATAGAATTATCTATGTTAAAACTATCTTTTTCAATATTTTCATAATTACTTATAGCTTTTATAAAATAATTCTCAGACTCTTTATAGTTATATGTAGTTTTATTAAGTATTGCTAATAAACTAATTATATTTACCCTTTCAACTTTATCACCTTTTCCCTGTGCATATTTAAGAACTTCTTTTGCCCCTTTGTAATTTCCTAAATTAATATAAATTTTACCTAGCTTATAGGATAATTTTGAAAACAAAGATGAAAGCTCACTCCCATCAGATTCATTTTTAAAATCTTGCCATATTTCTTCGAATAATTTTTTTAAAAATAATACATTTCCTATTTTCAAGAAATAATTTGACTTATCTAGAAACCAAATCCCTAAAGCCTCTTTTTCCAAAAAATTTCTACCGTGATAATAGGCTTCATTGAAATATATTTCTTCACTTTTATTATTTGTTTCCTTTAAACTATTAGAATAATGGTCAAACATAATTTTATGTATTTTTGACACTTGTTCTTTCCCTTGATATTCTTTAAGACTTTTTTTCATTAAATCATGCATTTCCCACGTTTGCCCTACTTCTCTCTTACTTATGAAAGAAAAATTACAAAATTCATTTATAGCAGATGTAGGATATCCCGTATTATATTTTTTTATTAGAATCGTAAATATCTCATCATCCCAAAATCTTGGAACCGAAAGTATCTTTAATGTTTCCCGCTCTGTAATTTGTATATATTTCATAAGTCTTTCAAATATTTGTATCTTATTATTGTTATAAAGAAAATCCTCTTTTGCTGGCATTCTTTCCTTTTTAATAGCTTCATATGTATCAACACACAAATCTAGCGAGTAAGGATGGCCCTTAGAAATTTCAACAATTGAGTTAATAATATCTTTATCCTCAATTCCACAGGATACCAAGAATTTCTTCGCATCCTCGTCTGCTAGGGCTCCAATAATATGTTGCTCTACACATTGACCCCAGCCAACATCTATCTCTTCCCATCTTAACTTTTCCCTACCTAAAATTACAAACAAAACCCCCGGCAAACTTGGAACTAATACATCTCTTATCCATTTATCTGCCTCAATAAAAGTTTTATCGGTATTACTACTAACACAAAGTGCTTCATATGTATCTAAAAATATAACGACTTTTCTTTTTTTTGTATCTGTATATCTCTTCAAATCTTTTGCAAAATATAAAGGTAACCATTCCAATAATTCTATTGGTTCTTTCGTTGACATGTCGACTATCTCTTGTATTCTTTTTTGGGTAGTTAAGTCTTTATATATTTTATGGCCTTTGCTAAGAAGCATAGCAATCTTAGTTGGAATACCTAATAATGGAACGTCATCGAATGCTTTTATAATATCAGCAATCAAAGATCCATTTTCGACAAATGGCAAAGACTTTTTATCAAGTGGTATTTGAGGACTTGTTTTTTTTAAATAGTATGCATAAGCAAAATCAAATAATGTAAAATCAATTTTACATTTTTTACTTAATTCTGTTCTTAAAAATATTAAGGCATTATCCACCTCTCTATGCTGCTTGATTTCAAAATCTATAGAACTCCATAATATATTTTTATCTGTTTTATCTATCTCATATTGTAATTTTTTTCTTAGACTAGTTTTGCCTATTCCACCTACACCATAATAAACTAATACTTTAGTATCATCAGTATTTAACCCCTTCATAGAATTCCAAAATGTTTCTATAAATCCAGTACGATCTGTGAATTGGTCTATAGCTGAAATGTGGTGTTTATTATTAATTGATATTTTAGCTTGCATTTTAGGCATAATTTCCTCCTTTAGTAAGTTTACTAAAACTATACTTCTATATTAATTTATATTATTTAATTACGTTTATTATGATAATCATTAGCAAATATATAAGAAATGATCATAATGGTTGGCATAATTGCTACTCCTACGAAAATGCCTGATAAATCATCATTTTTCGTAACGCCTATGGCAACTGCTAATACTAAAGTTAAAACAATACTAATATTAAATGTGATTTTATAGGTACTACTTTCAGTTTTGAGTGTGACTAGTTTTTTTCTTTCATCATCGTCCTTTGTATCCTCTGTTGTACACTTACTATCTAGCCCTCTGTATATTTGCGAAATACCAATTAATAAGCAAATAATAGTGAATAAAATATTCTTACCATTTCTTATTGAATTCATATCATTCCAATTATTTATTAAGAGTATAATATAGACAACCGATAATAAAAGAAAAAAACACCGCTCCAAAAACCTTTTTTATTATATATTTTTTTATTCATTTTTTAATTCCCCTCCAAATCATATAATTAAAAAAATATAGCTTTAACTATACTTTGTATATTCTCTATAATTCTCTTTTAATTAGCTATTATTGAATTTTGTATTATATGTTATTTTAAATTAGAAAATATAATTAATTTCTAAAAAATGCTTCTTCAATACTTAAATATTACATATATTACTATGAAAATATTAAATATTTTCTTCAACTCTTTTTGCTCTTTTTTATAGGCATCTCGACTAAGTATCTTGTTCCTATTAGGAAAAAAAGGTACTGTTAATGGTAGAATAAGAAAATTTATTAATAATATTAGCATATCATATCTAATAATTCCTGTAGGGTTAGCAAACAATTTAAGTTCAAATAATATACTAATTGTAGTAAATATACTTATAATTATTGACACTGTAGTTAAAAATTCGCCCATTTTTTTATTTTCTTTAAAAGATAAGCTAAATCCCTTTAATTCAAGATAATATAATAATAATAATAATGTTAAAAGGCTTAAACCCTCTATACCAAAGAAAATCACATTAATACTAATAACACCACTACCGGAAACTAATTTATAAAGAGAATATCCCATTAAAGTCAATATTGTTATTATAACGGAAACTTTGATTGATTTATTCATTGCATATTAATGTAATTCATCATCGTCTACAGTCAATGTCATAAAAAAACAAGATACTATAAGAGTGGCAAATGCAACATGTACAGGCAATAATGCATTTCCTAAATTATTCATTATTTATCCTTCTCCACAATTTCAAAAACTTCATTAATGCTTTTATTAAAGTAGTTTGCTATAGAAAAAGTAAGTTTCAGAGATGGATTAAAAGTTCCCCTTTCTATTTCTAAAATAGTACTTCTATTTACGCCTAAATCTATGGCCAAGTCTTCTTGTGTTAAATTTCTTTCAGCTCTAAGAACCTTTATTTTTGTATTAAATAGCTTTTTTCTTTTTACCATAATATCCCTCCACATAGATTTATTATAGTATTTATGTTGTATATAGTCAACAAAAAGTTGAATATAGTTGTTATAATAGTAAGTATAGTTATTAATTAAAACTAATCTAAAAGGGATTTTAATATATTTAATTTATGGTAAATATGGTATTATTAAATAAAAATTATCATGTGCCAATTGATAAATTATTTTATTTAGAAAAATCAAAGGGGGGATAATTATGAAAAAGAATAAGTTATAACTCAAGCAAAATCAATTTTTTTCAAACTATAAGGTTCAAATTAATATACCGCATATTCTATTTTGCTTTTATAAATTGTATATGTTATAAACGTCTCAATATTTGCGCTTTTTTGTTTTAACACATAGACGTTATTGGGATTTTCACTATCATTAAGCCAAGAGATTAAGTTACGCCTATCATTATCATCAAGCATTAGTGTAACCTCATTTCCACTAACAAAAATTATATTAACTGTTTTCAATATAATCACATCCTCTTTCATAGATACACATTGCGTATAAAGTAATTTAGCAGTCATCAGGGACATTATCGAAGTTTGGAATAAGTAGTTTATTAAAGCTAGAAGATAGGGCTAATGTGGTAGCTTTTTTAATTTTAAGTTCAATTTCATCAATCCCTCTGGATCTAATATAGATGATAAGAACATCATCTTCACTTGTCGTCCTTACATTAATAAATCCTCTGTCATCTAAATAAAAAAGAGCTGCAATTATCTCACACTTGTTTACACCTGAGACTTTGTATTCTTGCCTTGTAATATTTCTGTAAGTGCAAATACAAAATAAATTTTCATATAACTCAAATAAAATTTGAGTTCTAATTAAATTTCTTTCTATTTGAAGCATAAATCAAACACCTACCTTTGATTAATCCATTGAGTGAAGGTTAGCTTCGACCATTCGCCTGCAGGCTCAGGTGCATACCCTGGATTAAATGGAAACTCATGAATAATAGGTACAACTGACAGAAATGGAGGTCCAATATCAAGTGGTGCTTTTATAATTTCTATACCTCCAACTACTGGTCCACTAATACTCCACGCTACAATCCGACCCTCTCTATCTAATAGATTAGTACCTCTTAATCCACCAATCCATATTCTAGTTTTTTTTGACCAAACATAATTACTATTTATATATGCTACCCATTCTAAATCATTATTAAATACATTACTATATTCTAATAACCACCCAACAAAATTAGCCTTTTTATCAAACAAAGGATCCATTATTTCCAATTTAAACTAAACCTCCAGTTATTTATTCTCTATTTATAACGGGAATGAGCAAATCCTCAAATACATTTGAAAGTGCAAATTTACCAGTTTCAGTGAAATAATTTTCTACTTCCTCAATGCCACGACCTAAAACAAAAGCAGAAACTGTTTTATCTCTTTCTATGTTAAAAAAATCCATCTTTTATAGAAAATGAAATAAAGAGCTGCAATTATTTCAATTCTAGAATCCCTGGGAATCTCATAATCAATATTACTGCACACTTCATAGCCGTAAGTAAAGAAGTCTCTATATAACTGAAATAGTAAATTATATCTAAGCAATCTACGTTTTTCAAATATTAATAAATCCATAAACCACCTCATACATATTATAAACACAATTTATTTTGCTAAAGAATTATTGCTTTGAAGTTGCACCGGTTAAATCTGCTACATTTCCTTTTGTAAAGAATCCATCAAACCCATTGTACCTATAGATGTATTCACTCACTAAGAATGTATTTTTTGATGGGTAACTAAATGTTTGTTTTAAACCTTCCTCTGGAGAACCTATTAATTCTATTAAAAAGTCCATTCCATTTTTCTTTAGCATTTCATACGTATATTCAATATGTTCTGTATGAAAAGCAAGATGATGAACTCTTGAACCATAATAATGTACAAACTTTTCAGTAGGGCCTGATTCTTTATCAGATATATAAGGCTTGATTCCAGAAGTAAATACCATAGCAAAATGGCCATCTACAACTCTTGCCACTGATGTAATAGAATTCATAGATTTCACATATATTGCAAAATCAAAATTGTAATTAGTTAACTCCATAAGTTCGAGTATTGCTGCATCTCTATCCTTTGCTAGTATTCTTGTAGCTGCATGGTCAAGAGCCTTAATGTTATTAACATAGTTGTCTGAAGGTTTATTAAAATCTAATTTTAATGAAGTAAATCCTTTATCCAAGTAATCACCCACTATGTTTTTCCATTCTATTAATCCATAGGAAAATCCTGTGAAACTAGATGGTATAGTTTGAATATAGTAATAGTTATCCCTTTCAATTATGTTATTAGTTAAAAACCTAACACCTCTAGATTTTTGAATTGTATAATATTTCTTAATATCGCTACATTTAAATACAAAAGCTTCTATCCTCGTATTTGGTAAATGCTTTGTTTTGGGATGAATATTAAAATCTAGATAAGGATTTTTACCTTTTTTTCTAGCTTTTATTAAAAAATCCGCGGAGTTTGTGGCGGTATTCTTTAATACAAATGTTTTTTCAAACTCATTTTCCATCGCAGCGTATAAATTATGTCCTGTATATTTAAAAAAATCCTTTAAGGTATCTTCTTGTGTGTGGAGTTCCGTATTTATAAGAACAAACTGTAGATCACCAACAATACCATGAAGCCCTAGCTTTACACGGATTTCTTTAGTTTTTTTAGCTTCAATTTTCAATAATTCATCATCGTTTAAAAAATTTTGCTTTATTAAAAGTTTTTCTTTATAAGCTAAATGCATATCCCAGAAATTTGGTATAATAATATTTTTCATCTTGATCATCTCCCTATATTAATACATGCCTATAAGTAAGACCATTAATTTCAAGCTACTATTGTTTTTATGACTAAGGACGTCTTCTACATTTTGGATAATCTCTTCATAATATGCAATACACATTAATTAGGTGCATGTTATTCCTTTTATTTCAAGCTAGCGATAAGGATAATCTTTAAGATTTTATATATGAAACTCTTAAGATTTATTAAGAATATTAATATAAAAAATTAAAAAGCATAGTAAAATTTCAACTATGCCTTTTGAAGTAAAATATTAAATTTTATGGTGTTATCCTTGCACTCAGCCCACAGCTTTCCACTATGCATCTCTATAATTTTCTTTGAAATTGCAAGTCCTAGGCCCGAACCCTCTGTTTCACCTGTCCTAGATTTATCTAATCTATACATTTTCTCAAATATCTTTTCTAACTCTTCTTTGCTTATTCTTTCCCCTTTATTTTCAAAACTTATTTTTATGTTATTATCAATTTCCATCATACTAACTTTAAAAATAGTATTAGAAAAACTATATTTTTCAGCATTTTTAACTATATTTTCAATCACCCTAACCATCTTTTGGATATCTATTTCACAATAAAACTCCTCAGCAGTACTTTCTATTTCTACTTTTATATTTTTTTCATTAAAAAAAGGTATTTGTTCTCCAACAATTTGATTTACCAATGTAGCTATATTGAAAGGGATTTTTTCTAAAGTGGTAATATCATTAGTAAGTTTAGTAAATTCAAACAATTCATTGATTATTTTTTTTAAGCTTATACTCTTGTCATAAGCTACATTTAAGTAATCCTTCTGCACATCTTCATATGTGAACTTATCATCTTTAAGCAACTCTAAATATCCAATTATTGAAGTTAACGGAGTTCTTAAATCATGAGAAACAGCTACAATCAATTCATTTTTAGCCTTTTCAATCTTCTTTTCCTTTTCATAATTTTCCTTTAGCCGATTAGACATAATATTGATACTATTTGCTAAGTCAGTGATTTCATCATTGCCCTTAAAATCCAATTCTTCAATGAAAGTTTCATTTGTAATGCTGCCCACCTTGATTATAATATATTTGAGATATCTAATTCTTTTGTTTATTCCAAACAAGAAAATAGCCACAAAAATAATAATGGGAATAATAATTAAAGTTATTGAATAAATATTATAAGTTTGTACTACATTATTTCCTACTTTATTTGAATTAAATATCATGTAATACATACCAACACTAGCTAGACCAACAAAGATTATAGCACTTACTAAAAATGCAAAAATAACTAGAAAAATTAATTTTGTTGCTAACTTATTATATATTTTATTCTTCATATTTTATATCCAACTCCCCATACGGTCTTAATGTATTGAGGATTTTTAGAATCAATTTCAATCTTTTGCCTTAAATTTGTTATATGTACCGCTATAGAAGTATCAGAGACTGCAAAATTCTCTTTCCATACTGTTTCATATAATTTTTCTATAGTAAATACACTCCCTTTATTTCTAGCCAAGCATTCCAGTATATCGAATTCCTTTGGTGTTAATTTTATTTTTTCACCTTTAGCCGTAACTTCATGAGTGTCAGTATTTATAATTAAATCCTCTATCTCAATTATATTTTTACAAGTTGGCATAGAATTAAATCTTTTATATCTTCTAAGTTGTGCCTTAACTCTCGCAAGAACCTCCATTGAACCAAAAGGCTTTGTAATATAGTCATCTGCACCAACAGTTAAACCTTGTATTTTATCAATTTCTTCTCCTTTAGCTGATAAAAATATTATTGGCATTGTATACTTTTCTCTTATTTTTATGCAAGTAGCGACATCATCTAAAATTGGCATCATTATATCTAATATTATTAAATCAGGTTCATTACTCTCGAGTGACTCTAACGCTTCTTGTCCATTGCAGGCATTAAAGACCTCATAACCATCATTTTTTAGATAAACTTCAATTAAATTTCTTATACTTTTATCATCATCTACAACTAAAATTTTTTCTTTCATACTTCCTCCTTCACTCTGCATTTCAATACATATGCAGGTGGTAAATTTATCATTGCTTTCTTCACCTTTACATTATTAAAATATTTTTCTAAGAAATTCTTTTTTAATAAAGAATACTGAAAAGTTATAAATTCTCCTTCATTACTTAATATATCCTTTGTGTTCTTTAATATAGCATTTGAAATACTTACCGGCAATACCGTAAAAGGAAGCCCAGATACAACATAGTCCACCTGTTTAATATTATACTCTTTTAGATATTTTTTTATATTCTCTGCCCCATCATTTATAATTTTAACATTTTCCTTGTAACCGTACATACTAAATAAATTCTCATAAAATTCTTTGTTATTCTCGATAACAAGTAATAATGTATTCTCTTTTTTTCTTGCAATAAGTTTTTCTGTGAAAACACCTGTTCCTGGTCCATATTCTATAATACAATTACATTCCTTAAAATTAATATCTTCTATCATTTTTTTAGCTAAATATTCACTACTTGGTGCCACTGCTCCAATAAATTTTGGATTTTTAATAAATTCCTTTATAAACTTAAACATATTTAATCTCCCCTTATAAATAACTTCTATTATTTATTTTATAACAAATAAATTAAGAATTATTATAGAAAAGTATTAAGTATTATTAAGTTTCTAGTATTTCACGAGTTAAGTTTATTCAGAACTTCATTATCCATAAGTGCATACATAAGCGCTATTAAATCTTCTGCCGGCAAAATCTTATTCATCCTAAACCAATAACTGAGGATACCAATCATAGCAGAAAGAATATATTCTAAAATAAAATCAAGTTCAATGTCATTTCTATCAACTTTCTCAGAAATTGTTTTCATAATTAATGGCTTAATTGAACTCTTAATTTTACTTGCAAAAGCCGGATCTCCATTATCTCCAAATAAAACAGAGTAATATTTGCAATTCTGCTCATATAACTTAATGAACATATCAAGGGGCATATCCATACTATGATCCAACTTAGTTGTTGGTGGCAATTCATTTAAGGTAGGTACTAGCGACAACTCAATTTGATCAAGAACGTCATAAACATCAGTAAAATACTCATAAAAAGTACCCCTATTATATCCTGCCATTTGTGTAATTTCTTTGACTGTTATTTTCTCTATTCTTTTTTCGCAGTATAGCGACCAAAATGCATCTATTAGATTTTGCTTAGTTTGCGCTGTTACCTCTGGTTGCTTGTTCATTTGCTATTCATCTCCTATAAATCCGACACTTGTTATCACATTGTCGGTTGATGGTATGTAAAAACATAAGTATACTATTATATATACAACAGGTTGTTGGATAATACAAGAGGAGATGAAATATATGATTACAATTCTTTGTGCAGGATCTCGTGGCGATTATCAACCATATTTAGCTCTTGCAATGGAACTTAAAGAACTAGGTAAAGATGTACGCATAACTGGAATGAGGGAATTTGGGGACTTCATTCGAAGCTACGGTATCGACTTTTATCCCATTCAAGCTGATTTTAAGTCACTTAATGTTGATGAAAATATGCTTAAACAAGCTCAATCCGCAGACAACCCTTTAAAAATGCTTTTAACTTTTAATAAAATGAAAAAATACGGAGCTAAAATTGCGAATGAATTTTATGCTTCATGTGAAGGCAGTGAACTCATCATTTATCACCCAGGTGTTACTTTAGGTTATTTTGCTGCAGAGAAATTAGGCATACCGTGTATTTTAGCTTCACCATTTCCTATACACAAAACAAAAAAGCAGACCTCTGTCATTCAATATGGAAGGAAAAAGTCTAAACCATTCACAAACAAGATTAGCTATACTATGCTTCAAGGCATGCTTTGGTTAGCATCTAAAGATTCTGTCACTGGTTTTTGGAAAGAAAAATTTGGAGGTAAGCCAAAAGGATTTGGTTGTCCATACGAACGTCACACTAATAAACAAAATCCCGCTGTTATTTCCTGTAGTAATTTTGTTTTTAATAGACCAAGTGACTGGAATGAGAACATTCACCAAAGTGGTTATTGGTTTGCTTATGAAAAAACGGATTATATACCTTCAAAGGAGTTGTCAGATTTTTTAAGTTCGAGTGAAAAATCAATTTTTTTTGGCTTTGGTAGTGTTTTTTATACAGATCAAAAAGATACTATTTCAAAATTAATCATAGGCGCTCTCACAAAAATCGGAAAGCGTGGTATTATATGTGGGATGGGCAAAATAGACAATCTTCCTAAAAATATAATTACCATTGACAGCATACCCCATTCATGGCTTTTTGACAAAGTTTTAGCCATCTGTCATCATAGTGGTGCAGGAACAACTGCAGCTGGATTTAAGGCAGGTATACCAAGCATTATAGTACCCTTTGCCAATGATCAATTTGCTTGGGCTCATAGAGCTTATGACTTAGGAGTTGCTTCAAAACCTATTCCTATAAAAACACTTACCTCTGAAAATCTTTCGATGGCAATAGATTTTGCACTTCAAGACAACATTAAAGAAAATGCAAAAAATCTTGCAAAAAATATTGCTACTGAAAATGGTGCATTAGATTGCGCAAAAGTAATTGTTGCAAGTTTAGCGAAGTAAAGTGAAATAGTTCTTTTCCCTATTTATTAACAACTTTTTTAAATTTCATATAATATTTACAGCAAAAGCAGTATAATTAAAGTGCTATGAAAGTCTATACATTAATGATATTTTTTGAAATAACGTGATAAAAACAAGACTAATTAATAATGAAAAAATTAGAGGAGTGTGTAATTATGTTTAGAGAAATGAGAAGAAAAAATCAATTATTGTCAAAAGAAGAAACAATTAAAATTCTAAAATCGTGCACCTCTGGAGTTTTAGGTGTAATAGGTGATGATGATTACCCATATACAGTTCCGGTAAGTTACACATATAAAGACGGAAAACTCTTTTTTCATGGTGCAAAAGAAGGGCATAAAATTGACAGCATAAAACGGAATGATAAGGTTACATTTTGTATCATAGAAAAAGACGAAGTAATACAAAAAACTTTTACTACCCATTTTCGCAGTGTGTCTATTTTTGGTAGAGCAAGGATTCTTACTGAAGATGAAGAGAGGAAATATGCCATTGACAGTTTAGTTGAAAAGTACTCACCTGACTATATTGAAGAAGGCCAGCAAGAAATTAAAAGTGCATGGAATAGAGTATGTATACTTGAAATCACAATCGAACATATAACTGGTAAAGCGGCTATAGAACTCATAAATAATAAATGATAGTCTTAATTTGTTAAAAAGTGAATGTTTTCTTCTTTTAACCTAGTGTAATTGCTAGGTTTTTTTGTCTACTATTTACATTTTTATATTGCTTTTTTATCTATTCTATTTGCTTTAGTCATCAGATTTAATTTTTTAAATCCTTTATTATAAAACCATATTGCATTTAAAAGAAGTAAACTACTTGTAATAAAAAACACATATTTAATACCCAAATGTGCTGCTATTTGTCCTCCAAAGACAGACCCACTAAAACTTCCTAAATAAAATGCAGACATATTAAATCCAAAGACCCTTCCAGCAATAGCATCTGGAGTTATCTTTTTAAGTAAGGAATTAATTGATGGAATTAATCCGGCCGTTGCAAATCCAAGTAGAAAACGTAGACTCATTAGTTGCCATGGATTTTTTACAAAAGCTTGAGGTATAAATATAATTCCTGACACAATAAGAGCTATAAGCATAACCTTTTGTGGTCCAACCTTATCTGACAATTTTCCAAGTCTAGGAGCAGCTATTACACTTGAGAGACCCGCTGCTGAAAATACCATACCAGAAATGAGTGCAATATGTGATGTATTATTTGATAACTGATATATATATACAGTTATTATAGGTTCAATAGAAAAATACGCCAGTTGTAACACAAATGAAGTTACAAACATAGTCACAATAAGGCTAGAATCAGGTAATTGCCTCCATACTTCTTTGGTGCTCAAAACTTTTTTTTCTTCTGGTATAAACGTCTCTTTAACAAACAATAAAGTTGCAATGAACGCAACGAATGTTAGTATTCCGGTTAAAAAGAATGTAAATTGTAATCCTAAAATTTCATCTAAAGATCCACCAATTAGAGGTCCAAGTAGAGAACCAGAAATCGATGCTGTTGAAAGTACTCCTAGAGCCCATCCTACATGTCTTTTTTCTGTCTGGGTTGCTATAAGAGTGATACACGCTGTACAATATCCACTTATCACTCCCTGAAGCATTCTTAATGCTATCAGTTGATATACATTTTGGACAAGCCCCATACTTCCAACTACAATAGACATTCCAAGACTTGCACGTAAAAGCATAGGCTTTCTTCCAATTTTATCTGCTGCATAACCCCATATTGGTGAAAAAATTGCTGATAAAATATATGTAACCCCAAAAGCAATTCCTGATATCTGCTCAATTGCTGCTGTATTATGTATTCCTAACTGTTTTATATAAAGAGGCATAATAGGAGCTATTTGACTGATGCCTACCATAGTAACAAATGTTCCAAACCAACAAACAATTAAATTTCTTTTCCATATTTTCACAACTATATCTATCCCTTCTTATTTGTGTTTATTTTATTGTAATAAAATAAACGTTATATCATATGATACCTTATAACACCATAATAAACTATATTATAAAGGACGAAAGTCTTACAATTCATAAAAGTAGGGAATTGAGGAGCCTTTTGCATGGCTTTGTTTCTTTAAGAGCACATGGATATTTTCAAAATCCGGTAAACTTAGAGAAGAGTTTTCAAATAATGATTGATGACTTTATTACTTCTATTTTAAAGAATGCAAAAGAGTACTCCAATAGTTAACACCTAAAATAATACAAAGACAGTATCAGCTAAAAATGTATGCAAATTACCTCCAAACATCAAGATGATCTTTTATAAAGTCTTCTATTGTTCTAGGTTTTCTTTTCAAAAGCAATTCAGCAGTATTCGTAATGTGGTTTGCCATGCCTAATTTTGTTGTAAAATATAAAATCATCATTACCGTTGCAAAATCCTTTTTGATACCTCTTTCAATCATATTTTTCCTGAATTTAAGCAAAGGTGGATTTGAATATGTGATTTTTCTTTTAAGTAATCTTGTCATAATATCTGCAACCTCAAAATAAGTAATAGCCGCAAATCCCGTAATAGTATATGCCTTATTTTCATGCCCCTGCTCTGTAATTGTTCTTGCAATAATTTCACCAATATCTCTTGTATCTATAAAGCTAATTCTAGCTTTTCCTGAAGGGATAAATAAATCATTTCGTTCTTTGATATCCTCTGCATGCATTGTTGATAAATTTTGCATAAAAAAACTAGGACGAATAAAGGTATAAGGTATTTCAGACTCTTTAATAACCTTTTCAATTTTGTGATGGGGTGGAAACGGATTTTTTTGTGCACCTAATAAAGATAAAAATACAATTTGCCTTACACCAGCTTCTTTGCATTTTTGAATAAACGGTTTAAATATTCCTTTTACATCTGTCAATTGTGGTGGTCTTACTAAAAACACTTTTTTAACACCATTTAAAGCTGTTTCATAAGTTGATGCATCTTCAAAATCAAAATGTATATATTTTATAGATTCATCTTTCTGCTTGCTCCTTTCTATGTTTCTTACGCCTGCTATGAAGTCTATATTTATACTTTTCAAATAGTTAACTACTGCACTCCCTACATTCCCTGTTATTCCTGTCAATAATATCTTATTATCCATCATTCCCTCGTCCCTTCAATTAATTTGGAAATCATTCCTGTAAATTGTTTAATTTCTTCTTTTGAATAAATTGAAAATATATTAATTGTTAATTCATCACTTATTATTTTAATTTTTTCAACTAACTTATAAGATTCTTTGTATATTTCTAAATAAGAAGATCTTTTATCCTCTAGATTATCAATTTTAAGAACTATGCCTTTTTTCTCTAATCTATTTATAATCCCTGAAATAGTCGGTCTATCCGACCCTAGTTTCTGAGCTATTTCCGCTGCCGTAATTGGTTGATCTGACAAATATATTTGAATTATAACTGAAAACTGTACCAAAGTTATGTCAAATTCTTTTAATGCTTTATCTAATTTATTTTTAAGATTCTTTGATGCCTTGATTATTAAGTAAGATAAGTCTTGCATATGGCTCCTCCAATGTAGTTAGTGTACTAACTACATTGGTATTATACTAATTTATTTTATATTTGTCAATTTTATAATCAATCTAAATCATTAATATATGATCGATCTAAATCATTAATAGTTTTTATTCTTATAAATCTATTATTAAAGGAGAATTGTATTATTAACGACATTTTAATAAACATATAGTATAATTTAAATAGTATTAATCTAAATCAGCTTAAATCGTACAATAAGTTTGAGGGTGTGGTGTTATGAATTTTTTAAGAAACATAGAAAAAGGAACTTTAAGTATTAAAAAAATGACAATAACAAGAGCATTTTTTATAATGATTTTGGCAGTTTTATTAGAATCCTTAGGACAAATACCTATAGTTATTATCAATATACTTTCTAAAAAATATACTACTGCATTACCCTATATAGACTTTGTAGCAGATGTAATAGTTAAATACTTTGTTATTAGTCTTTTATTAAAATTGTATAGTAAAATATCCTATGATACGCCACGCAAGCAAGGCTTAAATAAGAAAAATTTTATTCGTGTTGCTATAATTATTATAGGTTTTCGTTTAGCATACGATAATAGCTTAATTTACCTGGTAGATAAGATACCTATGCCTGATTTTATAAGTCAAGCCTTTGGAGAAATGTCTATTTCACCTATCATACTTATACTTTCAATCGCTGTTATAGCACCTATATATGAGGAAGTCATTTTTAGGGGGATATTGCTAAAGGGTATGGCTAATAAAATGGCTCCAAACTTAGCGCTTATAATATCCGCCTCAATTTTTGCATTGGTTCATATGAATATTCCACAGGGCATAAACGCATTTTTATTAGGATTAATTATTGGAGCTATATATTTAAGAACGGATTCAATATATTTGTGTATCTTTGCACACTTTATAAATAATTCTGCGGCAATTACAATTTCAGGAGCCTTCCAATCCTTAAGTTGGAGGTATTCCATGATAATCCATGGTGTATTACTTCTTGTAGGAATTACAATTTTAATTTATGCATATAGATGGTATACCCTAAAGAAACCAGAAGATACACCAGATATATACAAAGAATTTATAGAAAGATAACAAGCTAGACTAATCCTTGAAGAACAAGGAGAATGGAGTAATATTAAATGTTTCAATCACACTTAGGAGAAATTGCTGCACTTGCAACTGCTTTCTGTTGGACAATTACTGCTGTATCATTTGAAGCCGCTGGAAAAAAAGTCGGGTCTATATCCGTAAATTTAATAAGACTTATTATCGCATTTATATTAATATCAATTTACAATTTATTTTCTAGAGGAATGATTTTACCTATAGATGCTTCCAGTTCCACTTGGTTATGGTTAACTTTTTCAGGAATAATTGGTTTTGTAATAGGTGATCTATTTTTGTTTCAGGCATATGTTGAAGTTGGTGCACGTATATCAATGTTAATTATGTCAACGGTACCGCCAATAACAGCAATCGCAGGCTTCCTTATTATGGGTGAAAAAATTACATTGCTCGGCCTTGCTGGCATGATAATAACTATTGTTGGTATTTCGCTCGTAATCCTAACTAAAAATCCAGGTAATAAAAAAGTTAGGTTATCTCATCCAATTAAGGGATTAGCCTATGCTTTTATAGGTGCATTAGGGCAAGCTTTTGGTCTCGTTTTTAGTAAGTTTGGAATGGGATCATATGATCCGTTTGCTGCAACTCAAATCAGAATTATAGCAGCAATTATTGGGTTTTCAATTGTCATTTCTATATTAAAAAAGTGGGGTGCACTAATTGTTGCGGTTAAAGATAGAAGAGCAATGAAATACATTTCTATTGGATCACTATTTGGTCCATTTTTAGGTGTATCCCTCTCATTACTCGCTGTTCAACATGCATCAACTGGAATAGTTTCAACAATAACATCAATTACTCCAATACTGCTAATACCTGTTTCAATTATTGTATTTAAGGAAAAAATCTTCCCAAGAGAAATGTTTGGAGCAATTATAACTTTATTAGGCATTTCACTTTTATTTATATAAACAAATTGCTACTTCTTTAGCTTCTTCATCGTGCCATAAGTGCGGAATTATTTTTATAATTTAGGTAATAATAAATTTAAGAAGAAGTGAGAGATGAATTAAAATAATATGGTTTATATGTTATAATTTTCAATATAGAATAATAAAGAATATCTGGAGGGAGAGTTAACTATATGGATATAATACAACTTACTAATTTAACTGACAAAGGGGAAATCAAAATTTCAATTGATATTAACAAGGAATTTGAACAGCTTATTAAAGAATCACAAACTCTTCAGTTTAAATTAATAGTAAAACGAGGTAATGAAACTAGCTGGGATGATTTAGCAATTTTTGGTTATTCTAAAGATGAAAAACATTATGAATATATTGACATATTAGTTGAAAACAACACTAGTTATGAATATTGTATTAAACTTGTAAATTCATCTATTACAGATACTATAGATGAACAATCTATTATTACTTCATTTAAACTTAATTAGCTATGTAGCAAATTCGCCAATAACATTCTACCTTTCATGCCTCTGCCACTTACTTAAAAACAAGTGAAGTTCCTATAACATATAGAAAAACACACTCTCATCATATTAATATGTACCCTATAAAGTAGACAATTAAAAAAGTCACTCTATGGGGTATTTTATTTACTATGTTATAAATTTTTTTTATAACACGATAAATAATCTATATTTGTTATAAAAAAATCTAAATGTATAATAAAGATAAAGGTAAATGACTTTTGATTGCCTATCACAATTAAGTAAAACATACACAAAATAAAGATATCACAGGAGGAATAATTTATGTTAGCTATAGAAATTTTGAACAATCCGTTCCTTAATAAAGGAACGGCATTTACTAAAGAAGAAAGAAAAGAATTTGGTTTGACTGGAACATTACCAACACAAGTACAAACATTAGAACAACAAGAGGTGCAAACCTACGGACAATATTTAAGTAAAACAACCGATTTAGAAAAGAGAATTTTCTTAATGAATATTTTTAATACAAATCGTACTCTATTTTTCAAATTGATGTGTGATCATGTCGTAGAATTTATGCCAATCGTTTATGATCCAACTGTTGCAGATTCAATCGAACAATATAATGAACTATTTGTAAAACCACAGGATGCAGCTTTCTTATCAATTAATGAACCAGAAAATATTAAAGAAAGTATAAAAAATGCAGCAGGTGGTCGTGATATTCGTTTAATCGTAGTCACAGATTCTGAAGGAATATTAGGTATGGGAGATTGCGGCGTAAATGGTGCGGATATAGCTATTGGTAAATTGATGGTGTATACTGCAGCTGCTGGTATTAATCCTAGTCAAGTATTACCTGTTTCTATTGATAACGGAACAAATAATAAAGAGTTACTCAATAATCCACTTTATTTAGGAAACCGCCACAAAAGAATTTATGGTGAAAAATATTATGACTTTATTGATCAGTTTGTTCAAACTTCTACAGAACTATTCCCTGAATTATTAATTCATTGGGAAGATTTCGGTCGTTCAAATGCCGCTACCATACTAGAAAAATATCAAGATAAGATTACAACATTCAATGATGATATCCAAGGAACAGGTATTGTTGTTTTAGCCGGCGTACTCGGTGCATTGAACATTTCTAAAGAAAAGTTAACTGACCAAGTTATAATGACATTTGGTGCAGGTACTGCAGGTGTTGGAATTGCAAACCAATTATTAGATGAACTGATTCGTCAAGGAGTACCAGAGGAAAAAGCTCGTAAATATTTCTATATGGTAGATAAACAAGGTGTGTTATTCGAAGATACAAAAAATTTAACCCTTGGTCAAAAGCCATTTGTTAGAAGCCGCTTAGAATTTGACAATGCAGATGAATTGACTAACTTAGAAGTAGCAGTCAAAACAATTCATCCTACAATCATTGTTGGTACTTCTACTCAACCAGGTACATTTACAGAAAAAATCATCAAAGAAATGGCAGCTCATACTGCTCGTCCAATCATCTTTGCATTGTCAAATCCTACAAACCTTGCTGAGGCAACAGCAGAAAATCTGATTAAATGGACAGATGGTAAAGCTTTGATTGGTACAGGAATTCCTGCCGCAGATGTTGAATACAAAGGAGTTACGTATCAGATCGGTCAAGGAAATAATGCGCTAATGTATCCAGGTTTAGGTCTTGGAATTATTGCCTCAACTACTACTCGCGTAAATAGCGAAATGTTATCACAAGCAAGCCATGCTTTAGGCGGAATTGTTGATTCTAGTAAACCAGGTGCAGCAATATTACCACCTGTAGCTAAATTAGCTGAATTTTCACAAATCATAGCCGAAGTTGTTGGTCAAAGCGTCTTAGATCAAAAACTAAATCGAGAACCAATTTCAGATATCAAAAAAGCAGTAGCAGATGCTAAGTGGATTCCTAAATACGTTCCATTAGAAATCAAATAAAATAATATAACAATATTTTATTAAAAATAAATATTTTAGCATATAATCATGGTCTTTTTTAAAATAGGCCACGATTATATGATTATCACAAGACTATATAAAATGAATCAGAAAAATTCTTAGCTGTTTTGTGAATACGAATGAAAAAGGAGTATCATATATGACTCAGAAATTAAACAATTCAAAAGAGATTCAAACTGATAAACAAAAAACTAGCCTTTGGTCAATAAAAATTAGTGGGGTAAGTCTTCCTTTATATTTAATTATGCTTGTTATTTTAATTATCGGAATAAAATTAGATAAATTACCAGGTGGCATATTAGGAGCTCTTGCTGTATTGGTACTACTAGGAAATTTATTCTATTACATTGGGAATCACTTACCTATTTTTAAGTCTTACTTAGGTGGTGGTGCTGTTTTTTGTATTTTTGCTTCTGCAATTATTGCTACATTTGGTATCTTACCTAGTGGAGCAGTTAAAACAGTTACAATTTTCGTAAATGGTATGGGCTTTCTTGATTTCTATATTGCCGCTTTAATTACGGGAAGTGTTTTGGGTATGAAACGTGATTTACTAATGAAAGCATCTATTCGTTTTATCCCTGTAGCATTTATTTCAATGGCCGCATCATTATTAATGGTAGGACTTGTCGGAATGTTAATCGGTCATGGTTTTAGAAAATCTGTATTATATATTTCACTTCCTATGCTTGCAGGAGGTATCGGAGCTGGCTGTGTTCCTTTATCTGGAATTTACGCTTCTGCGTTAGGAAAACACTCATCAGAAATTATATCACAATTAATCCCAGCATCTGCTTTTGGAAACGTACTTGCAATCATTGGTGCTGCTTTAATTGCTAAAATAGGAGCATCTTTTCCAAAATACAATGGTCACGGAGCTATTATGAAATCAGATACATTAGAAATAAAAGAGGAAGAAAGGGAGGTCAAATTAGATATTGTTCAAATTGGTGTTGGTTTTCTTATTTCAGTTTCCTTTTTTATTTTAGGAAATATTTTCAATTATTTTATACCACATGTTCATGCATATGCATTTATGATTATTATTGTAGTGATTTGTAAAATCACCAATGTTATTCCTCAATATTATGAAGATTGTACAGTTATGTTTAACAAATTAAGCCTAGCATAATTGTTAGGCTTTTTTAGAACACCAAAAGTTACACAATTCCAATTTATTTTAATATAATTGTATTTTCAGTTTCAACTATTTTAATTATTGACATTCACTATAACCTAAAGTATAATAAAAATATAGACCAGTCACTATAATTTATTAGAGAGGTATACTAATATGAATAATAAGGTAAACGTAAAAGAAAAATTTATAGAAACTGCATCAAGACTTTTTCAAATTAAAGGATATAACGCAACTGGGCTAAATGAAATTTTAGCAAAAAGTGGATCACCAAAAGGATCCTTATATTATTATTTTCCTAAAGGAAAGGAACAACTTGCTTTAGAATCTATAAACTTAGCAGGTCAAAAAATAATAACCAATATAATTACTGCCTTAGATAGTATTGAAAATCCAATTGAAGCTATTGTATTTAATATAGAAAACATTGCAATAATAATTGACAACGAACAAATAATTTCAGATATTTCTATAAGTTTAATAGCTTTAGAAACTTATATGACAAGTGAAATTTTAAGAAAAGCTTGTGACGAAATATTTACTTCATTAAAAAACATCTATGCAGAAAAATTAATTAAATCTGGGATTAACAAAGATAAAGCATATGAATTAGGTTGTGTAATTGCTGCAATGATAGAAGGTGGAATTACTTTATCACTTACAAAAAAAAATGGTGATTCACTTAGAATAATAGCTAAACAAATACATAATTTAATAAATATATAGTAATGCAATAAAAAATTTAAATGATTAATTAGTGCCTATTTTATAAATGGGTATTTTTTTAGGAGTTTATTATAAAGACTGGTCTAATATTAGGAGGAACAAAATTAATGGAAACAATAAAACCTACAAAAAAATTTAACCCAAACGCAATTATAGGAGTATTAGCCTTCAGCGCCTTTTTAGCTGTATTTAATGAAACCATACTAAATGTAGCATTATCTCCTCTTATGACGGAAATGAATGTTACAGCAGCAACCGTACAATGGATAATTACAGCATATATGATAGTTGTATCAGTTATGGTTCCAATTACAGCATTTCTAATTCAAACATTTGAAACAAAGCATTTATTTTTAGGTGCAATGACGTTACTTTTATTTGGAACAATATGTGCAGCTTGTTCAGGCTCTTTTGAAATGTTGCTTGTTTCAAGAATGTTACAAGCATGCGGAACTGGAATGATGATTCCACTTCTAATGAATACAGTATTAATAGTAACCCCACCAGAAAAGCATGGTGCAGCTATGGGAATTTGCGGTTGTGTAATTTCGATTGGACCAGCACTTGGACCAACTGTTTCAGGAATTTTATTACAGTTTTTTAGTTGGCATGCCTTATTTATAATGTTAATTCCACTTATACTAATAGCTATGATTTTAGGTTCAATTTATTTAGTTAATGTGTCAACTCTTACAAGACCTAAAATCGATTTTATATCAATTATATTATCAAGCATTGGAATTGGTGGAGTTATATATGGTATAAGTAGTTTTAGTGGTGATGGAAATATGAAGATTATTAGTTTAATATTTATTATTGGAATAATATCATTAATTATATTTGTTAAACGTCAATTATTTTTAAAAGAACCAATGTTAGAAATGCGTATATTTAAATATCCTTTATTTTCAGTAGGGGTAGTACTTGTTATGCTAACAATGATGATAATGTTCACTATGAACGTAATGTTACCTATGTTTCTTCAAGGAGCCCTTAAAACAACAACATTTGTAGCAGCAATGGTATTACTTCCAGCATCACTTGCTTGTGGAGTTGTAACCCCACTAGGCGGAAAAATTTATGATAAATTCGGAGTGAAAGTGTTAATACCAGTAGGGTTTACCATAATACTTGTGGCATTATTCGTTTTATCACGTTCCAATAGTGATACATCTCTTATTAAGATTATGATTTCATATATAGTAGTCTGTATTGGGGTTGGTATTACAATGTCACCTTGTCAAACAAGTTCTCTTAACCAACTACCAAAAGAGGCATATCCGCATGGAATAGCGGTTATGAACACCCTTCAACAAATATCAGCAGCACTTGGTTCCTCATTATTTATTGGTATTATGTCAGCTTCCCAACTAAAAGCCTTAAATAATTCAGCTTCCGAGCAAATTGCAGTAGCTACTGGATTTCATTCAAGCGCAACAGTCGCAGTAATATTTGTTTTAGTGGGACTTTGTTTATCCTTTGCTTTAAGATTAGGAAAGAAAAATTCTTTTTCCTCCTCTGATTTAAGAGTAGAAAACGAAAAAGTGAGCGGTCTTTAATTTAACTAATATATATTTAGGCTTTAATAGATGAACTACAAGCATTAACTCCTATTTAGAAAACCATAAGAAATTTATTGTGGCAACTAAACCAGAAAATTTTTTTTGGATACTGATCTCTACCCTTTCTGGTAACAGGTTAAATAATAAAAATGTTTTACCGGAAAGGATAGTATTATTTTTCATCCTTTTTATTCATATACTCTAATAGTTTTTGTCGATCTAATTTAAAAGGTTTAGTATTCTCAGAATCATTATTTATAACATCGGTATTAATAGAATCTACTTTTTCTACTGTAGGTAGCTTTTTACTCTTCTTTAAATTCATAAACTTTTGGAATATCTTCATATTTTCTCCTATCAATTGTTATTTTAATGTTTTGTCCTTGAATTTGTCTATTAAATTACTAATGTATATACCTATCATATCAGATTTTTCACTTAATATCATTATAGAAAAACCACATTAATTTAACTACCTGCTTTAAAATGTATTATTAACTTGTATTAAAAATAATAAAATTTGTAATATATGTATAAATCCTGTATAGTTAAATAATAGAGTAATTTAAAATTATATATTACTATGAGTTGTATGATATATTTCGCTAGTATAAAATACATATTATTTCAAATGCTATATTTATAAGGAGATGATAAGTTTGGATAAAAAAAAGGATAATTTCATGTTAAAAGCAGTTATATTTGACATGGATGGAGTAATTATTGATAGTGAACCAACACATATGAAACTGGAAAATGAAACTTATAAAAAATTAGGCATAGAGGTTACAGAGGATGAGCATCACTCTTTTGTAGGAGCAACCTCTCATTATATGTGGGAAGCTCTAAAAAATAAATATAATCTTAATCAAACACTTGATGAGTTAATTGAATATGATCGAAGTAAATATTTTAAATATCTTAATTCAGATGAATGCGAGATAACACTTATTGCTGGGGTGAAAGAACTAATAAAAGACTTTCATAAAAATGGAATAAAGCTAGCTATTGCATCATCATCGCCACTAAATGTAATCATGGCTATTGCAAAGAAATTTCAAATAGAAGAATACTTTGAAGTTTTTGTTACCGGTGACTATGTACAAAGAAGTAAGCCTGAACCGGATATATTTATTTTTGCTTCAGAGAAGTTGGGAGTAAGCCCAGAAAATTGTATAGTTATTGAAGATTCACACAATGGGGTTCGTGCTGCTAAAAAAGCAGGTATGAAATGTATAGGAATTAATAGCGGTGATGCAGGAAGCCAAGATATTTCTATGGCAGATTTAGTGATAAATAATTTTAAAGAAGTGAATTATACTAAATTAAGTTAATATATGTTGTTAATGTATAAGATGTAGTTCATTAAAAATAAAATATAATTCCAATTTATTATTCATATATGTTAATTCTTGTTAAATATTAAGTTCTTAATAAAGAATTCGAATATTACATTAGTAACATTCAATGAAGTGAAGGAGATGTTGAGTAAATGCGCCAATTAAGTGATATTATTATGACTAGATCATCTAGCATTGAACAAAAGATATATGCAAAATCTTCTCTTATCGGTATAAGTCATGGTCTTGAAGATATGGTTACTGAATTTAAATTAGAATCAGAACTCTTTGTATCATTTCAAAAGTTTGAGTTTTTTATGCAGGAATTTGATAGATACAAAATCCTTGATAACTTATGTAAAAAGATATACATATTCGCTCGAAATATTGATTTTAGTAAGATAAAGAGTCTAAAAAATACGATATTTATTGAACTGAATCCAGAAGATTCAATGATAAATGAATGGGATATTATTGTAAATCATCCCAATCATCCAGCTATTTTTTTAAGTAAAGAGATATTTTATAATGAGCCTGCGAAGGAAGATCAATTTAGAAAATTTAATGGATTTTTGAGTTTTTCATCAGATATACTTGTAGATTCATTAAAAGTAATGAAGAGTAAATTAAATGGATATGGTATTTATTATAATATACCTAATATTAATTATCTAAAAAGTGAGCAAGAGATTGTTAATAAAAAAATGAGCTACTTTCTAAATCGTACACTAAGCGAAATAGAAGATAAAAACACCCAACTGATAGAAAAAAATACCCTACTTGAAGGTGCAGTAAATAAAAATATAGAATTAACGGACGAAATTATAAAGCGTTTATGTTATTCTGCTGAATATAACGACGAGGATACAGCACTGCATATGGTTAGAATTAGTTTATATTCATCCTTTTTATATAATATGGTAGAAACATCTGGAAAAAAAATTAGGTTAATGAATTATGCAGCATTAATGCATGATATTGGGAAAATAGGCATTTCAGATGCCATCCTTTTAAAACCTGGAAAACTTACAACTGAAGAATTCAATATAATGAAAACTCATACATTAATCGGTGCAAAAATCCTTGGTAATTCAAAACAAGATATTATTAAAATGGGTTGTGAAGTAGCATTGGGTCATCATGAAAAGTGGGATGGTAGTGGTTGTCCGTCAGGTCTTATTGGAACTAATATTCCACTTTGCGCTAGAATAGTTGCTATTACAGATGTTTTTGATGCATTAGCTAATGAGCGAGTATATAAAAAAGCTTATCCAATTGAAAATTGTATAGAAATATTAAAAGAAGAAAGGAATAAACATTTTGATGGTGAATTAGTAGATATTTTTTTAAGTAAAATTGATACAATTTTAAGTTATAAGGACATCCTTGATTCAAAGTTTAAACAAGTAAAAAATGAAGATATTTTCACAATGATTTTTAATGATTCTTTGGATACTTTTATAGGAAATTTAAAAGGTAAATAATAATAATAATAATAATAATATAAATTTAATACTTTAATGCAAGTTTAGTTTTGCTTTACTACATTGAAATTCGTTTTTTAATACAATATAAAAAAGAAGATATACCTTTATATATGGTATACCCCCTTCATACTTTTTAATAATACTTAATCCTATAATTGGACTTGGATTGCATACAACTTTATCTTATTCAAAAGGACGTACTCTTAAAGGTACGCAAATACTATCACATACAGCTTTACAAGCATCTATTTCTTCTTGTCCAATGCAATCGACTACTGTCATAACTACATTTGGAACATACACTTTACAGCTGATCGTAAATTTCAGCATTGCGTCATAAGATTCTATACCAAATTCGCTACGAGTTAATCTTAAATATTCTTTCGCATTTGATGCATTAAGGCTTATGGATACGGTATTAATCAAGTCTTTAAAAAATATTGCAGTTTCCTTTTTATTAACTAAATCCGCGAGTCCATTAGTGTTTATACGAATTGGATTATTGCTGCTTCTATTTTTTAAGTGTTTTGCCACTTCTAATACCTCATCAAGACGGGTTAAGGGTTCTCCAAATCCGCAAAATATAATTTCATTGAACTTAGCTAAATCATATTTTTCAAACTCTTCTATAACTTGTTGAGCACTAGGTTCTGTGTCTAACCATAGACTATTTGATTTAGCCATTTCCTTAGTTTTTCTTAAACAAAACAAACAAGAACAAGGGCAATTGTTAGTTAAATTAATATAAATATTTTTCTTTATCAAATCTTTACTCGTGATATCAACATCTTTTAAATTGATATAAACACCATTGTTATATGTATATAAAATAACCATATTATATCATCCTCTTTTTCTTTATATTACTAAATTTATGCTATGTTATTGTAAGTCAGTCAAATATTCTTCAAAGCAAATACCATCATTTACTGGCGTACCTATTTTAGCAGTATAATTAATTGCTTTGCTAATAAAATCCGTAGCTTTTTTTACCGCAGTCACGATATCTACTCCTTTAACAATATTCGCAACTACAATAGATGAAAAAACATCTCCCGTACCTGAACGATCTTCACCAATTTTTTTTACTTCTATTATAGTATATGGTTTTCCTGTTTCATATATAAAGTTTCGGATATTCCCATTATGTTGCAGTCCAGTGATAACAATTTTATCTGGACCTTTTGTGCAAAGTTCTTTTGCAATATTTTCAAGTTGCTCAGGACTCAAAGCTCTTTTGGGATAAGGAATATCAAGAAGTCTACAGGCTTCAGTAAGATTAGGTGTCATTACATCCGCATATTTAATTAACTTCTTCATCTCATCACACATTTCCTGTGTATATGTAGAATAAAGTTTTCCATAGTCACCCATCACAGGATCGACCATGACAGTCGTATCTTTTGTTTTAAAATTTTCTAGAAATTCTACAACAATATCAATTTGTTCTTTTGAACCTAAAAATCCAGTACAGATTCCATCAAATTGTAAATCAAGCTCTTTCCAATTATTCATGTAATCCCTCATATGAGGAGTATAATCATCAAAAAAGAAACTTGGAAATCCTGTATGTGCTGATAATATTGCAGTAGGTAATGGACAGCATTGTATCTTCATTGCTGATATAATGGGTAATGCAACTGCTATAGAACATCGTCCAAATCCGGTAAAATCATTCACAATAGCAATTTTCTTTTGTTTGTTTAAACTCATTATAGCACCACCTTTTCTAATACACCTTATTATAATCTAATCAACATAAAAAATAAAGTGTATGGATACTAAGCGTAATAAAAGTAAAATATAGTACATAAATTCCTAAAGGATGTGAAAAAAGCCTTACTATTTCGTAAGACTTTTTACAGTTGAATAAATTTAAGTCATTTTACTAATTTCAATCACAAGATTACCTGTTGATAAGAAGTTTAACTTTGTGATTGTTAATCTTGTACATATCTTTGAGTTTCTATTTCAGAAACACTCATTCCTCTAGTTTCTGGAGTATAAATTAACCCAATTACCAATTGTGCAACTAGGATAGCCACTAAAAACATTCCCGTTTTCGCAAAACCAAAAGATGTTAGCATAGTAGGGAAAACTAAAGAAATTATTCCTACCCCTGCACGTACCAAGAAGAATATAATCCCCTGTACTTGACCTCTATATTGTGTTTTAAAAAGTTCTACACTCCAAAGAGCAAAGAAACATTGCGAACTAAATCCAGCCGAAATTCCCCATACTATATCAAAGAATATAAGTGAGAACCAGCCCATTGGTGCAAAAATAAGAACAAGCCATGCCACAATTTGCATTAAACAACCTATTGAAAATAATACCTTTCTATTCCACGTATCTCCTTTTTTTATAAAAATTAACCAAGTGGAAAGAATTGTTAGAAGCCAGATGAGAGCATTCAAACCATTTGATTGTAAATTAGTTAAATCTCCTATTTTGGTGAAAATATATGGTAAAAAATATCCCTGTAATCCAGCAACCAATGCCCATAAAATATAAATACCAGCGGAAAGAGTAAAAGCTTGTCTGTTGGGTTTACTTGTAAATACTTCACTAATAGGAGCTTTCACATATCCATTCGTTTTCTCTTTTTCTTTTTGCTCCTCCCAAACTTCAGACTCCCTAATCTGCTGTTGTAAAATCCATGTAATTAAAGCAATAACAAATAATATTCCAAACATAATTCTGTTTCCAAGTAAACCTAAATTACTTAGAAAAATGGATAAAATAAATATTGTCATAGGTGCAAATCCCCATGAAAATTGACCCCATCCAATGTTTGCACAACGTTTTCCTTTAGGCGCTTGTTCTCCTAAATAAGTCCAAGATGCTGGAACTACTGCACCTACCGCTATACCCGTAATAATGTATCCTATTAAAAGCATCTGAAAATTCATAGATAAAGCTATTAATAGAACACCAACCATATATATTAATAAATCATACTTATATATGAATTTTCTTCCATATTTATCGGCTAAGCGACCACCTATTAAGGCACCAATCGCTGCTCCAAATCCATTTGCACTAACTGCTGCGAGTAAACCTACTGCCGAATCATTTAGATTTAAAAAATTTACCCACATAGTCAATCCACAAGCTCCTGCTACAATTGCACCTGCATCCAAAAAGTTGGACATTGACACAATTAGTGTTTCCTTAAAATTACTCTTTGCATCAGACATTTAAATACCTCCTCTTTATTATAAAGTCACGTGTGCTATATTTAAAAGATCTGCAACCTTTTCAAATAGTGTGGCATTTTTCCCAATAGACATTGCACAATGATGTGTAGGTGATTCTGCAAACCACTGCTCCATATATTCATCTGGTTCTTTCTTAAATTTAATTGGTGTTTGAGTATTCCCAATTTGCATTGTAGGACCATTTGTAGATTTTCCTTCACTAATTATAAATTTTAATTTACCATCTATAGTTTGTGTTACATTAAGTGTAGTGACATCTCCAGTTTTAACCTTAGCTTCAACCGATACACCGGTTCCTCTCTTTCCATGATATAGACCCATTCCTCTTAAAATAGGCTTTCTATTTGATATTGCTATATGAAAAGGGCCATCATGACCTAAGATAATAGTTCCATCCACGTAATCGATTACTACAATCTCTGAAAAACTACCACCGACTCCTAAAATATCAGATATTTTCATAGCTAGGTTTGTTTTTAAATCTCCCTCTCCAGCACAAGGAATTCCTTTTGCTGTAAGTAATGAATGTCCCACTATAAATCCACTCTGAACTTTCTCATAATGATTTCCTTCTGATCCATGATAATAATACGTTAAAGCATCCAGATTATATTCTTTTACCATTTTTTCTTGGGCAGCTGCAATTTTACATGACCATTCTATCTGATGTTCTGTTGGCTTTTTAGCTAAAGGATCAGATGGTGAATCACCACTAATCTCAAACATTTCTAACACTTCTTCCATTTTTTCTTTGACTTCATCCTCGGTAACATCATTTAAAAATTTATCAAGATCACACATTTCAAGCATTTCTATATGCATTCCTGTTTGTGCTTGTATCATAGCAAAATCACTATACATATCAAGCATGCCGCTATAATACCCACCTAAAAATCCAAAGCTACTATGCTTTAATTTTCTTATAACCGAGGCTGCCCTAATCCATTCATTAATATTTTTCCATGCTTTAATTGCTTCTTTTTTTTCACTGGTGTTTTCATTTGCTAAAGAAATTTTTGGAGTATAGTCTAGTCCAAGCAATCCATTTACTACTCTAAACTTAATTCCTGCACGATTAAATACATTGGATATTTCAGGCACAGGACATGCACCACAATATGCAAGCCATTCACCGGTTGTTGTTTTTTCATAGTTTATTCGGTCAGTTGGTTGTAAATTTAAAATTATTGCAGGTGCCTTACAAATTTGGTGAACAGGTAATACCGTTGAACTTGTTGCGTAAGTTCCAGAATGGCAGAATATTAAATCTACATTGTTTTTATTAAACCATTCACCCGCTTTTCTTCCTTCTTCTTGCGTATCTACCAATCCGTAATTAAATATTTCTCCAAGGCCTGACATTCCCTTTTCTAAAAACTTACCATATTCTATCATTCGATCTTTAAGTCCTTCAAATTGTCCCCAATACGCTCGTAGTCCAATAGTATAAAGTCCGATACGTGGTTTTTTAATAGGTTTTATAGCAGTTAAATTCGACATATTCAATCACTCCTTATATTAAAAATAATTTACTCTTTTACAATTTTATTATAATCGTTTACAATAGATAAAACATCAAAGGATGTTGCTAGGAAATAATAGTATGTTGCTTAGAAATGCTTTTAATAAATACTATTAAGCGAATTTCCAAATTTGAAATAGCTCTAATAAATATATAAGATTAATTAATATTTATTAGAGCTATTGATTTTATATGTTTTATTACTTATAATAAATATAATTCTTTAAAATTGATTGTAATAGTTTACAGCAATCAAAATATCAAAGAATGTTATTGTAAAATACTAGTATCTTGTTTGGAGGTTTTTTAAATTAAAAACTTTAAAGAAAATGTATCTTATGACTGGTCTGATGATTCAGTTCGTATTATAACTACTCCTAGCTTGGTCGCTAAATCAGTTTATTTTTATATAGAAGAAGTGGGATATTTTAAAACTAGGTCTAATTATTATACTGAGAGAGAAAATTTAAATTCTTATTTAATTGTTTACGTTTTATCCGGAAAAGGATATTTAAAATATGATGATGAATCATATACTATGTGTGAAGGCCAAAGTTTTTTTATTGATTGCATGAAATATCAGTACTATAAAGCTGATACTAGTGACCCTTGGGAGATTCTTTGGGTTCATTTTAATGGTGGGACAAGCTGTGGTTATTATCAACAATTCGCTCAAAGTAATTCTCCAATATGTAACTTTGAAAAAGATTGTATAGTACCTTCAATTATCCGGCAATTAATATTAACTCACCAAGAAAAAAATATAAAAACTGAACCATTAACTTCTAAGCTATTAGTAGACCTTTTAACAGAGTTTCTATTTAATATTTCTGCTCCTAATTCTCCCAAACCCTTCCTTCCCAAATTTATAAAAGATATAATGAATTATTTAGATAAAAATTTAACAGATAAAACTACTCTAGATATGTTAGCTAAAGAATGTTCAATTAGTAAATACTATCTAGAAAAAGAGTTTAAAAAATATATTGGTGTTACACCAAATGAATACTTAATCTTAAATCGCATTTCTTTAGCTAAAGAATTATTGAAATATTCTGAAATCCCCGTTTCAGAAATTGCCTCTAAACTAGGAATTCATAATACAAGCCATTTAATTAACCTTTTCAAAGAACGTGAGGGAATAACGCCCTTAGCTTTTAGGAAAAGATGGAATGGCACAAGATATAAAAGTGTTCTAAACAGAGATAGTTAGTGGTTAAGCGATCTTTTCTGTCCATATTTTTTTATGAACTTTTTAATTAGTAAAATACAACCATAAATTATAAGATAAGCAACAAAAAATGCAGTAAATCCCCATAGTCCTGCTACTATATCTGAAAATTCCATATGACCTCTATTCGTAATTTTTTGCTCAATTTCGATACCAAACACAATAACCACAAGTACAGTTACTGTATATATAAATGATAATGCAGAAATACTATATTTAGAAATAGCTTTAAAGAGATAATTCACTACTAAATAAATAAACATCCCAACTATTCCTATAATAATAAAATGAAGTTGCTTATCTGAAAACTGCATACCAAAGCTATCAAATAAATTTGTAAGCATATCATGCAATTCATTAATTATTTCAATAATTATTTTTATCATTTTAATCATATCTGACCTCCTAATCCTACATTCTTACCTTCTCAGGCAACTAACTTAACTTTCTTTGTCCTATGTCTTTAGCGATTTCTTTAAGTTTAACAACCTGTTCTTCTGTCCCTAGAACTACCATGGTATCACCCATTTTTAGTATCTGGTTAGAACTTGGATTAAAAACTAATTTTTCATTACTACTCATCTTAATGGCTAAAACTATTAGTCCTGTTTTTTCAGGAATTTTAGCTTCCATGAGACTCCTATTTATTATAATGGAATCTTCACAAATAGTAACATCCTCTAAGTCCAAAATCAGATCTCCATCATGGGTTACTATATCTAAAAAAGCAATAACGGTAGGTCTAAGCATTAGAGCTGCCATTCTACTTCCGCCTATTTCATTTGGAGAGATTGTATTGTTTGCACCTGCTTTTATTAGTTTTTCATTTGCATTTTTATTTATAGCTCTAGATACAATATATAATTTACTGTTCATTTCTCTTGCAGTTAAGACTGTATAAACATTATCCGCATCTGTAGACAATGAAGAAATAAGGCCCTTAGCAAATTTTATCTGTACCTTATCTAATACCTCTTCCTCCGTAGCATCTCCTTGAATAGCATATATTTTATTTTCTATTAGTCCCTTTATTATTTCTTCATCTTTATCTATTACAACAAATGGGACATTACTTTTTTTAAATTGCTTTATAGCATTCCCACTTGTTTCACCCCCTCCACATATTATATAGTGGTCTTTTAAATTAGATATCCCAACTTCCATACGTCTCCTCCTCCATGCATCTTTTAAATCTCCATCTAAAAATAAGCTACAATGCTACTAAATATATACCCCACAGTACCTAAACTTAAAAAAATAAGAACTATAGTAAAAATCTTAGCTTTTGCATCCATAATAGCCACTTCAGTATATCCTACTGTTGATATTGTTATAACAGTCATATATAATGCATCTACAATGCTAACACCTAATAAAAGTTTATATCCAAATGTTCCTACAAGTAGCAACGCTATTAATATGGTGATGACAAAATTAATTTTATGATAATCTTCCATAACACCGCCCCCTAGTTCTCTTGAGAAATTATACCATAAAAAAGATTAAGGCATTTTGTGCCTTAATCCTTTTCTTTTTACTAACTGATATATGTGTTACTTAAATTGATTGCTTTTATTTTGGAATAATTTGCAATAGTATAAAACTTCCTACTAACATAAATCCTGCTGCAATTCGAGATATACGTAGAATAATTTTCTTTTCCAATAAGATTTCCTTAATCAAATTTATCCTTAACATAAGATTTATTTTTCAAAGAACCTACTCCAAACAAGTTAGTTCTTTTACTAATTATAATTCTATATTAAATCCCAAACACCTTTATATAAAGTAACATTTTTGTAAATAATTACAGATTTATAATCTAAATAACTAGAAAAAGCCTACCCCATAGATTTCTCTATGAAATAAACTTTTACTGTTGTATTTATTTGATTTTTCAATATAATCATTAGCGACATAAAGCAGTCTTAAATGGAGTGTTTATAACTACTCACTAAATTTAGAGTAACTTAATCAGCCCTTCTAACTCCTCTGACAAAACTTTTGCAAGCTCAATATCAGTTGCTTTTAAAGCCATTGCTATTTTTGTTTCAACTAATTTTTTCTTTTGTTCAATCGCTAAATAATCTTTGTCAAAATAACTAGCATAAATCACCTTTCTAAATTTTCGCATACTCATTTTTCTAATTGTCTTATCTTCAATAATTAAAACAAAATCCATACAGTTTACTATAGAGTAGAAATCATGAGAAATCATGAGAATCGCACCTTTATAGTTTTTTATAGCTTTTTCCAGTGCTATTTGTGAATAGGTATCTAAATGACTTGTAGGTTCATCAAGAAGCAACATGTTTGCGTTACTAGCAGAAATTTTAGCCAGTTGAAGCATATTTTTTTCTCCGCCAGATAAAGACCCTATCTTTTGATTAACGATTTCTTCTTCAAACCCATAGCCAGCAACATATAATTTAATTTCTTCATAAGTTTTAAACCCAGCATCTATGAACTCTTCAAGTATAGTATTAGACTCATTTAGTGTTTTACCTTGAAGTTGAGATAAATAAGCCACTTCAACTTCCTCATTTATCTCAATAGAATCATTATTATTTTTATAGATTTCTGTGAATAAAGTTGTTTTACCGGTACCATTTAATCCGACAATAGCTACTTTATCAGTAGATTTAATCTCAAAATTAACATTTTCTAGAAGCATATCATCAAAGCTAACACTGTAATCATTAACTTTTAAAGCAATGGTTTCTGCTATTTCATTATTTGTAACTAAAGTAATATTCGGTTCTTTAATATCTACAAATGGCGCTTTAATTCTACGTTTTTCTAATCTTTCTTGAATTTTAACTCTAGCATTTAGAGATTTTCCTTTAGCAGCTTCAGTATGCTCAGTTGCGAGATATCTTAGTTTTTTTATTAACATCTCATTTCTCCAAAATTCTTCATCATCAGCAATAGCTAGTTCTTGCATTTCAATTTTAGTTTGGAGTAATGAGAAGTTATAATCAATATAGCTTCCATCAAACTCTTGGAGCTCCTTATTTTCAAGATGCAAAATTTTGTTGAAACAATGATTCAATAAATATCTATTGTGCGTAACAATTAACATTGTTCCTTTGTGTGAAATTATTAGATCTTTAAGAGAATTAAGGTTCCCAAAATCTAAAAACACATCAGGTTCATCCATAATCATTAATTCTGGACTATTTAACATTTCCCTAATTACTTGAATAAGCTTGAATTCCCCACCACTAAGTTCAGATATCATTAAATCTTTAAACTTGATTAAGTTTGCAAGACTTAGATTTTTATTAATGTTGTTTTCGAAATCATCCCCATTAATTGCATCGAATGCATCTAAAGCTTGTTGATACTTTTCTAGTAAAGATTCAATATCTGAAGATGTTTCCATTTTGCTGCAAATAGATGTTATTTCATTTTGTAGTTTTATAAATTTTTCCCCAATATATTCGAAGACTGTAATTTCTTTCATTTTATCCAGTTGTGAGAATTGACTTACATACCCAATTCTAGAATTGGGGTCCATCTCGAGCTTTCCATCGAACATATATTTTTCTGGATCCATAATTATATCTATCAGTGTGCTTTTTCCGCTGCCATTTGTTCCTATAAAAGCACAATGCTGACCATCTTCTAATGTAAATGAGATGTTATTATACAAGTCCTTTTGCGGAAATGAGTAGGACAAGTTATCAACTTTAATCATATTATTACCTCTCTTTTTATCACTAAAAAAGAGCCTATAAAAATAAGCTCTTCAATATATTGTGTTATTAATTACAATTTTATACTTAATTTTAATGTAGCAAACACATTCTACTCAGTTTACCATTGATAGCATAACACTTTTTACGATTAAGTTCAATCATTTTATAATTAAAGCTTCTCGTGATATCCGTTAATTCTAAAAAATAATTACTTATGTTTATTTATTTAAATTGAAAATTATCATAATGAAAGCCTATAATATTTAATTATCTTTTCACCAGACAAAAATCCTTCTTCTTGTGAATTCAATAAATGCACTCTTAAGTTGTTTCTATTAGGCATTCCCATTATCTCCTCAACATATGCACCTTCCTCTTAATTATTGAAAGCATAAAAGAAATCAATAGAGTAATCCTGTGATATATCTGATTGATAAAAACTTCTAAATGGGTCTAATCCCAAAACAGCATAATTTGAACTTCCATAGTAATGGGTAATACCAATAATATAAGCTATAACCATAATCTTATGAATTAGTTTCCATCTTTTATAATTTAATTTTTTCGCTATCAATGCAATTATAACTAAAGCTATAAATAGATACATACTTATGAAACCAAAAGTTTTGAAAATATGACTACCATTTCTTGCACCGTCAGAAATAGTTCGCACTGTAGCAGAACTTACTACTGTTTCTCCTCCTCTTCCTCCCCCATTTATGAGTTGTGTATGTATAATTTGCTGAGAAGACAGTAAAACAGTTTTTTGTTGTATATGTTAAAGTTAAAACAAGCATATTGTATATATATGGATGTGCAATAAATATGGTGAGTTTATTTATTACAAATATAATGTGAATTAAGGGGAGCCAAAAATTGGCTCCCCTTAATTCACATTTTTCGAACATTATTAATTTAATAAAGCTTAGTTATTATCTCAATATAAATTCAATATAAACTGATTATATTTTCTTTCATATTATCTACTTGAATTTACTTTGTCTTACCATATCATAAAGCATTCCTTGCTTTAACACACTACTATTGCCACCTAATACATCTACTAATGTATAAGCAAATGGTAGGACTGAAGCTGGTCCTCTGCTAGTGATCAAGTGATCATCTACCGCAACAATATCTTCTACATAATTTGCCTCTTTAAATAATGTAGTATTTTCATCTCCAGGATATGATGTTATTTTGCGCCCCTTAATAATTCCTGCTTTTTCTAAAACCATTGGTGCAGCACAAATAGCAGCAACAAATTTTTCCGGTGCTTTATCAAAATATTTTACTAATTCAATGACCCTTTCATCATCTCTTAAATTTGTTGCGCCCGGTAATCCACCCGGTAAAACAATCATATCATATTCTTTTATTTCATCACTTATAATTTTATCCACTAGTACCCTAATACCATGAGAACCTTTTACCATTTCTTCATTGATACTTACCAAATTACATTGAAAGCCTGCTCTTCTTAAAACATCAACTACAAATAATGCCTCGCCCTCTTCAAATCCTTCTGCTAAAAGAACTGCAATTTTTTTCAATTTAACCCTTCCCTTCTTTTACCAATATAGCATTGATTTATTTTCTACCCGATGATTCTTCCAGTATATCTATTGTTTTTGTTAAGGAACCTTCGAATTCTTTATCAGAAGAGTTTTCGAAGATAAGCAAATCATCTTTTACACATGGATCATCCAAAGCAATAGGAATATCAAAATTAATTCCTGAAATATATTCATTCCAATTCGCAAGTTTCCATGTATCCCTATCAGAATTTCTCTCAATCATTCTTTGCTTCGTTACTTCGATTGAAGTTTTTACCCAAATAACGACTAATGACGCATTCTTTTGTTTTAATGCCTCTTTTAACTTTTTGACATAATTTAAATCTCGTATTTCTTTTGTAAATGGTGCATTAATTAGCACAATATCATCATAATTCAGAGCTTCCATTGCGAGTTCTACTATTGTTTCGTATTCATAATCGCGTATGTTTTCATTAAAAAAATCTGAGCTTCTATTATATTCTTCACCTGCTACAACAAAAATCTGTTTTGACAATTTTATGAGTGTATCTTTATCAAGATAGACAACATGTTGTAATGCCTCTGCAAGTTTTTTTGCTATATAAGTTTTTCCACTTGCTGGTGGTGATGTTACTAAAATCAGTTTTTTCACAACAATCCTCTCCTAGTAAAAAAATTTTAACTCTTAAACTTTCAAACCTATTTAACTTTTCATGCTTACATTTATTATACCCCTTTTTCATTAAGCATGTACCTATGCAAGTATAATCTACTTGCTTAATTGCTAAAGCTGAATAAACTCTACTAAATACAAAAACTGTTTCTAATGCACTAGAAACAGTTTTTATATTTTACCCTTACAGGCATATTGTAACTTATGATCACAGAATAATTTGAAATAGTTTTTCCCGAAATATCTTTATAGTCAAACTTAATGTTTGTACTATTACTCTCTTTTATTAAATTTATAAGTAGTCCATATGCTCCATTATTTTCTTGATTCATGGCACCCATATTTGCATACGTAAATTTGATAGGAATTGCCGAAGATGACTTTGAACATTGCATGGTATCACCTGATACTTTAGCTTTACCGTAGTTTGTATCATGTACCGTATGATTATGTCTCCAAAGGAATATTAACTTACTATGATTATTAAGAATATCAACAAGCATTGATGCATTTCCTGTTGTTCATTTTCCAAAATAATGAATAGGGCAATGAGAAACAACAAAAAACGATGTTGATGAATTTATGGAATTCAAAGATGATTTAATATTATCCATATCAGTAGTTATAAATGATTTGCTTGATGAATTATTGCATATACAGCATAATTGCTATTGCTTACAACTAATCCAGAGGCATATGTTCCTCCCTTACCAACTTCATGGTTACCCTTTGCAAGTATTGACGGAGTTCCATTATATTGATTTCTTATAGTATCCGCCTAAACTATTGCCGACGAATAAAGACTAACCATTAATGTTAATGCAACAATGATAGATAATAACTTGCTATATTTTTTATTTTTCATATAATAACACGCTCCTTTTTTATAGTATTAATAAAAAAGGAGCGTGTTATGTGATAAATATATTAATAGTTAATAACTCTTATTGCGCACTTAAAGCTTTTTTAAGGGCTTTAATTTCATCTTGATGTATTTGCTTACTTTTCCTATCACTTTTTTTATCATCTATAGGTAATAGGCTTTGTAAGGCTTTAATTTGTTTTTTTATTTCATCCTTATCTTTGGGAATTTCAAATTTTGGCATTTATTTGACCTCCTTTAAATAATCTTTTATATATCTATTCTACATTTGAGAGTTTTTTCCTGCTAAATAGTTATTTTTTATTAATATTATATTTACTTTTTAATTACTATAACTCATAACTTACAAATGCAAATTTTTTACTATCTGGTGACCAGGAATTCACATTAAATGTTCCTTGTCCACCAAATAAATTTACTACTGTGTGATTCTTAGTTCCATCATAATTCATGATATGAATCTCCACATTTTTATTGGCTGGATGATCACCCGGTTCTACATCACCATTTTCATAAGATATATAGGCTACTTTTTTATTGCTCGGTGAAACGTGAGGAAACCAATTATCTCGTTCGTCCTTAGTTATTTGTCTCTGATTGCTCCCATCATTATTCATACGCCAAATTTGCATCGATCCCGATTGTATAGAGTTAAACCATATATGCTTTCCATCTGCTGAATACTCAGGTCCATCACTCAGACCTTGCGTATTCGTCAATCTGGTTTCTTCTCCACCTTCAACTGGGATAGTATATATATCCCCCTTCTTCTCATCACGCATTGCACAATAGGTTAAAATTTTACCATCATTCGACCATCCATGAAGAAAACTAGGTGAAAGTGGAGTAACCTTTCTTGGTATACCTCCAGATAATGCAATTATATAAACATAAGAATTATAACCGCATGCAGTCGTATCAGTACCAGGAGCCATGCTGCTAACTGCAATATTCATACCATCTGCTGAAAGAACATGGTCATTATTACAGTCCGTTATATCACCGGTATCTATTTTTCTATGTTCTCCGCTTTCTAGATCATACTGCCAAATAAGCCCCTCAGAATTATATATAATATATTTTCCATCCTTAGTCCAGTTTGGAGCTTCCAAATGTTTATCTAATTTAAAAATAGTAGAGCGTTCATTAGTTATCACATCATAGGTCTCTAACATTGAATATATTTTCATCGCCTTGCCTCCTTAGATTTTAATTGCAGAAGTTGACTTAATTTATCTAACTATTTTTCTTTAGCTATCTTTATTATCCTCCTATAATATGCCAACTTCAAGACAATATATGTCCAGTAGAATCTTTTTCTGAAAAAAAAGGTTTTATGTTAATATTTTGGGGATTGTTAGGACCTTCACTAAAATATTTAATGGTCATTACAAACAACCCCTGTTATACCAAGCCCTGGAGCATCGCAAAGAATAATAGTGTTTCCTTTAAATATGGCTCCTCCAATAATTGGATCTTCTTTACATAAAACTGGACCGTCTAAATCAACTTTAGTTATAATACTTTTTGCAGCAGCTAGGTGAGCCGCTGCTGTTACACTTACTTTTGCCTCTAGCATGCATCCTATCATACACTTCACTCCGTATATCTCTGCCATAGAACAAATTTTAAGTGCATTATGAATCCCACCTGTTTTCATTAATTTTATATTTATAAGGTCAGCTGCTCTCATCTGCATTATTATTAATGCATCCATTGGAGAGAACACACTCTCATCAGCCATAACTGGTATATATACATTATCTGAAACAAACTTCAGGCCCTCAAAATCATGTGCTTTTACAGGTTGTTCTACAAGCTCAATATCCAGTCCTAAATCCTCCATTCTTCTCAAAATCTTAACTGCCTCTTTTGGTGTCCACCCTTGATTAGCATCTATTCTGACTTTTATATCTGGACCAATAACTTCTCTAATCTTTTGTAACCTTTTTATATCTAGATTTGCTTCTTTCCCAACCTTAATCTTAAGTGTCTTATATCCTAGCCTTACAGCCTCTAAGCTATCTTGGGACATCTCTATAGGATCATTAACGCTTATTGTTATATCGGTAGTTATTTGTTTTCTATAACCACCCAGTAATTTATACAAAGGTGCATTGTACAATTGACCATAAAGATCATAAAGGGCGATATCAACTGCTGCTTTTGCACTCGTATTATTTACCATACATTTGTTTAATTTTATCATGAGCTCTTCAAAATTTTCTATTTTCATACCAATTATAGTTTTTTTAATAACATCATTTATTGCACTAACAATTGCTCCTGTAGTATCTCCAGTTATAACCGCTGTTGGAGGAGCCTCCCCAAACCCAATATTACCACAGTCAGTTATTACTTTTACAATTACATCCTCAACACTATTAACCGTTCTTAATGCAGTTTTAAATGGCCTGTTTAATGGGACAGAAATATATTCAATCTTTACATCAATAATTTTCATTTCGCTCAACTCCAAAAGTTAAGGCTTATTTATATATATATAAATAACCTATCTATATTTAATATAGATTATATTTTAAATTAGCATTATAATGTATATAATTCTTTAACTAGTGAGGTGTCTTTATGTATAAAGATGACTATATATTACCCAGTTTTATGTATTCAGCTTCGTTTTGGATGCGTGATATTACTAACGCGAAAGAAAATATACTTTCTGTAGATGAAATTGAAAAGTTCAATAATAATCTCAGACCTAGAATAACTTCATTATATGATTTATATAACGAAGAGGATACTATAGCTTCTAAAACCCTCATAGATCTCATACAATCATATGAACTATTCAATAAAGATATGTTTGATTCTAGTGGGCAGTTACTCCTCAATAATTATTTTAAAGAAATTATACGTAATTTAAATTTAAATAAAATAAAAAATCATACTACAATTGAATATGGTATAAGCATAAAAAAGACTTCAGTAAGAAGTTTTCCTGTAGATGATCCTATTTTCTCATCTTTTGAACATAGCAAAATAAATAATTTTGACAGGTTTCAACAAACAAGTTGCCTTCCTTTTGAACCCGTTTTAGTACTCCATAGAAGTCGTGATAAAAAATGGTATTTTGTGAAACTTTACAATTATTTTGGCTGGATTAAAAGTACTGATATAGCATTATCACAAGATAAAACACAAATTTTTGATTATTCTAGAAGCAAAGACTTCCTAATGGTTATTGCCAAAGAAACTAATTTAACCATTAACGGAAAAGACTCCACCCAAGTAACTATAAAATGTGAAATGGGTACGAGGATATGTTTATTAAAGCATAACGGATCTACTTTAATAGATAATCTTATGATAAAATATCCAACTCGTGACATTAATGGCAAACTTATATTTAAAACTGCTACTATAGATACCACCAAAGACATTACAAATGGAAGCCTTCCATATACAAGGTATAACATAATAAATCAGGCACTTAAATTTATCGATACACCCTACGATTGGGGAGATAAGTTTTCTGGAAAAGACTGTTCTAGCTTTATTCTAACAATTTATAAATGTTTTGGGTTATTACTTCCACGCAATGCTTGCCAACAAGAAAATAGTTTTTCTAATAAAACTAATTCTTTTAAATTCAAAAGGGATGATTCACTAAAAAATAGGTACACTTTAATAGATAAATTAAAACCAGGCGCTGCACTATTTTTAGACGGGCATGTTATGATGTACCTTGGCAAATATAAGAATAATCATTACATGATTCACAGCTTTTCAGGGTATAGTGTTAAAAATGGATCTAATTACGAACCACATTCTGCCCTACAAGTTGCCATTTCAACCGTAGATCTGATATCCGCAAGCGGAACCCCTTTTATACAAGAATTCACTTCTGCAGTACATTATCAGTAAAATTAAATTTTTACGCATTTATAGCATTATACATCTTTGTACCATAATTCCCTATAAAATAAAAAAAGCAATCTCTATACCTTAATTAACTTTAAGGTATAGAGATTGCCCATATGTTTTATAGTTCTTTATCACAATGTAAAGGTCCACAAATATCAAACTCTGAATCGGATGGCTCTGGTTCAAAATTCGCATCTTTTTTTGCTTGTTCAAGTTTATCGTTTTCTATTTTTGATATTTCCTCTGGTGTTAGTTTTTTATTTGTCATTAATAATCCTCTCCCTTTTTTAATATTATTTTAATTAGTAATATAACTATAACTCTAATTTCATAGTATATCAATAGTTAGAAAAATGTTAAAAATTTATATATAAAGGATATACTGTATCATTCGAATTAGCTTATATATAAAAATAGTTGTTTATGACAAAGTATGTACGTTTCATGCAATTTGTATTGTTTTTATTGTGAAAACCTGTAAAATTTTAATTAACTATAATTTATAATTAACACAACTATGCAATAAAAGCTATGTCTATACTAGGAGGTAGATTATTATGAGTTTATGGAGAAAATACAAACATTTTATTATAGTGTTCGGGATATTCTTTTGGGTTTTTGCTAAAGTTATTGGAATTCAAAAATGGGGTAGTATTGTTTTGGGGATATCTATGCTACTTGATATAATGGGCGATATTATTGAATATGAAAAAAAAATTGGGAAGGTGAAATTTTCTATTTTAATTAGTATATTCTTAGTTACTTCCGTATTAACAGCACTAATGTTTATTCAGATAGGTGAGTATTTTACTTTATCAATAATTTCAGAAATACTAATTATAATTTTAGGATTAGTCATTGATATCTTAATTCTAAATTATGCAATAAAAAAGGTGACACGAACATAATTTTTTATATTATGTTCGTGTTACCTTTTTTAAATTAAAGAAATATTAATTTTTACATGTCTTATGGTATCTACCAAAGAACATCACAATAAATATTATATTAATTTATTTATTTTTCTGATAAATAATGGCCTATAAAATATAAAGCAATACCTACAATAAGAACTATAATTATATTTAATCTAAATACTAATATTTTTCTTAAAAACATACAAGCAACCATAATACCAAACCATAGACATACTATTACCCAAAGTTTAAAAAACTCTTTTATTTTACTAACCTTGACTTCTTCCATAAAACAGCTTTTTTTGATATAAGCCATAATAGTAATTATAGTAATACCTATAATCAAAAGCTGCAAAATAATTCCTAAATTAAAACTTATATAAAAAGTAAAATCATTAATACCATATTTTATAATTGTCTCTAAATTTTGTGTAATATAATTAATAATTGATAATATTGTTATTATCATGCCTGTATACATAACATATTCGCTACATAGTGATGAGTAATTATAACTTGATTTATAGGTAGTTACTATTTCTTCGCAGTAATGCTTAATATCTGTTGTTCCTAGTACCTCTTCAATACTTACACCTTGCTGCTCTGCATTTAAAAAACTGTCTAGTATCTGTTGTGAAAATTCTTCAGCATCTCTTGTTTTTATATTTGATGTTCTTACATAGACTACAATATCATCAAATACACTTTTGCTTTCTTTAGATAAGTTCTCAGATGCTTTATTTAATTGTTTTATTAATGATTTTGTTTTAATCAATTAGATCATCCCCCAATATTCTATTGACTGATTTTGAAATTTTATCCCATGAGCTACAAAAGTTTAAAAATTCCTGTTCCCCGAGTTTAGTAAGAGAATAATATTTTCGTTTTGGCCCTAGTGGTGAATCCCTGCTTATCGAAGACAATAAGCCATTTTTTTCAAGCCTTATTAACAAAGGATATAAAGTCCCTTCAGATAAATCATCAAAACCATTGATTTTTAGCGAACTATATAATTCATACCCATAGGTTTCTTTTTCTAAAATTATTTTTAATATACAACCTTCTAAAATTCCTTTTAATAATTGAGACGAATTTGCCATTTCATATCACCTACCTTGTAATGTAACCTAGTAACTATATTGTATTGCAACTATGTTGCTATGTCAAGTACATAAATTATAGTTATGAATATAATACAAGTATAACTTCTGTAAAACTATATTTTATTTTCTTATATATAATTCATATCAATAATAGTATAATAATGTGTTATATTATTGAATAATTTTCAGTACAATACTATTAAAGTGATGGTAAAATGAGACCAATGGGCGGTTGATTTTAATTTCATTGTGCCTTTTCTAAAAAGACTTGATGAAATATTTTATAAATATTATCTCTATTCCCATTACTTTATGTAGATGTAATTTACTCCGCGAATCTTACTTCCATATTAAAAGCGTTTATACATTCCTTTGGAAACTGCTCTTTTCTAACTTGTGCCTTTTTCTTTTCATAAAAACATGTTGAAACATATTTTGAATAATCATTAAATTGATATGTATCATTGACGAACAATGATTCAAAAGATCCAAAAAGACTTGAATAAGATGTATCATAAACTAAATATGGGAACATAAATCTTTCTATAAAAGACCTCTTTTCTTGGACTACCGTTAATTGCTATTATTTTCATTTATATTCCCTACATTTTCTTCTATAGTATCTCTTATATACCAACACACTTGACAACCTATAACCAAAGTGGAATAATTTAGTTACTAAAATCCAAAATACGGGGAGTGATCTATAATGAAAGTAGAAATGTGGTTAGATTTTGTATGCCCATTCTGTTATTTAGGAAAAGCTAAGTTTGAAAAAGCACTTGAAAATTTTTCTGATAAAGAAAACGTAGAGATAATTTATAAAAGTTTTGAATTAAATCCTAATGCTAGTAAAGTGTACACTGGTACTATTAGTGAGTTAATTTCAAAGGAATATGGAATAACTATTCAAGAAGCCGAAGAAAACAATAAAAGATTAACTGCTGAAGCTAAAGAGCTTGGACTTGTATATAGACTTGATAAAGCTATTCCAGTCAATACTTTATATGCACATAGGTTACTTCAGTATTCAAAAGCAATTGGTAAAGAAGAAAAAATTGTAAGCCTTATATTTAAATCATATTTTACTGATAGCAAAAACATTTCAGATATAAATACTTTAGTTGAAATTTCTAAAGAAGCAGGCCTTGAAGAAGAAGTTGTTCGTAAAATCTTAAATACTGATAAATATACTGATAGAGTTCAAATGGATGAAAAAGAATCTCAAGACATCGGAGTCGATGTAGTTCCTTATTTCCTAATTAATAAGAAACTTACTGTAGCCGGTGCTCAATCTATAGCTACGATTGGAATGGGTTTAGAGGATGCATTGATAAAATAATCAAAAAAATAGAAGCTATGTAAAAGCTTCTATTTTTTTGTCTTATATTAATTGCTATATGTTTTATTTGTTTTACTAATGTCGAATAATTAGTAATACAATATATTCAATTGAAGTATATTAACTATAAATCGAAAATTTTATGTTATAATATAGGATATTGTCATGTATTACTAAATAAGTATAGATTTATTATGTCCTTTAATGTATTATATTACATATAAATGTTC
>NZ_CALEVF010000063.1 GCF_937920395.1 uncultured Clostridium sp. | reverse complement strand
CTAACTTCCACTATTTAATGTGGTGGGGGTGGAATTTAGTTTTGCAATTGAGGAAAAGTGAACAATAGTTGAAATAATATACGTAAATGCAGTAATATACAATTAAGTAGGATATAATAGTCTTATACTAATGTTCATAAATTAATGTAGACTAGCATTTAGGCTAGTTATTTTTTAAAAATTAAAAAAATAAATTTAAATGTAAATAGTGGGGTTGTTAGATATGTCAGAAAAAAGGATCTTTAATGAGGAAATTGAAACTAAAGAGAAGATTGATATTAAAGAAAAAATAGAAACTAAGATTAGAAAACCCAGTAACTATATGGTGATTATTCATAATGATGATTATACAAGTATGGAATTTGTTGTGCAGGTCTTAGTTGGAGTTTTTAAAAAACAAGTTGTTGAAGCTACAAAAATTATGTTTGATGTACATAAGGAAGGTAGTGGTATTGCCGGAATATATAGCCACGATGTAGGCTTAACAAAGATTGATCAAACTATGGAAATGTGTGAAGAAAGTGGATTTCCATTGAAATTAACATTAGAAGAGGAGTAATTATGCAATTAGATGATATAGTAAATGAGATTATTACCGCAGCTTTTAATGAAGCTCAAATGTCAAATCATGAGTACTTTACCCCTGAACATATTCTTTACGCTTCTTTATTTTTCGAAGAGGGTATAGAAATAATAGAAAATAGTGGTGGTAATGTTAAAAGACTTAAAAATCAAATAAAAAAATTTTTAAAGGAAAACATAGAGGTCGTAGAAGATACAGAGCCAATACAAACAGTTGGAATACAAACAATTTTATCAAGTGCTGCAGATCATGTTATGTTATCTGGAAAAGAATTAGTAAAGATAGGCGATGTTATTGTTGCTATGTATGATGATGAGGAAAGTTTTGCTTCTTATTTCTTAAGACAACAGCAGATGAAAAGGCGAGATCTTCTTAATTATATAGCACATGGCATATCTGTAGTGGATACACTTGATTTTTCATCTGGTATAGATAGTGAAAGAGAAGATCAAGTGAGTTTCACGCAAGATGAAGAAGAGACAGAATACACTTATGATGAAGATATGGATAACCCAAATGAAAAAGTAAACTTTTTAAGTAGATTTACAGAAGAGTTAACGGAAAAAGCAAAAAAAGGACAAATGGACCCACTTATTGGGAGAAAAAACATTCTTTTAAGAACACTTCAGGTATTATGTAGAAGACTTAAAAACAATCCAGTTCATGTAGGGGAACCGGGAGTAGGTAAAACGGCCATTACTCAAGGACTTGCACAAATGATTGTTGAAAATAAAGTGCCTAAATTATTGCAAGGAAGCAAAATATATTATTTGGATATGGGAGCATTAATTGCAGGTACAAAGTATAGAGGCGATTTTGAGGAACGTATCAAAAAAGTATTAAATGAAATTAGTAAAGAAGAAAAACCAATTGTATATATTGATGAAATCCATACTATAGTTGGTGCAGGTGCAGTTTCTGGGGGATCCATGGATGCTTCAAATATTTTAAAACCATTTCTTGCGGATGGTAAGGTAAGGTTTATTGGATCAACTACTTATGATGAATATAAAAAGCATTTTGAAAAGGATAGTGCATTAGCTAGAAGATTTCAAAAGATAGAAGTTCCAGAACCATCCACTCAGGACACTTTTAATATTCTTATGGGGCTTAAGGATAAATATGAAGAGTACCATAATGTTACGTACAAGGATGAGGCTTTAAAAACAGCAGTAGAATTATCTAGTAAGTATATTAAGGAGAGGTTTCTACCAGATAAAGCTATAGATATTATGGATGAAGCAGGTGCTTATGCAAGGCTCCATGCTGGCGATAATGATGAAAATATTGTTATAACAGTGGGTGCAGTAGAGAAAATAGTTGCTGCCATTGCAAAAATTCCAGAGCAAAGTGTATCAAGTAATGAAGTTGATACATTGAAAAACTTAGATGCTAATTTGAAGAAACAGGTGTTTGGACAAAGCAATGCTATAGATACATTAGTAAAGGCTATAAAAAGATCTCGAGCAGGCTTTAATGAAGAAGACAAACCAATAGCATCTCTTCTTTTTGTAGGTCCTACAGGAGTTGGAAAGACAGAAATAAGCAAACAATTAGCTAAGAGTTTAGATATACCACTTATTAGATTTGATATGAGTGAATATCAAGAGAAACATACAGTAGCCAGACTTATTGGTTCACCACCAGGGTATGTTGGCTATGAAGAAGGTGGAATGTTAATTGAGGCTATTAAAAAGAAGCCATATTGTGTTCTGCTTTTAGATGAGATTGAAAAAGCTCACCCTGATATATTTAATGTGCTTTTACAGGTTATGGACTATGCAACACTTACAGATAACACTGGTAAAAAGGCAGATTTTAGAAATGTAATTTTAATTATGACTTCAAATGCAGGAGCTAGAGAATCTAGTAAACATATAGTTGGATTTGGAGAAAGAGTGGGTGCTAGCGGAGCAATTACTAAAGAGGTTCAGAGAGTATTTTCTCCTGAGTTTAGAAATAGATTGGACAATGTAGTTGAATTTAATAAAATTGATAAAGTTATGGCTCTTCAAATTGCAAAGAAAGCAATGAAGTTGTTTGAAGAAAAACTATTAACTAAAAATATAAAGTTAAAGGTAACAGATGCATTATACGATTGGTTAAGTAAAAAAGGTTTTTCAGAGGATTATGGTGCAAGAGAAATTAATAGAGTTGTTCAACAAGAAATTAAAACTTATTTTGTTGATGAGGTGCTCTTTGGAGAACTTAGTACTGGTGGTAGTGCCACGGTTGACATTGTTGATGATAAACTTACAATAACAAAAGACAAGTCAAAAGAAGAAAAAGAAAAACATAAATAAAAAATACAAATAAAAAGATGTTGCTAATTAAAACGGCAACATCTTTTTATTTGATTTTCTCTGTTTTTGAAAATTGGTTACTTAATATAATAATATCTACGGTCCTATTTTTAGCTTTTCCAGCTGCAGTTTTATTCGTAGCTACTGGCCGATTATCACCATAGGCTACTGCAGATATTTTTTTAGGAGAAATTCCTGCTTTTGAAATAAGTAGTTCTGTAACATTAGTTGCACGAATTGCAGAAAGCTGCCAATTAGACTTAAATTCATTATTACTCATTGGAGTACTGTCTGTGTGTCCTTCAATTCTTACATAATTATTAACGTGATTTAGTATTTTACCTATGCTAATTAGCTTTTTAGTCGACACTTCTTTAACATCTGCTGCACCAACATCAAAGAGCAGTGAAGTTCTAAGACTTACCGCAAGTCCTCTCTCATCAATTTTAGTAGAGACGTTACTGGCTAAGCCATTAGTTTTCAAATAATTATCAACATTTTTTTTAATGTTTTCCATATTATTTGATTCTAATGCATTAGCATATTCTGAAGCCTTAGTATCTACTGATTGTTTAGCAGGTACACTTCCGCTCGAATCTAAAACACTTACACCAGATCCATCTCCAATAATACTTTTACCATTACTACCATTAAAAGCTGCATTAAGTGATTGAGATAATTGTTTGTATTTAGTAGTGTCTGCATTACTTGATGCATACATAATAACAAAAAATATCATAAGTAAAGTTATTAAGTCTGAATAAGTTAAAAGCCATCTATCATTACTAGCTTCCTTATTTTCCCTCCTTTTCTTCATTATGCTGCTCCTCCATTATCTATTTCATCAAATTTTCGTGCTTGTTTTTTATCAAGGAACCCTTTTAATTTCTCGGCTAAGATATTAGGGTTTGCACCTTCTTGCATAAGAAGAACAGCTTCAATTATTAATTGCTTTTCTTTAATTTCTTCATTATTTAAATCATTTAATCTTGAAGCTAGAGGAAGAAATATTAAGTTTGCAGACCCAACACCATACAAAGTAGCTATAAATGCAACGGCTATTTTTTCCCCTAGAATAGATGGGTCAGAAAGATTGCTTAAAACTTGAACTAGACCCATAACTGTACCTATAACACCCATGGTAGGTGCAAATCCACCTGCTGATTCAAAGATTGCAGCATTTTCTTTATGCCTATCATATGTGGACTCAAGTTCGAATTCTAGTATAGTTTTTACCATCTGTGGGTCTACACCATCAACTACTAGTTGTAAACTTTTTTTTATAAATGGGTCTAATTCGTCAGTTATTTCTCCCTCAATACTTAGTAATCCCTCTTTTCTAGTTTTAAAGGATAATTGTTTAAAATAACTCACGATTTCTACCAAATCCTTTTCTTTAGCTGTGAATATAAGTTTAAGCATTGCTGGGATATTCGCTAGTTTTTTAGGAGAAGTACCAAGACCTACGGATCCAATTGTACCTCCAAATACTATCATAGCGGCACTTCCAGCTGCAAGCATAATAGGACTTCCACCTTCTAAGATGAATGCAACTATCAGTGAGCCAAAACTTATTAATAAAAATATAACTGAAAAAATATTCATAAAATCCTCCTACTATTGCAGTTTACATCATAATATAACGGTATGTAAACAAAGTTTATATTCTGAAATTAAAATAATGCCATATAATAATCTTCGAACAAAGTTATAATTTATTTAGCTTTTTAGACAAATTAATTAGATTTTTACTGATTTATTATTATTTAAATTAGATTAAAATAGTTATAGTATAATTTAATAATTAATTTCTGTTATATGATTAAGAGGTGTACATTAGGAAAATGAGAATAAAAAAACTTCAAAAGGAGTATATAATTCCTTTTGAAGTCAATGATATCTTTAAATCTTTAATTTAATGTTACTATTTTTTTGGAATAATCTCTGTCCAGTAGCCATCTGGGTCCATAATAAAATAAATTCCCATAGGTTTATTTTCATAACATATGCAGCCCATTTTTTTATGATGTGCATAAGCTTCATCAAAATTATCTGCAACTACAGCAAGATGAAATTCATTTTCACCTAAATTATATGGTTCTGTTCTATCTTTCATACAAGTAAGTTCTAGCTTATGCTCGGTTGTTTCATCACCTAAAAATGCAAGAGTAAAGCTGCCATCTGATGGATGATGACGCCTAATTTCTATAAAGCCTAAAGCATCTTTATAAAATTTTATACTTTTTTCTAAGTCCAAAACATTTATATTATTATGATCAAAAGAAAATTTCATTTAATATAACCACCTTTTTAAGAAAATTTAATATATTAGATATACTATATTCTCATTATAAACTTACTTTAAATTATATTCATAGAATTATTAAAATAATAAAATATTATTTTAATAATTTTATTTACTTGAAACCTACGTTTGTATATAATTTTAGTATAATATTATAATTTAGGCGTAAGTATATAAAGGAAACTTAAGTTTATATATTTAATTTACATATAATCTAATTAAAATAAAAATAGTGTGTTAACACTATCAATAATGTAGGGAGCGATAATTTATGAAAGAAGCAAAAATATACTATATATACCATAGTGGGTTTGTCGTTAAGACTGAAAACCATTTTCTGATATTTGACTATTATAAAGAACCTATAAAAAACAAGTTAAAAGGATTGTTATTACCTGAAAATATAAAAAAAAAGAAAAATGTGTATGTGTTTTCATCCCATAGTCATGCGGATCATTATAATCCTAAAATTTTAGAATGGGAAAAATATAATGATAAAATACAATATATACTTAGTAATGATATAAAAATTGATAAAGATAAGTCAAATTATAATTTTATGGAGGAGGGTGACGAAAGAAAATTTAAGGATGTTTACGTAAAAGCATATGGTTCAACTGATATTGGAATATCATTTTTAATAAAAGTAGATGGATTAACTATTTTTCATGCTGGAGATCTAAATTGGTGGCACTGGAAAGAAGATAGGTTAGACGAACAAATACTTGCTGAATCATTGTTTAAGGCACATATAGAGAAGTTGGAAGAAGAAAAACCGATAGACATAGCGTTTTTCCCAGTAGATCCTAGACTAGAAGAGTTTTATTTTGTAGGGGGAGAATATTTTGCAAAAAAGATTCAGCCAAGGTTACTTATACCAATGCATTTCGGAGATGCAGTTGATATTACTAGGCAATTTGCAAGCCGAATGAATAAGATTAATATAAAAACTGTTGAAATAAAATATTCAGGTCAGGAAATAACATATTAAAAAAAAATTTTTAGTTGTATAAAGTAGAAATTAGAAAGTAGGATAAGATGGATGAGAAGAGAAACTAAAAATGAAAATATTTTTAATTATATATATATTATGATTGGAGCTACAATACTTGCAGCAGGTGTAAACTTGTTTTTTGCAAATCTTAAATTAGTAACGGGTGGGGTATCAGGTCTTGCTATTGTTATAGAGTATTTATCTATTAAGAATTATGGAGTAGATATCCCTTTGTGGTTTACTAATATGGTAGTAAATGTGCCACTACTTGCTATTGCTATAAAACTTAAGGGAAGAGCATTTGTTGGTAAATCCATGTTTGCTGCAGCTTATCTATCTTTTGCATTGTTTTATACAAGCTTTATACCAACACCGAAGGTTGATCTTTTGATAGCTAGTATATTTGGTGGCGTCTTTGTTGGGATAGGCTTAGGATTTGTATTAAGAGCATCTGCAAGTACTGGGGGAACAGATCTTGCTGCTAATATTATAAAAGTTTATTTGAAAAATGTTCCAATTGCCAAAATCATATTAGCAATTGATTCGACTATAATATTATTAGGTGCTTTTGTATTTGGAATTGAAAAGGCTATGTATGCATTAATATCCACGTATATAGTTTCAAAAGTAATAGATAGTATACTTGAAGGTATAAATTTTTCAAAAGCAGTATTTATTATTTCGGATTATTCAAATGAAATAGCAGAAATTCTAATGAAAGATTTAAATAGAGGAGTAACCGGAATACATGCTACAGGTATGTATTCTAAGGGCGAAAAGCAGGTATTATTTGTAGTAGTTGGAAAAGATGAAATATTGCCTCTTCAAAAAATGGTTAAGGAAATTGACACCAAGGCATTTATAACTGTTGCAGATGTACGTGAAGTGTTAGGAGAAGGATTTACGCAGTAAGAGGGGAAAATTAAGTATTATATTAATACTATCAGAATGTTTTTAAATTTGAAAAATAGATAACATTTCCAAAGTATATTTCTAAGTCTTCATGCACAAAATAGGTTTAGAAAGGGAGTGTTTATATATGAATGATAGAATAAACAGTAAACCAATAACATTTGACCACCCAGAAAAACTTACGCAGGGAGTTTCTTTAGTAGAAGGAGATGTAACAGCAAAAAGTTTCATCAGTGAAGTTGATGGACATGTAACATCTAACATTGTTATTGAAAACAAAGCTACAGGAGAAATGGCTAAGAGAGATGCAGTTATTGGTGAAATAGTTGAAGATGAGGATGAAGAAGAAGTAGATGCATGGGAAATTGAACGAGACGATATATAATTCCTTAACGTATATTTATATAATTAAATTATAACTTTTATCCTATAAAGTAGATTATGTAATAGATCTACTTTATAGGACATTTATATATATGAGGTAAGTTATAATAAGAGTTTGACATTTATTATTAAAGACATTATAATTTAATTGTCTATATAAAGTAATTAATGCATATAATAGTGTTTATAAGGTAAATGTAAAGACTTCGACGAGAAGAGTAGATATAAAAGGTAGTTTTAGCGATTTGGTGATGGTGAGAGGCCAATACGAAATTTATATTGAAGAACATCTTTGAGTTGCTAACCGAAATCATTAGAGAGTAGGCTTAGACGGGTCCAATCCGTTAATTGTTGGGTAGTATCAAATTATATTATGAAATATAATTTTGTACTAATTAGAGTGGTCATATTTTATGACAAATTGGGTGGCACGGCGAAATTATAGTTTTTCGTCCCTTTATTATTATGGGATGAAGGGCTTTTTTTATTATGTATAAAAGTATTAAATTATAAGGAGGGCAATTTTATGGAAAAATTGTTAGTGAAACAAATTTATAGAAGTAGTGAGAAATATGCAGATCAACTAGTATCTATCTCAGGATGGATAAGAACGCTAAGAGCATCTAAAGCGTTTGGATTTATAGAAGTAAATGATGGAAGTTTCTTCAAAAACATTCAAGTAGTCTTTGAAGAGAAGTTAGAGAACTTTGCAGAAATATCTAAATTACCTATAAGTTCATCACTTACTATTGAAGGAAAATTAGTTTTAACACCAGATGCTAAACAACCATTTGAGCTTAAAGCTACTAAAATAATAGTTGAGGGAATGTCAGATACTGATTATCCACTTCAAAAGAAAAGACATTCTTTTGAATATTTAAGAACTATTGCACATTTAAGACCAAGAAGTAATGCATTTTCTGCAGTGTTTAGAGTACGTTCATTAACTGCTTTTGCTATTCATGAATTTTTTCAAAAGAGAAATTTTGTATATACTCATACACCAATAATTACGGGGAGTGATTGCGAAGGTGCAGGTGAGATGTTTAGAATTTCTACTCTTGATTTTAGTAATATTCCAATGGACAAAAACAAAAAGGTTGACTATTCACAAGACTTTTTTGGTAAAGAAACTAGTTTAACTGTAAGTGGGCAACTAGCAGCAGAGGCTTTTGCATTAGCGTTTAGAAGTGTTTATACTTTTGGACCAACATTTAGGGCAGAGAATTCTAACACAGGAAGACATGCTGCTGAATTTTGGATGGTAGAACCTGAAATAGCTTTTGCAAATTTAAATGATGATATGAAACTAGCAGAAGATATGATGAAATACATAATAAAATATGTTATGGAAAATGCACCAGAGGAAATGGAGTTCTTCAACAGTTTCGTGGATAAAGGTTTAATTGAAAGATTAAATAATGTTGTTAACTCTGAATTTGGTCAGGTTACATATACTAAAGCTGTAGATATTTTAATGAAATCAGGGAAAGAGTTTCAGTATCCAGTAACTTGGGGCTGTGATCTTCAAACTGAACATGAAAGATATTTAACAGAAGAGGTATACAAAAAACCACTATTTGTAACTGATTATCCAAAAGAAATAAAATCTTTTTACATGAGGGTAAATGAGGATGGTAAGACGGTTGCCGCTATGGACTTACTTGTACCAGGAATAGGCGAAATTATAGGTGGAAGCCAAAGAGAAGAAAGACAGGATATTCTAGAAGCTAGGATGGAAGAATGTGGTCTTAATAAAGAAGATTATTGGTGGTACCTAGAACTAAGAAAATACGGTGGAACTAAGCATGCTGGATTTGGATTAGGATTTGAAAGAGCAATTATGTATATTACAGGTATGAGTAACATAAGAGATGTTATTCCATTCCCAAGAACAACTGGGTCTGCTGAATTTTAATCTAAGAAATCTAGAAATGATATAATGTAATGTATACAGATATAAATAGAAATAAAATCTCTTAGCCATTAAGCTGAGAGATTTTATTTTTAAATGTGTTATTATAAGTTATTACATTAAATTAATTGTAGTTATATTCACATATGAAAGTTAAAATGAGGGGGTAATAAGCATGAAAACAATTATTAAAGAATATGTATTGATAACTGTGGGAATAGCACTCGTAGCGTTAGGACTATACTTTTTCTTAATACCAAATAATTTAGCAGTAGGTGGTGTTAGTGGCCTGGCTATGGTTATAAATCAGTATATGCCAGGTATTACTATTGGGTCTTTAATGTTTGTATTAAATATTGTATTATTTATTGTAGGATTTATGTTCATAGGGTCAAGTTTTGGAGTAAGGACATTGTATGCTAGTTTCGGATTATCTGGCATGATATGGGGATTAGAAAAACTTTGCCCTATGAGTGGGAGCATAACGAATGATATATTTCTAGAATTAATATTTGGTATATTAATTGGGGCCGTAGGTATGGGTATGGTGTTCAATCAGAATGCATCAACAGGAGGAACAGATATAATAGCTAAAATGCTTAATAGGTATTTTCACTTAGAGATAGGTAAATCTCTTCTTATAGCAGATTTTTTCATAACAATACTCGCAGGGGTAGCATTTGGTCCTAGAATAGGAATGTATGCCTTACTAGGAGTTATTATCAATGGATATACAGTTGATGCAGTTATTGCTGGAATTAATAATTGTAAAAAAGTTGAAGTGGTTAGTTCAAGGGGCGAAGAGATAAAGAGGTTTATAATTGAAGATTTGGAGAGAGGAGCAACGATTTATACAGCTAAGGGAGCTTATACTAATGATGAAAAAGAAATTATAACTACTGTTTTAGGTAATAAGCAATTTGTAAAATTAAAAAACCATATAAAAGAAATTGATAAAACGGCTTTTATAATTACGTATAATGTACATGAAACTGTTGGAGAAGGTTTTAAAGATATAGATGAATAAAAAAATGAAAAAAACAATCTATTGACGAAAGTCAATAGATTGTTTTTAAATATGTTGTAATTAAGCTTCAACTGGTGCTCCTGTAGGACAAACACCTGCACAAGCTCCACAATCGATGCAAGTATCAGCATCAATAACAAATTGTGAATCTCCTTGGCTTATAGCGTTAACTGGACATTCAGGTTCACAAGCTCCACAGCTTACACATGCGTCAGTAATTTTATATGACATAATAACAACCTCCTTTTTTTACTAATTTACTACATAATATCATAATTGAACTAATAAATAAAGCGTTTTTTTGAAATAGAAAACTTTGCTAAAGAATTAACAAAATATATACATTTTATAGGTATTATATCAAACATATATTTATATTTTTGTATTAAAATTAAATAATAGAAATATTAAATCTGTTAAATATATGTAACTTACAAAAAAATAGAATATTTAATCTATGAAAAATTAATTCGAAGATTAAAGTAACAGTATTAAATGAACTGAATTAAACAATAGTTACAGCTAAAAACTAAATTTAACACAGTTCATTTAACACTTATGGTAGTTAGTAACTTTTAGCTGTATCTATATAAATGATGAGCTCATCCATGTAGCTATGAGTTAGTAACTATTGATAATATTATGTGTAAATTTCACGTAAGTATTCAATATAAAATAAAGAAATATTTTTTATCATTTAGTACCCAAATATAAAATGTTAAATTGAATGAATATTAAATATTGTCATCATTAGCTACTGACTATTCAATTTATCTTTGAATTGTATGTAATTGTTTACTGGAATATAATGAAGTCAAGGTAATTAATAAATTGTTACTTCATTTACATTCACTAATATGATTACAATATAGGGCAAACATAAGTAACTTGATACAATCTTTTAATAATTTTGGAGGAGTTTTATGAAAGGTTACAAGATTAATTTACGTATAAAGAATATTTTGCAAATTATATGTAATGAGAATGAGTATATTACAACTGCTAAAATAGCAAAACATTTAGACGTTAGTGGGAGAACCGTATTAAGAGAGATACATGAAGTAGAAAAATTCCTTAAACAAAATGGAGTAAGACTTGATAAAAAGACAGGAGTTGGTATTAAAGTAATTGGTACACGCCTTGAGAAACAAAGTATTATCAACTTGTTAAATGGAGAAAAGGATGAAACAATATACTCTCCAAAAGAGAGAAAAAATATAATTATTAGTGAATTACTTCAAAATCAAGAGCCAGTTAAATTATACAATTTTACTAGAACTTTAAAAGTTACTGAAGCAACAATAAGTAATGATTTAGAAAAAACAGATGAATGGTTTAAAAGGCATAGTTTAAATCTAATTAGAAAACAGGGACTTGGGGTATATGTAGAAGGAAAAGAAAATCATATAAGAAAAGCCATGGTTAGCTTAATTTATGAAAATACAAATGAAAGCCAGCTTTTAAACCTAATAAGGCAAAATTTAGATGATTCAGTAGTTGTCGCAAAAGATATAGAAGTTTCTTCTAGAAATAGGCTACTTAATTTAATAGATAATGAAACAATAAAGAAGATAGAAGTTTTAATTGAGAACATTGAGAAAGAAAGAGATTATAAGTTAGTGGATAGCGCGTTTGTTGGGTTAATTGTTCATATTGCACTTGCTATTGAAAGGGTAAAAAAAGGAGATAAAATAACCATAGATCATGAGTTCTTAAAAGAACTTAAGACAAGCCCTGAGTATTTAATTGCATCTGATTTATCTATTAATATATCAAAGTGTTTTGAAGTAGAAATACCAGAAGATGAGATAGGTTACATAACAATGCACATTAAAGGATCTAAAAATTACAAGGAAAAATATAAAACAGGAAATAAGATAATAGGAAGTTTTGAACTTATAAAGTTATCAAAGGAAATTATTAAAACAGCAGAGATTGAAACAGGAAGATTCCTTGGGAATAATGAGGAGTTGTTAAATGGATTAGTAAATCATCTTGGAACTGCCATTACAAGGTTAAAGATGAAACTTGATATTAGAAATCCACTTCTAGAAGAAATTAAGACTAATTATGATGATTTAATGAGGACTAGTACTAAATGTGCAAAAGTAGTTGAAAAACATATAGGAATAAAAATTCCTGAAGCTGAAATTGCATTTATCGCCATGCATCTAGGGGCTGCAATTGAAAATAGTGAAAAACTAATTAAACCTATTTACAGGGTTGCAATTGCTTGTGCTACGGGTATGGGAACTTCAAGACTTCTTGCTATAAGAATAGAAAATGAGTATGACAATATTCAAATTGTAGATATTATATCTACAATTCACATTGAAGAAAATTTTCTAAAAGAGAATGAGATAGATTTCATTATATCTACAGTTAATATAGAAAAATGTTCTAAACCAGTAGTAAGAGTAAATCCATTGCTTTTTAAAGAAGATAAAGATAAAATTGCAAATCAAATAAAGGATTTTAAAAACACAAATATTAAACATTCATATAAGAAAAATAAAGAAATCAAATTCAAAGACAAATTAATTTCATTAAATATATATAGTGAAGCGATAATAGAGATATTAGATAATTTTTTCCTTAAAGAAATTCCAGAAATGAGTAGCGTTGACGCTTTAATAATTGAAGCGAGTAGAGCAATAGAGCAAGATCCAGAGACGACAGAAAAAATAAGAATAGCGTTAGAAAGTAGAGAAAAAAAAGGTAATACAGTAGTAACTGGACATGAGATGATATTGCTTCATTGTAGAACAGATATTGTACGAAAATTATATTTTGGGGCTGTAAAGTTATCTAAGGGATTAGAATGTTTAAATGGAGAAGGTAAAATAGAAAACATTAAGCTTGGAATTATAATGCTTGCACCAGAAGATTGTAGTGCACTACAAATAGAAGTGATAGGGTATGTAAGTAAAATGCTAATTGAAAGAGTGGACTTCCTTAAATATTTAAAGGCTGGAGAAAGAGATTATGCATTTAATGAATTAAATGATATTTTAAAAGAATTTTATAAGCAAAAAGTAAATAATTAATGGAGGTATGAGTTATGGATAATACATCTAACATAAAAAATAAAGGAAAAACTAAAGAAAGAGTACAAGGGTTTGGTAGATTTCTAAGCGGAATGATACTTCCGAATATTGGCGCATTTATAGCATGGGGGCTAATTACTGCATTATTTATACCAAAGGGCTGGCTACCAAATTCTAATTTTGCTAAATTAGTTAGTCCAATGATAACTTATCTTTTACCATTATTAATAGGTTACACTGGTGGTAAAATGGTAGGTGGAGTAAGAGGTGGAGTAGTTGGGGCAATCTCAACTATTGGAATTATAGTAGGATCAGATATTCCAATGTTCATGGGCGCAATGATAATGGGACCTCTCGGTGGTTATGTTATAAAGAAATTTGATAATCTTATTGAAGGAAAAGTTCCAGCTGGTTTTGAAATGTTAATTAATAACTTTTCATCAGGGATACTTGGAGCAATGCTAGCATTGATTGCATTCTCGGGAATTGGTCCAGTAGTTCTAAGTTTAAACGGTCTTCTAAAAGACGGAGTAGAAGTCATAGTAAAAGCAGGGTTGTTACCTTTAGCATCTATATTTATAGAACCAGCAAAAATATTGTTTTTAAATAATGCAATAGGTAACGGAATCTTGGTTCCAATAGGTGCACAAGAAGCTAAAACAATCGGGAAATCAGTATTTTTCTTATTAGAATCAAATCCAGGTCCTGGACTTGGAGTACTACTCGCTTATTGGGTGTTTGCAAAAGGTGCAGTTAAGGAGTCAGCACCAGGTGCGATAATAATTCACTTTATAGGTGGTATACATGAAATTTATTTTCCTTATGTTTTGATGAACCCTTTACTTGTAATAGCAGTTATTTGCGGTGGCGCAAGTGGAATATTCACATTCCAAATTTTTGGAGCAGGATTAATTGCAGCAGCATCTCCAGGTAGTATAATTGCAGTACTTGCAATGACACCTAAGGGTGGATATTTTGCGGTAGTAGCAGGAGTACTCGTAGCAGCAGTGGTATCTTTCTTAGTATCATCTGTAATAATAAAAAGTACTAATAAAAAAACAGATGGCAATGAATTAGAAGAAGCAAAATTAAAATCTAGTGAACTCAAATTAAAGAAAAAAGATGAAATAGGTGAGACAAATGGAGTAGTAGCCAAAACTTTTAATAAAATAATATTTGCTTGTGATGCAGGAATGGGTTCAAGTGCAATGGGAGCAACAACTTTAAGGACTAAATTTAAAAGGGCAGGATATAATATTAAGGTAGTAAATTGTGCAATTGAAGCTATCCCAAAGGATGCTCAGATTGTTATAACTCATGAAACACTAACTGCAAGAGCAAAGAGTGTGGCTCCAAATGCTGAGCATATATCAGTTAAGGATTTCCTTAATAATCCTGCTTTTGAGATTCTCTCAGCAAGATTAAAACCTGTTGCTGATACTAATATACAGATTCATACTGAAGACAAAAGCGCTTTAAAAAATGAAGGTAAGAATGAAAGCAAAATTCTTGAAAAGAAAAATATAAAATTAGGTCTTGAAAGTACAGATAAGTATACAGCAATTAAAATGGCAGGTAGATTATTATATGAGGGTGGATATGTAGAAGAAGAATATATTGATGCCATGATTCAAAGAGAAGATGATCTTTCCACATATATTGGTAAAGGGATAGCAATTCCTCATGGAGTTGGTGAAGCTAAGAAAAACATTAAAAAAACAGGAATGGTAGTGCTTCAATTTCCAAATGGAATTAAGTTTGATGAAGAATTAGCATATCTCGTAATTGGTATTGCTGGAGTTGGAGATGAACATTTACAAATACTTTCTAATATTGCAATTGCAATTGAAGGGGAAGATGAAAGTATTACTGATAAGCTAAAAAGTACAGAAGATGTACAGTATATCTATGATTTATTTACAATAAAATCAGAAGATTAAATTCAAGATTAAATTATTAATAATAAGAGGTGAAATATGATTACAACAATAACAATAAATCCAGCAGTTGATAAGACTATTGAAATAAATAATTTCAGTGTAGGGAATGTTAATAGAGTTGCATCTGTTAGATTAGACGCTGGTGGAAAAGGAATTAATGTATCAAAAGTAATAAAGAATTTGGGTGGTGAAAGCCGTGCAATGGGAATTCTCTCAGGCACCTCAGGAAAATTTATAAAGGATTATTTAGATGAGATAAACATTTTAAATGACTTTGTTTTTACAAAAGGTGAAACTAGAACAAATATAAAAGTTGTTGATATGCTTAATCATACTAATACTGATATAAATGAGGCTGGTCCAGAGGCAAGTCTAAAGGATTTAAGTGACGTATGTGATAAAGTATTTAATAATATAAATAGTGATGATACTATAATTTTATCAGGAAGTGTTCCTAGTAACGTAGACAAGAAAATTTATGGTAATTGGATTACTAAGGCAAAAGAAAAAGGCGCAAAAACAATATTAGATGCTGATGGGGAAATGCTTAAGGCAGGTATAATAGCTGGACCTTACCTTGTGAAACCAAACATTGATGAGCTGGGAGCTATGTTTAATAAAAAAATAGGAGGTGTTGTGGAAACTGCGCAAATAGCGAAAAGTTTGCTTAAATATGGTATCATTATAGTAGCAGTTTCATTAGGGAGTGAAGGAGCAGTATTTGTAACAAAGGAAAGCACTATATATGCACACGGTCTTAAAGTAGACGTGAAAAGTACGGTAGGAGCTGGAGACTCAATGGTTGCAGCACTTGCATATTCACTCGAGAAGGGACTTAGTTTTGAAGATACAGTGAAGCTATCTGTTGCAACAGGCGCCGCAAATGTAATGACAGAAGGAACAAAAGCGAGTGATATTAAAACAATTATAGAACTTGAAAAACAAGTAGTATTTGAATATTTATAATAAATAAAAAAGGTGGTAATATATATGAAAACAAGAGCAGTAAGATTATACGGTAAAAAAGATTTAAGAATGGAAGAATTTGAACTTCCTGAAATAAAAGAAGACGAAATACTTGTAAAAGTAGTATCAGACAGTATATGCATGTCTACTTATAAAGCAGCAATACTTGGAACTGACCATAAGAGAGTACCTAGTGATGTAGCAGTTAATCCAGTAATTGTAGGACATGAAATGGCAGGAGATATAGTACAGGTAGGTTCAAAATGGAAAAATGATTTTAAAATTGGAAATAAATTTTCTATGCAACCAGCATTAAACTATAAAGGAAGTATGGATTCACCTGGATATTCTTATAGATATTGTGGTGGAGACGCGACTTATATAATAGTTCCACATGAAGTAATGGAACTTGGGTGTTTATTAAACTATGAAGGTAAAGCATATTATGAGGCATCACTTGCTGAACCAATGTCTTGCATTATTGGAGGTTTTCATGCAAGTTTTCATACAGTAATGGGTAGTTATGAGCACAAAATGGGAATTGTTGAAGGCGGTAAGCTTGCGATGCTAGCAGCTGCTGGTCCTATGGGCTTAGGTGCAATTGATTATGCTATGCATTGTGATAGAAAGCCATCTCTAATTGTAGTAACAGATATAGAACAAAGTAGATTAAATAGAGCAAGTGCAATATTTACTAAAGAAGATGCAAAGAAAGTTGGAATAGAATTAATATTTGTTAATACAAAGGATATAGAAGATGTTCCAGCTTATTTAAGAGGATTAACAGGTGGAACAGGTTTTGATGATGTATTTGTATATTCTCCAGTTAAACCAGTGGTAGAGCAAGGAGACAAGATATTAGGTAGAGATGGTTGCTTAAACTTCTTCGCTGGCCCTACAGATAAGCAATTCTCAGCTACTTTTAATTTCTATAACGTTCATTATCAATCAACTCATACTATAGGAACTACTGGTGGAAATACAAATGATATGATTGAGTCATTAAGAATGACAGAAAAAAATATTATAAATCCAGCAGTTATGGTTACTCATATTGGAGGACTTGATAGTGCAGCAGATGCCACACTTAAATTAACACAGGTGCCTGCAGGAAAGAAACTAATATATACAAACATATTTATGGATATTACAGCAATAGATGAATTTGAGGAAAAAGGTAAAAAAGATCCACGTTTTAAAAAATTAGCAGAAATTACAGAGAGTAATAAGGGTCTTTGGTGTGAAGAGGCAGAAGCATATTTACTTAAAAATTGGGAAGCTAAATAAAACAATAAGAAATTTAACATAAAGAAAGATACAGGATTAATTCCTGTATCTTTTTTGTTTTATTATATTAAACAAAGACCATCTATTAGAATTATAATAGATGGCCTTTGTAATGAAAATTGTTGTTTTATTTAATTATTTACCCAGTAGTTTTAGTGCTTTACTAACAACATTTTCTGTTGTAAATCCAAATTCTTTATATAAAACTTCAGCTTTACCTGAAGCTCCAAATCTATCAATTGAGATAACATCGCCGTCAAGTCCAACATATTTGTGCCAACCAAAAGAAGCACCGGCTTCAATAGCAAGTCTTGTTCTTACGGATGATGGCAATATAGATTCTTTGTATTCTTTTGTTTGGGCCTCAAATAATTCTAGGCAAGGCATACTTACAACTCTTGCTTTAATACCTTTTTCATTTAATAACTTAGCACCTTCATAGATAAATTCTACTTCAGATCCAGAAGCCATTAAAATTATATCAGGGTTTTGACCAGGTGTTTCATATGTTTTTAAAACATAGGCACCCTTTAAAGCTTCTATTGATGTCTCATCATAAAGAGGAAGGTTCTGCCTTGTTAGTATGAGCGCTGTAGGAGTTGCCTTTGAAGTAATTGCAGAGTACCAACCAAAAGCTGTTTCTTTAGAATCAGCTGGTCTAAATACATTAAAGTTTGGTAAAGCTCTGAGCGCTGCAAGATGTTCTATTGGTTCATGAGTTGGACCATCTTCTCCAACAGCTATACTATCATGAGTTAGAACATAAGTTACTGGTAAACCCATAAGAGCAGATAATCTCATTGCACCCTTCATATAATCACTAAATACAAAGAAGGTTGAAACAAAAGGTTTAAGACCTCCATGGACATATATACCATTTGCAATTGCTGCCATGGCATGCTCACGTACTCCAAAATGAAGGTTAGAACCATTTCTATCTGTCTTTGAGAAATCACCCATACCTTTCATATATGTTTTATTAGAAGGAGCAAGATCTGCAGAACCACCTATAAAGTTTGGTATATATTTCGCTAATATATTTATTATAGCACCAGAAGAATTTCTTGTTGCTGCTTTACCTTCAAATTTCCATAGTTCTTCTACTTTAAGTAAATCAACAGGAATGTCACCTCTCTGCCATGCTTCATATTCTTTAGCAAGTTTAGGATTTTCTTTACTATACTCTGCATAAAGTGCGTTCCAGGTTTCTTCTTTTTTGCTTAGTTTTGATTTCACAATTTCCATATGCTTAGTTACTTCAGCTGGAACAGTAAATGGAGCAAAGTCCCATCCCATACATTTTTTCATTTCAATTATATTATCTTCACCAAGTGGTTCACCATGTGCAGATGATGTGCCTTGTTTTTTAGCACAACCAAAGCCAATAACAGTTTTAATTTTAATAAATGTAGGTTTATTTAACTCAAGTTTTGCAGTTTCAATGGCTTTTCCTATTGCATCCATATCATTGCCATCTTCTACGTATAAAACCTGCCATCCATAAGCTTCATATCGTTTGCTTACATCTTCTGTAAAGGCGATATCTGTAGAGCCTTCTATTGAAATACTATTTGAATCATACATTAAAATAAGTTTAGATAATCCTAGAGTACCTGCGAGTGATGCTGCTTCTCCAGAAATCCCTTCCATATTATCTCCATCACCACATATAGCATATGTATAATGATCTACAATAGCATGTTTTTTTGTGTTGAATTTTGCTGCAAGATGACTTTCAGCTATTGCCATACCAACTGCATTAGCAACTCCTTGTCCAAGTGGTCCAGTTGTAACTTCAACGCCGTTTGTATGACCATATTCAGGATGACCAGGTGTTAAACTTCCAAATTGTCTAAAATTCTTTAAATCTTCAATAGTTAGACCATATCCGAAAAGATTAAGAAGTGAATATTCAAGCATTGATCCATGTCCTGCAGATAGTACGAATCTATCTCTATCTTCCCATTTTGAATTGCTAGGATTATGTTTCATATGGTTTGCCCATAATGTATAGGCCATTGGTGCAACTCCAAGTGGAAGACCTGGATGACCTGAATTTGCTTTTTGTATTGCATCAGCTGATAAAACCCTTATAGTATCTACTGTTAATTGTTCAATTTTATTCAATGTAAATTCCTCCTTATGGTTTTTAATTTTTATGTTCATTTATATTATTTGTAAAGATACATGTCTTATATTAAATATAGAGGATTAACCTCAATATTATAAGAATATATCATTTTACTTAAGATAACTAGGTTAATAATTCACTGCTTTTTATAATTGCTGATAAGGTATCAGTATTATACATACATTTTAAATATACAAAATAATAAGCACTATATTATAAACGTTTCCAATAAAAGTTATAATTGCTATCATTGGAATAAAATTACTGATTAAATTTTCAATTAATATAAAAGTATAATTCTTTATATTATAAATGATCATATAAGTATATGACACAATCGACCTATCTTATATATTTTATCACAAACCAATATATATATGAAGGAACTTGATTAAAATAGTAGTATAATTAATGAATAAAGTTAAATGTTAAGTAATGTGATTTAAAAATTGTAGGGTAGTTCATTATTAATTAGTAATGAACTACCCTATTTTAAAAATAAATGTTTTATATCTGAGATTTATCAACATCTTGTTTTATTTTATTTTCAATTTCTAATAATATATTTTTTTGATAGTACATTATTAAATAACAAACAATACTTGATATAAATAGCAATACAAAGGTTGTAACTTTAAAGAATACAAATCCTACAATAAAAAAGCTTGAAAGACATAAAAGTGTAATATTAAATTTCCGAATAGTATAGTACATAGCAGTTTTGAGAATATCTTTCCAGCCCAAATAAAATCTTGAAATAATTGGGAATATATACAGATTCACTGAAAAAACAAAAACTATTATGACAAAAACTGAAACTGTTAATACTCTTGGATAAGCACTTGCAATAAAATATTTAATATCAATAGAGAGGATGCAGATTAACATTATTTCTAATGCCCCAAAAAATAAAGATTGAATAAAGTTGGTTTTATAAGCTTTAAAATAATCTTTTGTAATACTTACATCTTTTTCACGTATAATTTTGCCCATCACACTAAATAGAGCTGTTGCTGCAGGTGCTATGGGGATACAACATATAACTAAAATAGAAGTAAAACCTTGTGGAATTTTATTTGTTCCATTAGAAAAAAGTATAATTAACATAAGAACTAGTGGAATATTAAGAAGCAGAAAATATAAATTGCCTAGGAGAAACCAAAATATATAATTAGTTATTGTGTATAAAGGTCCCTCACCAAATTCTCTTTTTGATTTAGCCATTTTTCCCTCCAACTGCATTTTAAAATGCATTTATGTAAATTATTATAATAATTAAATTATTTTGTAGTCAATTAAAATGTAACATAAATAGAGTGAAATGCAAATAGGTAGAAGTTATAAAAAAGACAAATAGATTTTGGTGCTTTCTACATATTAACATAATAAATTGTAATTTTACCATAAAATATTGTATTTATATAAAATGATAAATGCTTTAGAAAAGTTAAAGTAAGATGATTAAAAAGGTACTATACTAAAAAAGCCTGCGTAGCAAGTTAAAGATACTTTTCCTTGCTGCGCAGGCTTTTTAATTTATTTGTTTAACAACCATTTAAGTACTAAAAGTGAATTGTCCTTTTGTTTAGTTGACGCAATAATTCCAATTACCATATCTTTTGTAGTAAGCCCCATTTTTTTTAATATAACGTCATCTTTGATGTCTATTCCATACACAACATTTTTTTTATTACTTCCGATAGCATGAAGTTTTTCACCTTTTAAAGAACCTAAGGTTAGTCCACTTATATTATCTAATCTTAAAAACATATCTTCTTTAGCAAATTTTTCAAACATGGTTTTATTTAAAACTACAATATCAAGTTCTCCAACGGATATTTCAGCAATAAATTTTTGCATATATTGGTTTGCCATTTGAGTATCTGTGATTTTTGAACCATCAAGGGGCATAGTCCTTACGATAGCCTGGTTTTTAGTACTTCCATCTTTAACAACAATTTTTGTTAGTTGAGACTCTAGAGTATTTGTCTTATTAGTATCTACAATGCTTGAAAGCATTGTTAGAGTAAATACATAATTTGGCTTTGTTATTTGACCATGTATAATAGAAATTATTATACATAAAGCAACTAAAGTACCAACAATATGCAACTTGTAATACTCCCAGATATATTCAGCTTTCTTTTGCTTGCTCATACCTTTTAAATCATGCATAATCTCCATCCTTTTTATTTAAATTTCTATGTAACCCAAGAATATTTTATGCTATTTTTTTACTGCTCTTGGATTATATTTAAAACAATGATTAATAAATTTTTCATCTGGCATAAATAGCAATTGCATTTTATCTTTTCCTTCGGTAACCATTGCAACATATATTGGTCCTTTTGCCGTTGTAGGATAACATTTTACTATTGAAGCAGGTTTATTTGAATAATCTTTTACAATAGCACTATCATTAAGGGCTAAAAGGTCTACCTCTTTTATATTAAAAGTAGTGACTTTTTTTCTCTTTTTCATTTCTAATATCTTTTCTACATCAATTTCACCATTTGTAAATTGATACTCATATTCTACATATAATTTTGATTTGTAAAAATAACATGCTACAGCCAAAGCAATTAATAAGATAGCAAAAATCATATTTACACTAGCAAATATGAATCCAATTAATCCAAGTACATAGGTTGATTTGCTTACTATTTTGTAAGCGGTTGTTTTAGATGTCGTCACTAGTTGCTCATAAAAATTATCCATTTTTTTGTCCCCTTTAATTATCATATGATTTATTTAGTGTGTTAAGAAAAGCATTACAAATTGTATTTTATTTAATAATTCACCTATAATTATAACATAATTTATATATTATAAAAGGGTATTATAGCTAAATTCTACAGTTTACAATTTTGGAATTAATATTAAGTAAAGCTTAGGAACATTTTTTAAATTTATAGTTGCAAAATATATTTAATAATATGATAATAAATATATATGAGTTAAAACATTATTATAAAATTGTGTAAAAATATAAAAACAATTTAAGATGGGGGCAATATTATGAGTTTAAAAGGAAAAGTTGCAATAGTGACAGGAGCATCTAGAGGAATAGGAAAAGGAATTGCTATGGAACTTGCAAAAAATGGATGCTGCCTTGTGATAAATTATAAAAGTAACGATGAAGAGGCTGAAAAAACCTATAGAGAAATTAGAGAACTCGGAGCTTATGCATTAATGATTAAAGGTGATGTAAGTAATTATGAGTTTGCAAAGCAGATGATAAAAACTACTGTTGAAAAATTAGGAAAAATAGATATTTTAATAAATAATGCAGGAATGTCGAAGGTTGGGTTATTTATGGATCAGGAGCCTAGCTTATGGAATAATATTTTAGATGTAAATTTAAAGGGAACTATTAATTGCTCACATAATGCCATAAAAGAGATGATAAAACAAAAAAAAGGTAGCATAATTAATATCTCTTCAATGTGGGGAGAGGTTGGTGCTTCTTGTGAGGTGATTTACTCTGCATCTAAGGGAGCGGTTAACGCTTTTACAAAGGCATTAGCTAAGGAACTTGCACCCTCTAATATTAGAGTAAATGCTATTGCACCGGGAGTTATAGATACAGAAATGAATAAGTGGTTAACTAAAGATGAACGTGCAACTTTAATAGATGAAATACCTATGATGAAATTTGGAGAAATTTCAGATGTTGGTATGCTCGTAACGTTTTTAGCAAGTGAAAACTCAAAATATATTACGGGACAAGTAATAACGATAGATGGAGGATTCTTATAGTTGATATGTAAATAAAATTAACATATTTAACAAATTATTTAATAAATTATTCATTCTTTCTTAAGGAATAATTAATATATGAATCTATATATATGTTATAATTATATTATCATATAGTAAGTCGTATGAAATGAAAGAAGGCTAATGTTATTATGGAATATACAAAGGGTAAAAATGTAATTTCAAAGTTATTTAAATCAGCTTTAACAATAGGTGGTTTTATTGTTTTAGCAATAACAATACCTTATATAGCTATATTTGTTATTAGAGCCTTATTAGTTATTGCAGTTTTCGGAGCTTTAGTATGGTATAGTTTAAAACTAATAAAAGGTTTTAAGAAGTTTATTTCTAAATCAAATATAAAAAATAAATCTACCCCAAAAGATAATGTTTTCAGTAGTGATACAGATATAACCAATACCACTGATATTAATTATGAGGACAGTGTTATTATTGATGTAGATTATAAAAAGGTAGTATAAGTCACATATAATGAAAAAAATAATATTATAAACTATATTTAGAAGGTCAATCTATGATATTAGATTGGCCTTTTGTATTTTTAATAATATAAAGTTTTTAATAAAAGACTTCTAAAAAGAATTGTTAAAGTTAACTTAGTGAATATTTTTTAAAAAACAGTAAACCCTATAAATAACAATACAAAAGGGAGATGTTTTTATGCCTAAAGATAGTCAACCGGATAATAAGTTTTCTAGATTAGTAAAGAGTAATTATAATACTCCTATTACTCGCGAAACTGCAAAAAACCAAAATGCTACAAATAAAAAACAATCTGCTGATAAAAAGTAAGAGCATTAGAGCATATAAACATTTTGTTTATGTGTTTTTTTAATTTTATAGGGTATTATACAATAAAAGGTAATTTAACAAACTTATTTGTATATAAAAATCCAACGACTTTCTAAAAAATATAAGATTATTTATTGCATTATCTTAATACTATGTTAGAATTTATATATATGACTATTTTGGAGTCAATAATTAATATTACGTTTATACTGTGAAGTCTAAAGCTGCAGCATGTCTGTAGCTTTTTATATTTTTAAATGCAAAGATTATGATATTAATAGTTTTTGCAAAGCCTTAGATATTATTGTATTATTTAAGAAGGAGTGAATGAAGTGAGTTTTAATGTTTATAATACCTTGTCTAGAAGTAAAGAAGAGTTTATACCTTATGTAGAAGGAAAGGTTGGAATGTACACTTGTGGACCTACGGTTTACAATTATGCACATATAGGTAATTTGAGAACGTATATTTTTGAAGACGTATTAAAAAAATCATTAGAGTATTCAAATTATAAAGTTAAGCATGTAATGAACATTACGGACGTTGGACATTTACAATCAGATGGGGATGAAGGTCAAGATAAAATGGCATTAGGAGCAAAGCGTGAACATAAAACTGTATGGGAAATTGCTAAGTTTTATGAAGATGCTTTTTTTGAAGATTGTAAAAAACTAAATATAAAAAGACCTACTATTGTATGTAGGGCTACAGAGCATATTGCGGATATGATAGAATTTATAAAAAAACTTGAAGAAAAAGGATATACTTATGTTTCTAATGGAAATGTATATTTTGAAATTGATAAATTTCCTGATTATGCAAAACTTGCACATCTTAGTTTAGATGAACTTGAAGCAGGTAGTAGAATAGAAGTAGATCCTAATAAAAAGAATCCGCTTGATTTCGTATTGTGGTTTACAAATTCTAAATTTTCAAATCAAATTATGCAATGGGAATCACCATGGGGCAAAGGATTTCCAGGTTGGCATTTAGAATGTTCTACTATGTCTGTTAAGTATATTGGTGAATATCTAGATATTCATTGTGGAGGAATAGATCATATTGCTATACATCACACTAATGAAGTTGCTCAATCAGAAGGAGTACTTGGACATAAATGGGTAAAATACTGGATGCATGGAGAGTTTTTAGTACTTGATAGTGGTAAGATGTCAAAGTCTAGTGGAAATTTTTTAACAATATCTAGTCTTGAAAAAGAAGGATATAGTCCTCTTGATTATAGATATTTCTGTCTTCAATCTAAGTACAGAAAACAGTTAGTGTTCAGTTTTGAGAGTTTGAATGATGCTAGAAATGGTTATAAAAAACTTAAAGAAAGAATTGCGCCTGTTTTAAGTGGCATCAATAAAAATGATATAGTTAGAGATGAGAAAATAGTATCGTATAAAGAAAAGTTTTTATCATTTATCAGTGATGATCTAAATATAGCAAATGCGTTTACTGTACTTTTTGATGTTTTAAAAGATAATGATCTTAATAATAAGGAAAAATCAATTCTTATAGAGGATTTTGATAAAATATTCTCACTTAATCTTATGACAATTGAAAAAGAAACTACGGATATAGATGAAGAACTTATAAATAATCTTATTGTTGAAAGAAATGCTGCAAGAGCTAGTAAAAATTGGGCAAGAGCAGATGAGATAAGGGATGAATTTATAGCTATGAATATTGAACTTCTTGATTCTAAAGAAGGAACAACTTGGAAATCTAAATAAAAAATAAATTAAGTTATATTTTATGTTTGTGAGTAATTTGAAGGTTAAACAATTGATAATTGTTTAACCTTTCTATTTTCTTTAGTTTATTATAATGCACTATAAGAAAATTTAGTTTATAATATTATATGTAGTTAAAATAATTGGAAAATATTATTAAATAGAGGTGATAGATATGGATAGAACAAATTTAAAGGCATCAATAGTAATTGCAACTATTGGCATAATTTTAATATCCGTTGTATATTTTAGACCTGTAAGCATTAATAGAGTCTATAGTGGATACATGTATGATGAAAATGATAAACTCGATAAAGCAGTAGAAATTAATCTTGATGGAAAATTAAAAAAAAACTTATCTCTTAATTATGTATTTATAGGAACTATAGAAGTGGATGGTGTAAAAAAACAAGTTGTACTAAAGAGAATATGGGCAAAGTATAATGTTTTTAAAACTGTAGAATATAGTGCTTTTATAGAAACAAAAAATGCTAAAACTAGTCAATATGAAGTAGCTGGAACAGTTAATTCATCAAAAAATTTCGATGAAATACTTATAAAATTAGACGCTGTAGACAGTAAATATAATAGTAAATTTAATATTTGTGGTCCAAGCAGTACTAGAGCCGAGGCAAAGAGCATTACAACTAAACTGGGAAAAAACAATTAATAGAAATAATATATTAAGAATGGATGGAGGAATTAAAATGTCAAAAGGAATGATTTTGAAATTAGAGCCATATTTAAGTCAAAAAATATGGGGCTGGGAGAAATGGGTGCTTTCTTGTCATGAAGATGGGAAATCAACAATAAAAGAGGGGATTTATAAAGGAAAAGAATTATCTGAAATTTTAGGGTGTGGTAACAATTTTCCTATATTAAATAAAATTATAAAAGCGGAAGATACTTTATCTGTACAAGTACATCCCAATGATGATTATGCTAAAAGAGTTGAAAATTCTAATGGAAAAACAGAGTGCTGGTATATACTGGAAGCAAAAGAGGGCGCAACTTTAGTATCAGGAATAAAGAAGGGCCTAAATAAAGAAAAGTTAAGACAAATTATAAAAGAGGGTAAATTAGAAGAGTATTTAGAGCGTATTTATATTAAAAGTGGGGATTTCATCTATATACCAGCAGGCACGGTTCATGCTATAGAAGCTGGTGTAAAGCTCATTGAAGTACAGCAAAATAGTAATATTACGTATAGGCTTCATGATTGGGGACGTGGTAGAGAGGTACATATTGAAAAATCCTTAGACGTTATAGATTATGAAGGTAAAAATAAAGGTGGAAGAATTGCGGACTTTGTAAAACTCGAGACTCCATATTTTAAAGTTGAAAAAGTTATTGTTAAAAGTAACTATATAGATATCGTTAATGAAAACTTCCACAGTTATACAGTAATAAGTGGTGAGGGAGTAATAGAAGCTAATAAAAAGCAAATGAATTTAAAAGAGGAAGAAACAATTTACATATCAAAAGGAACTGAATATAATCTTAAAGGAAATATGAGATTACTTAAATCAAGTCTATAAAAGAATTTAGAGTGAAGAATATAATTGATGTATTGTGAGTTATTAAAAGGAGTGTTTATATAATGAAGTCAATAAAATTACTCAAGAAAAGTATGATATTATTTATATTGATTTTTGTGGTTTTCGCTAGTGGATGTGAGAATATTGCACAGAAAAATAGTGATACAACCACTAAAGAGGTCAAAACACAAACAAAGATTGTTACGGAAAAAGGAGTTAATGATAAAAATCCAATGGTTACGATTGTAATGGAAGACAGTTCAACCATAAAAATAGAATTATATCCAGAAATTGCACCTAATACTGTTAGAAATTTTGTTTCTTTAGTTAATAGTGGTTTTTATAATGGATTAAAGTTTCATAGAGTAATGGCTGGGTTTATGATACAAGGCGGAGACCCAAAAGGAACAGGCAATGGTGGACCAGGTTATGCAATAAAAGGTGAGTTTAGTGAAAATAATTTTAGCAACAATTTAAAACACGTGCGTGGAGTAATTTCTATGGCAAGAACTGAAACACCAGATTCAGCTGGGTCACAATTTTTTATAGTGGTTGCTACTTCTGATAATGTTTCTTCGAGTTTAGATGGTAAGTACGCTTCTTTTGGTAAGGTTACAAAGGGCATGGAAACAGTAGATAAAATAGTATCTGTAGAGACAGATGGTAATGATAAACCTAAAAAAGATCAAAAGATGAAAAAAGTTACTGTAGATACTTTTGGAGTTAAATATGGTATTGTACAAAAAGTAAAATAGAGGATAAGCTGCGTAGTGATTAAAAATGATTAAAGATATTTAAAATAAAAAAGTATATATCCCTATAAAATCAATTTATAGGGATATATACTTTTTTTATAAAACTTGTTCTCTTTAAATTTACTATAGGAGCTATAAATATGGATACTTGTATAAAATTATATTTATAATTTATGTTACCTAAAAATTTGATCTTGATTACCAAATATTGTTACAAACTTAATGGAGTATATATCACACATTATTAAATTATTAGTATTAATTTCTTTAAGGACAATAAAACTAATTCCAACTTCTTGTAAAAGGCCTTGTCTATCTTGAAATGTATTAGTTCCAAGTAAAAAATCTACCCTTACATATTTACCAATTTGAGATTGTAACCAGCCTTGATTATATAGTGGATTATTTACTATAGGTGATGTAGGTCCAAGATCGAAAGCTTGTGTACTAGAGGGTGATGAACTAGTAGAGGAACCAGTCATAGGTCCTTGCCTTGTATCATTATTCATGCCGAATTTTGGCATAGGAGTTATTGGCGGAGTTAAAGAGGGTGAATCAGTATTCCACATTGGAGATTGATCAAAATTATTAGGTGGTGATATAAACATAAAATATCCTCCTTAAAAAATCTTATTATTATTATTATAAATATTGTAAAGTGAAGTTTATTTAAGTAGTGAAATAGCGTGATGTTGGATTGTAAAAGCAATGCTTAGCAACGGAAACTTGAAATGTACCACTACCATTGAATGGAAATTCATATGGACAACCAGGAAGAAATGGATTAAAATACCATAAAGACTCACCTGTTGTATATAATCTATGTCCAGATAAAGCCCAATCAGCGATATCATAATGTATTTGTTCTGGTGGACTTGACCAAATTGTTTGAGGATTAGCTATACCACCAAGTACAGAAGATACACAATCAAATTGTCCTGTTTGAAAAATAACTTTTCTTAAATCGCCTTGACCTATTCTAAGATATTCACCATCGGCTACATTAACTCTGTTCATAATTACAGAGGCAACGGCTTTCATTCCATTTTCTCCCTCCCCGCCAGCCTCACATTTTATTATTCGAGCCAATAACTCTCTAGCACTGTAAGCCATCGTTAGTCATCTCCTCAATTCGTTTTACAGTATTATTATATTCATAATATTAATAATGGTACTTAAAAAATTAAAAAAATATTGTCATAAACTTAGTAATATTATCTATAACATATGGTAAATTGATGGAAAGTTTGGTACAATTGCATTGTATTTGTAATCTTATTTTTAAATTAATATTATTTGTGGTAAAATCACAATAGCAAATATATAAGAGGTGGGTTATGTTAAATAGTGGGTATGTATTAGATAATAAATACGAGGTAATTAGAACCTTAGGAAAAGGCGGAATGGGTGTTGTTTATTTATGCAAAAACAAAATGCTTGGAAATTTATGGGCTATAAAAGAAGTAATAAAAGGTAAAAAAAATATAGATATTTTAACAGAAGCTAATATTTTAAAAAATTTGAATCATCCAGGTATTAGAAAAATAATTGAAACATTTTATGAAAATAATAATTTGTATATGGTTCAGGACTATGTAGAGGGACAAACGCTAAAGGAGTATGTTAAAGCAAACGGAAAAATGCAAACAGAAAAAATTTGTACAATAGTATCAGAATTATGTGATATTATAGGTTATTTACATAGTCAAAATCCGGTTATAATATATAGAGATATAAAACCGTCTAATATAATGATAATGAGAAGTGGAAAAGTTGTCTTAATAGATTTTGGTATTTCGAAAGTTTATAAATCGGACATATCACAAGAGAGAGATAGAGATATGATATGCGCAGGATCTAACGGTTATGCAGCTCCAGAGCAGTATGGTTCGGGGAAATGTTGTATGCAAACAGATATATATGGAATTGGAATGTTAATATATTTTATGTTGAAAGGTAGGAGTCCGTATACAGGAATTGAGCCTCTTTTAGATGAAAATTATGGTTTGGAAATTAATGATAAGCTGAAAAAAATAACGCAAAGGTGTGTTAAAATTAATATTAATGAGAGATATGCCGTAGTTGAAGATTTAAAAGAAGCCATTTCGCAAATATTATCAGAGGATAAATGTGAAAAATTAGAGAGCATAAATAACAATATTTGCAAGAGTGTTGCAAATAAAAAAGATAATATTAAAATTATAAATAAAGCTATATACGAGAGGCCCATTAGAGCGTTTTTCTGTTTTACATTTGTAATTGTAGCAAGTATTTATATTTTGTATGGAAATAAAAAAGTAGATACAGTTGCAACCATGGCAGATAGAAATGAAATTGTGAGGCCTATAGTAGAATCATCAAGTATAGAACAAAATGTGATAAAGAAATTTATAAATAAGCCGATGAGAAGAATTAATGTAGTTCCGATAAAAGAAGTATCTAGTTCAAATTCAATAATAACAAAATGAATAGATAAATTTATTTTTTTCTGTAATTAGCAAGAAGGAAATCTACCATCGCACTATAGCTTTTTATACCGGATCTTTGACTTGCAGATTTAAGATAAGTGTTATTTAGTTCTTCACTAATTTTTTCAATACGACCAGAATAACCTTCCCAAAAGTTTTCATTATATATCATATCATTAAGCACACCTTTACTACAAAACGCAAACAGTTCCTTATATTTTTGAGGATCATATTGTCTTAATGAACTAAGTGAATATGTTAATGCTGCAAGTGTACCAGAATATTTGAAATTTATATCAGGATTATTTATGCATGCTACATAAGCAATATAGTTTGCTTCATCTTCTTTGGCAAATCCAATTTGGTGTGCCATTTCATGACATGTCGTAAAAGGTAGATATGAATCAGGTTCTGCCATATTGATATTTGCTTCACTTGTAAAGGGAAAATAAAAACCTGTAATCCCCGTATAACACATTGGTTCTGAAAGTAATAGCCCTTTAGGTGTTCCATAAGTACCTTTTAATATTATGTATTGAAATGAGGCGTTTTCATACCCTATGTGAGCAGTTTCTAAAATGATTTTTTTGTTATAGGAAAGTTCCATTACACCATTTCTATTTTGATTTATTTTCTTTCTTAAAGTATTTGAACTAGTTATAAGGTCTTTACATAGATGTTCAAGTTCAATTGAAGTTGAATTATGTACATCTAATTTGAGTATTTTGGCTAGTGGAAGCCTTTGATAGTTAAAACCCCACAAAAGTTGAAATGAAAAATATATTAGTCCTGATGCAGCAAGTGTATTTAATAACAAATTTTTTATAATCTTCCTTCTTTTAGTCTTGTATCTTAATAAATTTAAAATTGTTTTAGAAATATACCATAATACAAACGTTGTAAAAGATATAATTATACACTCTGCAAGAGAAAAGGGGAAAAAACCTGTAATTGAGCTTATAGTAGTAACAATTATTTTATAAATAAATAAGGAATAAAATCTTTCTGTAAAATTTGGAAATGCTCTAGACAATTGAGTGAGTGAAATACCTATTGGTAGAAGTAATATTAAAAATAATTGTTTCCTAGATAAAGAAAACTTCATAAAAAACTCCTTTTCATACATTTTAAGTATGCATTGTAAGTATATATATTGATTTGTAATAAGAATAAATCATATAAAAACTCCAAGTAAATATTTTACTTGAAGCTTTTTATAGCATCATTTTTTCTTTAATAAGTCTCTAATTTCACGTAATAATATTTCTTCATTGGAGGGACCTTTTACAATTATTTTTTCTGCTTTTTTCTTTTGAATAGATTGTATTACTTTTAAAAATATAAAAAGTGAAAATGCAATTATTAAAAAGTTTATTACGGATTGAATAAATAATCCATAATTAATCGAAACAGCTACTCCACCTGCTATAGATGAGGGTATATCATATTTTAAGCTAGCAAAATTAATTCCACCTATTATTATACCAAGTATAGGAACTATAAGGTCATTAACTAAAGAAGTAACTATTTTAGAAAATGCACCACCTATGACAACAGCTAATGCCAAATCTAAAACATTTCCTTTAAGAGCGAATTCTTTAAATTCTTTAAACATATATGTAACACGTCCTTCCAAAGTAAGTTTTAACAGAATTTATTATTATGTTTTAAATTCTATTGTGTAGAGTGGAAACACTATTTAGATACATCGTATTTCCAAGATATTATCCCACGACTTAAATGGTATATATTTGTAAAATCATTATCCTCTAAAGTATCTACTGCTATTGGGCTTCGTCTACCTGACTGACAATAAACAAGTACTTTCTTGTCCTTATATTTATCAAGTTCATCAATCATTGATGGAAGAACCTGAACTGGAACAAGTTTTGCGCCTGGGATGTGACCATTATCGTATTCCTCTTTACTGCGTACATCAAAAATAATAAATTCTTTGTCGTCTTTTATAAGATTATAAGCCTCTTTTGCACTTACATCTTTAACATTTGAATCAAACATAATTTATGCCTCCTCTTGAAGAAAAATTTATAGTATTAGTATATCAGTATATCCATAGATAGTAAAAGGTAATAAATATTAATGAAAATTTGAACATCATTTAATTAGTTTTGTGATTTTTGAATTCCTATTTTTAATCTCTGCTAAAATATAAATGACTAAAGGTATTATAACTTCAAAAATAAAGGAATAATATGGGTACACATTGAAAGCCCAAAATGACATTTCCATGGTGCTATTGTAGATAATAAAAGAGAAGCTTAACATTAAAAGAGATATAGGGGTTGATATAAATTTATAATCATCAAATCCGAAAACCTTGGAAATTCCATTGCAAACTGCGAAAGTACATAAACTTACCTTAACAAAAACACATATTAAAAAAGCCATTACTACTAAAATTTCAAGCCTTTGAAGCATGGAGCCTAGGTGAATAAGGCTTACTACCATGGAGGTGGGGAAATATATTCTAGAGATGGCTTCACTACCTAATACTAAAATATTTCTAAATGTTGCGAGTAATATAATTCCTCCACCCATGAGCAAGCCAATAATGAATGTCTTTTTGTAACTTTTAATTTTAGAAATATTTGAAAATACCATTGTAAATACAACTGTTTCACCAAAGGGAAAAGAAAAGCTTGAGAAACTTCCTTTTAGAATTGGTACTAGATTATTATTTAGTAGTGGTTTCAATTTAGTTATATCAATATCAGGTATTGAAAGTATAGCTATTGTTAAAGTTATTGATATCGCAATCCAAATGAAGAATTCTGACCACCTTCCTAAAATTTCAATTCCAGCTTTTAAGCACCATATAATTAGCATAGTTAAAAAACACATAGGGATTACCACTGGCGTATCAGCAAATATTAAAATGTTAGTGAATTCTGATAGGTTTCTAAGTACTAAGGCTCCAAGATGAAAGGCATACCATATCATTAATATACTTATTATTTTGCCAGCGAATTTTCCCATAACAATTTGAAGAATATCAAATAGATCTTTTCCGGGATACAATGATAAAATTCTAGAAAACATAAGTAATAATACAATAGAACATGAAATAGCTATGATTACTGCAATCCAGGCATCTTGTTTTGCGACGTCTCCAGATCCTATTAAAAAGGTACTACCAATTAAAAAAAGTGTTATTAGTATAATACCTTGCCTCTCAGAGATAATTTCATTTTTCATTTAAACCTCCTATACTAATTACTATAATTATATAGCAAGAAAAATTAACCCATTTTACCGAATATTGAAATTATAAGGTTCTTTATTGGATTCGATGGACTTGGTATTTGTACTCCTAAAGATAGTAGTATACTGATTGTCATTGAAAATGTTATCAAAGAAAAATAGAAAATTATTTTACCTTTATTTTTTTCTTTAAATAAAGCGTCAGATTCAAATAAAACAACTATAATATATAAAATTATTATAAGTAAAAACATCAAAATTCTCCTTTTAATTATTTACCTATATAAATAGGTTTTATTGTTCTATTACTACTCTTTATTATCATGTGTACGTTAACTTTGGTTTTCATATTTTTGAAAATATCTTTTTTATTCTTTTTATAATCTTCGCTTACCTTTGGTTTATCTTCCTTAAATATTTCTCCAAAACCTAAAACATCGCTATCATAATTATTCTGTAATTTACTAATTAAAGACTGTATTTGAATCTCTATCTTTTTTTCAGCTTCGCTTTGAAGTATTTTTAAGTTCACTTCATTCATATAATCTTTTGTTCCTTGAATTTCGTGTATACTTACAACTGGGTATACATCCACTATCATGGATACTAATCCATTGTTATAAACAGGGGTTAATTTAGTCCTATTATCATTTAGTTCTAATGTTACATTATTGCTTGAACCTGAAACATTTAATAAAGTAAATAACCCTTGTTTTATTTTATTATTAACCATAAGCATATAGGAGGTTTCAGTACCATCTAAATAGCCTACTAGCTTATCTGACTTAAAAATAGCACAACCCTCTACAAGGGGAATAATAGTGCCATCGCTTAATTCATTTTTAACTGTTGTTACCGCTTGAGAATTTCCTGATGATAAACCATCTATAAATGACCATACCATTGAATTAGTGAATCTAGAAAGTACTTTCCATGAATTCAAGGCATCATCAAGATGAAAGGAAGTCACTTCGTTAAGTTTAACTTTAGTTTTTAAAATTTCAGAAGCTGTATTACCCTTTGCTATTAATAACCACATATCTGGTCTAACAAAATTAGATCTATTAGTCCAATCAAGGGCAGGAATTATACCTTCCCTTGCCAAAGACTCACTTACTATTACAACTTTCGCATCACTCCAAAAAAGTCTTAGACCAGTTTTCTCTATCATATCTCTTACTGCATCAAATATACTGTCACTTTCAGAAGTGAAAATTTGAGAACTAATGATTGAAGATACCCCTTGAGATTGCGTGGTTATAATTTCTGTTGTGAATACATATTTATTTGTTGTCATGTCTTTATCTATTGCCATACCAGCTACTATTGCTAAGGTATCTATTTCTCTATAGTTCCAGCATCCACATAATATAAGAGGGCATATAATTATAATAAAAATTATGGATACCATTTTCTTTTTCACTTAAATGCCCTCTTTCATCTTTTTTTCATACGTTTTTTATTTTTTGTAAAGAACTTAGGTCTTAAATACATATTCCACCAGGGTGCCCTAATTATCGTGTCTTTTACATCTTGTTTAGAAAAAGAAGGAATATTAGTCATATAAGGTATACCAAAGGAACGTATTGACATCATATGAAGAACTAATCCCATTACTCCAAAAATGTAACCATATAAACCTAGAAAAGAAGATAATAATAAAAAAATTATCCTTATCTCAACTATTCCCAAAGCTTGAGGTAACATAAGACTTGCAATTCCAGTTATAGCAGTAATTATTACTACTGGGGCACTAACTAGCCTTGCATTAACAGCAGCATCACCAAGCACTAAGGTGCCGACTATAGTAATTGCTCCACCAATATATTTTGGCATTCTAAGACCGGCTTCTTTAAGTATTTCAAAAGTTATCATCATAATCATAGTTTCTACAATTGAAGGAAAAGGGGCTCCTTTTCTTGCTGAATATATACTTATAAGAAGCGGAGTTGGAATAAGTTCTTGATGGAAGGTGACAAGAGCTACATATATGGCTGAAACACTAGTACCAATAAAAAAGCATAACCATCTTAGTAATCTTACAAATGATGAAAATAAAAAATTGTCATAATAATCTTCATTGCTTTGAAAAACTTCAACGAAGATTGTTGGAAGGGTTAAAACAACAGGGCTTCCATCGCAGATAACTGCAAATCTTCCCTCAAGAAGCTTACCTGCTACCACATCAGGTCTTTCTGTATTAATGATAGTCCTAAATGGAGAATATGGCGCATCTTTAATAATTTCCTCTATATAACCAGAATCTAAAATACCATCAATATCAATATTATTTAGCCTTGTCATTAGTTCTTGATGTATAGGTTCTTTTGCTATTCCTTCGATATAACATACACATATTTGAGTCTTAGTTTGTTTACCAATTCTCATGAATTCAAATTTTAAGTTAGGATTAATAATACGCCTTCTAAGTAGTGTAAGGTTCAAATTCATAGATTCTGTAAAGCCTTCACGAGGTCCTCTAACTATAGTTTCTGATTGAGGTTCTGAAATTGCTCTTGTTTGCCATCCAATAGTATTTATAGAAAGTACTTTAATTAAACCATCTATGAAAAGTACAGTTTTTCCATAAATTATTCCATTAACAATATCATCAATAGAAGTAGTTTCTTTATTGTCTGCGGTTAAAAGTACCTTTTTTATTAAAATATCAATGATGTTATTATTGTTTATATCAGACATATCACTTAAAAAAAGTGGTTTTATAATATCCTCATTAATTGCTTGTAAATTTGCCATGCCATCAATATATATAAGCATACACTTGATGCTGGTAGGTTTCCCAATCAATAACTCCCTATATACAACTGTTGTATCATTAATAAAAATATTTTTTATTATATTAATATTTTTGTCTAAAGATTTTGTTAGTTTTACATCTGAAAAGTCATTTGTATTCATATATTAAACATCCTTTATATTATAATAACTAACTGTGTATATATACTTTATCCATTTTATAAATATTTTAGTCAGATTAATGGTAAATAAAACATAAAAATATATTTCTAGTAATTTTAATAGGTAGAATTTGTTCATTAAAATAGATTTAATTAATATACTTATAATAAAAATTAATTTTTATTAGGAGGTAGCTTATGTATGCTGAATAAGTGTACAACCAATGAAGTACTTAATACTTCGCTACCTGTAGTTGCGGAGATAACAATATATACGTTAATGTCTATATTTGATTTAATGATGATAGGGAGATATGGGGGTAACATAGCAGTAAGTGCTGTGGGGTTAAGTAATAATTTAACAAATGCATTTATTGAAGTATTCATTACAGAGGGATTTTGTATAAGTAGTGTTTCACTGGTTTCTAGACTAGTAGGTGCTGGGCAATATAAAATAGCTGAGAAATTTGCGTCACTAGGATTTATATTAGGAATTGGTTTTAGTTTAATAATTACAATAGTAGTTTTTTTCTTTGGTAAAGATTTTCTTTACTTACTTGGGGCTAGAAATGAAATACTTAAAATAGGATATTCATATATAAAGATAAATTCTGTAGCCTTATTTTTTTTCATGAGTATGAAGCTTTTAAATTCCATTTTAGTAGGATATGGGAATACGTTCATACCGTTTATATGTTCTTTAATTGTACTTTTTATAAAGATTATTTTGAATTATTTACTGGTTTTTGGCATTGTGTTTAATACAAGGGGAGTAGATGGGTCAGCTATAGCATCTACAGTTGCTTATTTATGTGGATTTGTTTTTTGTTTTTATTATACAGTGTTTAAATCACAAGTTAAGTTTAAACCACTCTATATTTTTTCTGCACGTTTGACTGATATTAAAAGAATACTAGTACTTGCTATTCCATGTTCCATGGAAGAAGCAGCATTTAGTATTAGTAAGCTTATGTGCGTTGCAGTTATAATTAAATCAGGGAGTGTTTCATTTGCAGCTGATGCAATAGCTAACATGATAGAGGGAATTTCAGTTATGCCAAGTATTGGGTTTGGCATCGCGGTTATTACTTTAGTTGGGATGAATGTAGGGAAAAGAGATTATAAACAAGCAAAAAAAGTTGCGTTTAATTGTGCATTTTACGCAGTAGCTATGATGAGTGTATTTGCAATAATATTCTTATTCATGCCTAATTTTTTGGTTAATTTATTTGTAAATAATAATGAGAAGAAAGTTGCTTATTTAGCGGGAAAGTGCCTTGCAATTGGTGCAGTAGAGCAGCCGTTTATAGGTTTATCATTAGTATTTGCAGGAGCATTAAAGGGGATAGGTGATGTAAAGAGCCCATTTTTTATTAGTTGTTTTACAAGCTGGATTATAAGGCTACCTTTAACATATTATTTTATTAGTGTATTAAAATATGAAGTTACAACCATATGGTGGATAACTGCATTTCAATGGGGAATTGATGCTCTACTTATGTTTATTTTGTTTATTTATAGATTCAATAAAGTATCACAGTATTCAAAATATATTAATTTTTATAATAAATAAAGGAGCTTGTTTTTTAACAAGCCCCTTTTAAAATATTAATGAAGATATATTTTATATTTACTATTCTTTGTAATTTGAGAGTGTAGTATTAGCAGCTTGTAATGCAGATTGAACCTGATTTAAAGTATTCTGAATTTGCTCTTTATTTTCTGCTTTTTCCACTGTGTTCACCGCATCAGTTAAACAAGTAGCTGAAGTTTGAAGTTGTTGACAAACGTCTTGAACGTGTTGTTTTGCATTCTTTTCCATTTTAAATTCCTCCTTAAGTTCTTATTGGTATAATTATAGTATGGGGATTTAAATGAAAAAAAATACGCATATAAAAAAAATTATTTAATAGGCTTGTTTGTAAATCCATCAATGCGAGATACAAGTTCAGCTATTTCAGGTTTACTAAGTTGAGCATCCGCGCCAACTGCATCACCTTTATGTTTTAAATCACTTGTAATTAATGAGGAGAATAAAATAACTGGCAATTTTCTTAGAATAACATGTTCTTTAATTTTACGTGTTAAAGTATGACCATCCATTTGAGGCATTTCAATGTCAGTTATAAGAACTTGCACATCTTCCATAAAGTTGATTCCTTTTTTTGAGACTAAATTCAATAAATAATCTAAAGCTTGCTTTCCATCATCAAATATTTTTAAGTTAACAAAGCCAGCTTTAATAAGAGTATCATTTAATAATTTTCTAATTAAAGGAGAGTCATCTGCGAGTACTAGTTTAACATTAGACCTATCTTTATAATCTATATCAATGATCCTATCTTCACTAATTCCGGTAGCAGGACTGATATCAGTGATTATCTTTTCAAAATCTAGCATTAATATTATTTTATTGCTTAAAACAATATTTCCTATAACTAGTGAATTAGTAGATATATCATCTGGTTTTGTTATTTGATCCCATTTAATACGGTGAACACCTACGATACTATCAATGCTAAAGGCTACTTCAATTTTATTAAATTCACACAGAATGATTGGTGATTCAATTTCGTTTTTATGTTGTTTCTCTAAAACGTATTTTAAGTCAATTAAGGTTATTATTTTATCTCTATATAGCGTAAGTCCTGCTATGGCAGGATGTGACTCAGGGAGTTTAGTTAAATTGGTTGCATGTATTACCTCTTTAACTTTTATAATATTAATTGCATAAAATTTATTATTTATAATAAATTCAAGTATTTCAACCTCGCCAGTCCCAGATTCTAAGAGTATATTATTAGTATTCATATTTTTCCTCACTTTCAAATAGGTATAAAGATATTATTTCACAAAAATCATATGTACTTAATATCTCGAACAGAACTCATATAACTTTACATTTAAATGAAAAGTTGAATTTAAAATAATAAAATAGAATATAAAAGTGAAATTCTTAAGCTAAATATGGTAAACTGTATAGTACGTAGAAAAATGTTTACAGTATTATTTAGAGGGTGAAGTAAATTTGATATTAAATGGCGGATGGATAGAAACTACAGAAAGTATGCATACATTTATATTGTGGGGCGAAAGTGGCGAAACTAAGTGTACAAGAAGAGGTAGGAAACCTAAAAATGCACTTCCACTATATGAAAAAATGTCTTCAGTTATTGAATTACGAAGCATTATTAAAGATCAAGCAATAGACATAAAACATGGAAAATATAAATATGACTTTGAATCTAAGAATCTTCTTAAGAGGGAAATTAGGGGGATAACTTTTAATAATTTGGATGCATTTGATATGATTTTAAATATAGATAGAAATAACCTTTACGAAGTTGAGATATCAAGGGAATTAAGGTTTTGGATTATAGTAGCTAAATTTACAGCTGAGCTAATAATAAAACATAAATATTTACCATCATTAACTATTGATCGGGTAAATAAAAAAGTGAATTCTCAGTGGAGATGGCATACAAGTGATCCTGAATTTATTGATAAAAAAAAGATTTTATGCAGCAATATGCCTGTAACTTGCAAAGCATATTTCAACCTAGAAAGTCAAGAATTTGTATACACAAATAGTACTAAATTGGTAAGCAATTTTATGGATTCTATGATTGATAGTATGGTTAGAAGTAGTTGCATTGGTATAAATAATGATACTAATCATTTAGAGGATAATTTAAGTGATTTAAGTAGTGATTGGATGCGTTCTCTTTTCTCGAAATTACCAGAGATGCCTACTTCCAAAAGTGATCAGATTAAAATGTTAAAAGAATATAAGAAGTGGATAGAACCTATAAAGATTAAAAATAATAACTTTAAATTTAGAACATGTTTTAAGGTTAATCCACCAAGTCGAGAAGAAGATTGGACAATAGAGTATTTGCTTCAAGATAAGGATGATCTTAGCCTTATGCTACCAGCAAAGATGATTTTTGAAGAGTCGGTTGATACAATAACATATTTAAATAAAAAATTTAATAATCCTCAAGAGAGGTTGCTTGAAGATTTAGCAGTAGCATCGAAGGTATTTATTCCTATTGAAAGAAGCCTTTATGATGCAGTGCCAATTGAATGCAAGTTATCAGAGGAGGAAGCCTATTCATTCTTAAGGGAATCAGCTTATTTTTTGAAGGAGAAAGGTTTTGGCATTATTACACCATCTTGGTGGAAAAAACCTTCAAGGCTTTCTGTTAAATTAAAAGACAAAAACCACACAACTAATACTAATTTAGCTGTAAAAAGTACATTTAATATGGATACTATTCTTGAATATGATTGGAAACTGGCGTTAAATGGTAATGAAATAAGTGAGAAAGAATTTGAAAAAATTTCAAATCTTAAGGTGCCATTTATTCAGTTAAGAGGTCAGTGGGTACAGGTTGATATACATCAAATTAAGTCACTTGCTAAGATGAAAATTAACAAGGGGCTAAATGGAAAGATTCCAGTGGGAGAATTATTAAGGCTTAACTTAAGTGATGAAGAAATAATACCTGGAGTTAGTGTTGATAATATGGATAATCAAGAGGCTGTTGGACATTTTTTTGAAAAATTATTTAATTTGAACAATATAAAGCAAGTTGATGTTCCTTCTGGGTTTAGAGGTACTCTTCGTGAGTATCAAAAGAGAGGCTTTTCATGGCTAACGTTTCTTAGAAACCATGGTATAGGGGCATGCCTTGCTGATGATATGGGGCTAGGAAAAACAGTGCAAAGTATATGCCTTATGCTTTATGAGCGGGAAAAAGGTTTAACAGATAAACCAACATTAATAATTTGCCCTACATCTGTTGTAGGAAATTGGGAAAGAGAAATTGAAAAGTTTGCACCAGGTCTTAAATCTGCAATTCATCACGGAAATAGTAGGTGGAGTTACGAAACTTTTAGCAAAGAAATACATAAAAATGAGGTTGTGATTACAACCTATGCGCTAATAGTAAGAGACAGGGATTTATTTCAAAAGGAAGAATGGGCAGGAATTATATTAGATGAAGCTCAAAATATTAAAAATAGCGCTTCAAAACAAACTCAGTATATCAAAACTCTTAAAGCAGAATATAAAGTTGCATTAACAGGAACACCGGTTGAAAATAGACTTTCGGATTTATGGTCTATTATGGACTTTTTAAATAAAGGGTATCTATACAATTGGTCAACATTTAGAAGTGAGTTTGCAGTTCCAATAGAGAGAGATGGAGATACTAAAAAAAGTAATAAATTGAAAAAAATAATTTCACCATTTGTATTACGAAGACTTAAAACTGATACAAATATTATTCGAGATCTACCAGAAAAAATTGAAACAAAGGAATATGCATCTTTAACAAAGGAGCAAGCTACTTTATATCAAGCTGTAGTGAAGGATTGTTTAAATAAAATAGATAACTCTGAGGGAATTCAAAGGAGAGGTCTTATTATTTCTTCATTAACAAAATTCAAGCAAATTTGTAATCATCCTGTACAGTTTTTAAAGGATAATGGCGAAATTGAGGGGCGGTCTGGAAAACTTGAAAGGTTACTCGAAATGCTAGAAATTGTTATAGCAGAAGGAGATAGGTCACTAGTATTTACTCAATTTGCAGAAATGGGACACATATTGGAGTCTGAGATTGAGAAAAAATTAGGAGTAAAGACACTCTTTTTACATGGAGGAACGAGCAGAAAGAAAAGAGAAGAATTAATCAATATATTTCAAAATGACAGTGGTGAGCCTATGGTATTTATATTATCATTAAAAGCTGGAGGACTTGGTTTAAACTTAACAAAAGCTAATCATGTATTCCATTTTGATAGATGGTGGAATCCAGCTGTGGAAAACCAGGCAACGGATAGAGCGTTTAGAATAGGGCAACTTAAAAATGTACATGTGCATAAATTCATATGTATGGGAACTCTTGAGGAGAAAATAGATGAGATGTTAGAGCGAAAACAGGCACTTGCTGAAAGTGTAGTGTCAACAAATGAAAATTGGATATCAGAGATGAGCAATAAGGAGCTTCGCGAGTTATTTGTATTAGAGCATAATAATAAAGCATAAAATTCACAGATAACAATCAAAAAGATTTTTTTATGGTTGTTATTTGCATGTATATATGCAAGGAGATGTAACTTCGTGACTGGAAGAATAAGAAATGAATTTGGAAGTAATTGGTGGTCTAAAAAATGGAATAATGCAATTTCAAGTTTTACAGCAAGTTCGACGATTGACAGCGGACGTGAATGTGCAAGAGAGGGCAATGTACTGAGTTTAGATTTTTGCACAGGAGAAATAAATGCAATGGTTCAAGGTAGTAACGAAGAACCTTATAAAGTAAATATAAAAATAAGTGCTTTTACCAAGGAACAGTGGAAAAAAATAATGAATGTAATGGTAAAAAAAGCTATTTTTTGTGCTAAGCTTTTGAATGGTGAAATGCCAGAAAATATAGAAGAAGCTTTTAAAGAAGGAGGGGTATCTCTTTTTCCTAAAAAACAAATACATTTACTAAGTGAATGTTCATGCTCAGGTTTTGCAAATCCATGTAAGCATATAGCAGCGGTTCATTATATGCTTGGAATTGAATTTGATAAGGATCCCTTTGTAATTTTAAAACTTAGAGGTATGGATAAAGATGATTTTTTGAAAGCACTTAGAACTCTAAGAAGCGGTAGTGAAGGGGAACAGGTTAAGAGAAAAGCAAAGATACATCGTAGGTCGAGAAGAACTATAGAAGATTTAAAACGAGAATTTGAAAACTCTGATAGAATGGATGAAGACGTTCTAAATATGACATTTTCGTATATAACACCAGAAGTTAAACATGAAGTTATTAGGACACTTGGGATTCCAGAATTTTGTACAAATGGTGATGACTTTAAAGGTAAAATGACGGAGGCGTATACTAGCACTGAGGAGGAAACACGAAAGTATTTAACGGCATTTCAGAAGGAAAGGACCCCACTTTTATAAGTTGGAGTTACATACTCTAATAAATAGAAAACTTAAGTGTAAATATAAACCTCCTTCTGAAGTCGTTAATACTTCAGCTCCGCAGGAGATGATTTAATTAAAAAGTAAGTATTGATGTATTTTCATCATGTACTTGGTAAAGCCGAGGAGATAAATCGTATGAATAAATTAATAAATTTAACTAAAGGTAATAGAGTCTTATATGTTGCAGCAATACTTTCTATAGCAGCAGCAACATTTGTAGCAATGATTGAGCCTTTGATTATAAAAATAACAATAGATTCAGTAATAGGGAATAAACCAATGGATGTGATAAAACCTCTGCAAAAGCTAATTATGGCAGTAGGTGGTAAACAGGCACTTATAACAAATTTATGGATTTGTGCATTAAGTCTTGTAACATTAACATGTATAAGAGGTATTTTCTTGTTTTTGAGTGGAAATTTTTCTGCTCGTGCTGCTGAAAATATATCAAAAAACATGAGAGTAAAACTTTATGATCATATTCAAAATCTACCATATGAGTATCATGTTAAAGCGGAATCGGGCGATCTTATTCAAAGATGTACCTCCGATGTAGAAACTGTTAGAAAGTTTTTTGCAACGCAAATGGTGGAAATAGGAAGAGCATTTTTTATAGTAGTTTTCGCAATAATAATGATGTTGTCACTTAATAAAAATATGACGATTATTGCCATGGTAATAGTACCAATTATTTTTATATTCTCATATGTGTTTTTTTATAAAATAAAAAGTACTTTTGAAAAAGCAGATGAACAAGAGGGTGTTTTAACTACGATTCTACAAGAAAATTTAAGTGGAGTTAGAGTTGTAAAAGCATTTGGAAGACAGAATTTTGAAATTGAAAAATATGAAAAGGAAAATAAAAAATATAGAGATTTAAATTTCAAATTGGTAAAACTAGAATCAATTTATTGGTCATCATCTGATATACTTTGTATGACTCAAATTGGTCTAGTTTTGGTTTCAGGTATTTATTTTGCAGTTACTGGTGTAATAAGTTTGGGTACTTTGGTGGTATTTAATACTTATGAAGGAATGTTATTGTGGCCAGTAAGGCAACTTGGTAGAGTTTTAACTGATATGGGTAAAATGTCAGTGTCACTTAAGAGGATAACAAAAATTCTTGATGTTTCAGTGGAAAAGGAATACGGAAAGGCTCTTAAGAGTGAAATCAAAGGGGATATAAGTTTTGAAAATGTATGCTTTGAATACGAGAAAGGCCACGCGATACTAAAAGATTTAACTTTCAATGTAAAGCAAGGCGAAACAGTTGCTATTGTTGGGCCAACAGGTTCAGGTAAGTCGTCACTAGTACATCTTTTGTTAAGGCTTTATGACTATAATAGTGGATCTATAAAAATTGATGGAGTTGAACTTAAGGATATAGAAAGAAAACATATGAGAGGGAATGTAGGTATAGTGCTCCAAGAACCTTTTCTTTATTCGAGAACTATAAAGGAAAATATTAAAATGGCTAAGATACATTCAAAAAATATAGAAATATATAGTGCAGCAACTGTAGCTGCTGTACATAATGTTATAACGACCTTTGAGAAGGGGTATGATACTGTTGTTGGAGAAAAAGGTGTTACATTATCAGGAGGACAAAGGCAAAGGGTGGCAATAGCAAGAACCCTTCTTAAAGATATGCCAATACTAATATTTGATGATTCATTAAGTGCAGTGGATTCTGAAACTGATAGAATCATAAGGGGAAAACTGAAAAAGAAGAGTAAAAACAGTACTACATTTATAATTTCTCACAGAATTTCAACAGTAATGGATGCAGATAAAATAATAGTATTAAATCATGGAAAGATTGAAAACATAGGCACCCATGAAATGCTTATTAAAAAAGATGGTATATATAAAAGAATATGGGATATACAGACCAATATTGATGATTTTACGGATGATACGTTAGTAAGTTATGAGTAAAAGGCAGGTAATATTATGGATAGAATAGATAAAATCAAATCAACTCAAAAGATAGATATAGGTATATGGAGAAAACTTTTTAAATACCTGTCAGAATTCAAAAATGGACTTATATTTTTAGCACTTTTAATGGTTGGAGTGGCAGGTATAGATGTAGTAATGCCACTACTAACAAAGTATGCAATTGACAATTTTATAGTTAAAAAAACTATAGATGGGCTTACTACATTTGCATTGGTATATTTTGTTGTTATTGTTATTCAAGGACTAACTGTAAGATCATTTATAATGCATGCTGGAAAAATAGAAACACACTTAGCATATCATATAAGAAAAATTGGATTTAAAAGGCTTCAGGAGCTTTCTTTTTCATATTATGATACATCATCTGTTGGATGGCTTATGGCAAGAATGACCTCTGATATAACAAAACTTAGTGAAATAATATCATGGGGACTAATTGACATGGTATGGGCATTAGTTATGATGGGTGGATTTATAGGAGTAATGCTTTATAATAATGTAGGATTAACTATTATATGCATGAGTGTGGTACCAGTTCTCTTTTTAATAGGAATGTATTTTCAAAAGAAGATTCTTAAATCATATAGAGGTGTTAGAAAATTAAATTCACGATTAACTGCAGATTTTAGTGAAGAGATATCAGGGGCTAAAACTACTAAAACTCTTGTAAGGGAAGAAGAAAATCTAAAAGAGTTTAAACTAGATGCAGGTAAAATGAGAAGCGCATCAGTTAAAGCTGCAGTGTTTTCTGCTCTATTTCTTCCTATTGTTATATCTATGGGGAGTT
>NZ_CALEVF010000062.1 GCF_937920395.1 uncultured Clostridium sp. | reverse complement strand
AAGTTTGTCTTTTATATGAATGCATTCTTTTAACATGAACATCAAATATGGAACTTGGATCAATTGTTATCCCATAAGTTGATAATACATGGTTTGAAAATTTTATTTTATTGTTTGTTTTTATAATATGCGTTTTCTCTTGAAACGCATCATCCTTTACGTAAGCCATTAACTTATTGAGATTATTTGGAGTTTTTATCCACCCCTCACCAATAGTTTCTGTTATAAGTTTTGCAAGTTCAACATTAGAATTTAATAACCATCTTCTGTGAGTTATTCCATTAGTTTGGTTGTTAAATTTTTCAGGAAAAAATTCATAAAAGTCAGAAAGCTCCTGATGTTTTAATAATTCTGTATGAAGTTTTGCTACTCCATTAACAGAATGCCCCCCCACAATTGCAAGGTATGCCATTCGTACATACCCATTATAAATGATAGACATATTATTTACCTTGTTCCAATTACCATTATACCTATGATAAACTTCATTACAAAACCGTCTATTTATTTCTTCCACAATCATATAAATTCGTGGGAGCAATTTTTTAAACATATCCACAGGCCACTTTTCTAATGCCTCCGCCATAATTGTGTGATTAGTATAGGCTGTAGTTCTTGTTGTAACGTACCACGCATCATCCCAAGATAAGTTCTCCTCGTCCATTAAAAGTCTCATTAGCTCAGCAACTGCTACAGCAGGATGAGTATCATTTATTTGCACTGCAATATGTTTATAAAATTCAAGAAGAGATATTTTTTTCTTCTTATAATTTTTTAAAATACTTTGAAGCCCTGCACTTACAAAAAAATACTCTTGTTTTAGTCTTAATAGTTTACCTTTTTCGTAGCTATCATCCGGATATAAAATTTGTGAAATAGCCTCAGCTGCGTACTTATTCTCCCCAGCTTTTGCATAATTCCCTTGACTAAAAGATGAAAAATCAAAATCTTCCTCCATAGTTTCGGCGCTCCAAAGTCTTAAAGTGTTTACAGTATTGTTTTTATACCCTTTTATTGGAGTATCATAAGGCACTGCACGTACACATTCATAATTTTCATGAATAACTTTTGTTACCCCGTTATCCTCATTCAAATAAACATTTCCCCCAAATTTAACTTCAACAGCCTTACTTTCTTTTCTTATTTCCCAGGCATTACCATTTTTAAGCCAATTATCGGGGACTTCAACCTGATACCCATTTTCTATTTTTTGTTTGAACAACCCATATTTATACCTTATGCCACAACCATGACCTGGCACCTGCGTCGACGCCATAGAGTCTAAAAAGCATGCTGCTAGTCTTCCAAGTCCACCATTGCCAAGTCCAGCATCCACTTCTATATCCTCTACCTCAATCAAACTAATTCCTAGTTCACTAAGTGCTTCCTCACATATATCCTTAAGTCCTAGATTAACTAAATTACTATTTAGCAATCTACCAACTAAAAATTCCATTGAAAAATAGTATACTTGTTTTCCTTTGTTTTTTGCATACTCCTTGTTGCTTTCTATCCAAGGCTTTGCGCAATAATCTTTTACGAGCGCACCTAAAGCATAATATTGATGCAAAGGGGAAGCATCAACTGCTTCCTCTGCAAACATTGTTTGTAGTTTTTCTATATAATCCATCTTAAATATCTTTTTATCAATTATCACAACATTCACCACCTAGAAATTTTAGAATTCATTCATTCTATAACACATTAAAAATAACCTAGTATATGTTTTTTAAACTGCTAGCCATTATTTTCTTAGATCACTATATAATTTCATATAATTTTTAGCAGAATGTTCCCAACTATTATCTGAGCTCATAGCATTCTGAACTAATTTGTCCCAGGAAGTTTTATCTTTATACAACTCAAGAGCCCTATTTATAGTTTCAAGCAACTCTTTACCATCGTAATTATTAAAAGAAAAACCATTCCCTTTACCAGTATATTTATTATAAGGAATAATTGTGTCTTTAAGTCCTCCGGTTTCACGTGTGATTGGAATGCTCCCATATTTTAATGCAATAAGCTGACCAATACCACAAGGTTCAAAGAGTGATGGCATCAAAAACATATCTGAAGCAGCATATATTTGTTGTGCTAAAGCTTCATCAAAAGCTATATTTGCTGATATTCTGCTTGGATAAATAGACGCATAATACTGAAATATATCCTCAT
>NZ_CALEVF010000061.1 GCF_937920395.1 uncultured Clostridium sp. | reverse complement strand
ATGGAGTTAGTGTTATTGAATGGGCTAATTACATTGAAGAAATAATTCCACCCAACAAATTAACCATAACTATAGAAAAGCTCCCTGAACTTGGTGATAATTATAGAAAAATTACTATGGAGTATTCTGATAAAAGATACAATTATGTAAAGGAGATAATACTATGAAAATTTTAAGTCTCGATACTGCTACCCAATCTGCAACTTGTGCAATCCTTGACGATAGCAAAATCCTTGGTGAAATAACCTTTAACTATAAAAAACAACATTCCCAAATACTCATGCCTATAATTGATGAATTATTCAAAAATACGCAAATGAGCATAGATGATATTGACGCGTTTGTAGCCTCTAAGGGGCCCGGTTCCTTTACAGGCCTTAGAATTGGTATGGCTACCATAAAAGGACTAAGCCAAGGGTCAAATAAGCCCTTTGTAACTGTATCCACCTTGGATTCTTTAGCATACAACTTAGCCTACACCGATGGAATTATATGTCCCATACTAGATGCTTTAAGAGATAATGTTTACACCGCCCTTTATACCTTTAAGGATTGCGAGCTTAATCGTATTAGCGACTACATTAATATATCAGTTGATGAATTAGTAAATATGCTTAAGGATAAGGATTGTAACATATCCTTTGTAGGAGACGGAACCATAAAATTCAAAGAAAAACTTCTAGCTAATTTACCCAAGGTAAGTTTTGCGCCAGACCATCTAAATCTTGCAAAGGCTTCATCCCTTGGCGAATTAGGTCTCAAGCTTTTAAATAATGGAACTTTTGATGACATATATGCATCAGTTCCTATTTACCTACGAAAACCACAAGCTGAGCGTGAGTATGAAGAAAAAATGAGGCAAAAGAAAAATGAATAACGACTTTAAGATTTACCCAATGGATGAATCATCTATTAAATCCATACTCAATATCAGTGAGTTAAGCTTCCCTATTTCTTGGAGTTTAGACTCACTCCAAAGTGAACTAGATAATAAGTTCGCTAAATATGTTGTATTGAAAAAAGGAAATACAATAGTAGGTTATGGTGGGATGTGGGTAATTATAGATGAAGCTCATGTAACTAATATTGCAGTTCACCCCGAAGCTCGTGGAAATGGCGCTGGAAACATTATCGTGGAGGCATTATTTAGAATTTGTAGAAAACATAAAGTTACAGCAATAACTCTCGAGGTTAGGAGTTCAAATTTTATTGCTATAAACTTATATGAAAAATATGGTTTTGAACAAGAAGGTTTAAGACGTCATTATTACGAAGATAACGGTGAGGATGCTGTAATCATGTGGAATAGACATCTATAGCTGAAATATACAAAAGACTAGCAAATAAATGCTAGTCTTTTGTATTTCTATTAATAATTATTTTGTCTGCTTTTATATTTGCTCTCAATATTTTCTTTATGAAGTATAGGAGAAACACTCTTATATAAAGCTAACGTCATTGCAGATAATACAACTCCTTTAAGAATATTAAAAGGAATTATCATCCAAACAACAAAAGAATTTAAATTTGTAATGTTATTATTTATTTTTGATCCCATTGCTACCACTGCAGTTATTGGAAATCCTAATACAGTTTCATATAAAGGTAATACAACGAAATAGTTTAATATAGCTGCGAAAACTGACATAACAATCGTTCCAATTAATAACCCGACCATTGCTCCGCCTTTACTTTTACGAACCTTATATATATACCCAGAAACTAATACTAAACATGACCCTACTAGAAAATTTGCGAGTTCTCCTACTAGTGCGGTACTCCCCGCAAACACTCCATGTAATATGTTTTTAACAAGTTCAATAATAACTCCTGCTATCGGTCCTAATGCAAACGCCCCTAAAAGTGCTGGTAAATCACTAATATCTATTTTTAGGAATGAAGGAAATATAGGTATTGGCAATTCAATATACATTAAAAGAAAAGCTATAACAGCTAAAAGTGAAATTTTAATCATTTTAATAAGTTTTTCGTCTCTCATTTTTATACCCCCTATTTAAATATCTTTAAGGGATGGATATAATAAAAACCCTGATATATAACTATATCAGGGCAAATTCACATATATCACATCTTCTTTTATCCAGACTTTACTGTCGGCTTCGGGATCTAACCGAATCTGCCTTTACGGCTCGCGGGCTTTACCGCCGGTGGGGAACTTCGCCCCGCCCTGAAGATTATTAAATTTTATTTTATACTTTAATTATATACACGTTTTATAAAAAAAGCAAGATATTAGTTATTAGTTTTTCATTGATAATGATATTCTTTTTCTTTTCTCATCAACTTCAATTACGCTAACTTCTACTATATCTCCAACACTAACCACATCTAATGGATGTTTTACAAATTTGTCTGATAACTGACTTATATGCACTAATCCATCTTGATGAACTCCAATATCAACGAATGCTCCAAAATCAGACACATTCCTAACGGTCCCCATAAGTTTCATGCCTGGTTTAAGATCCTTCATTTGAACTACACCAGTTTTTAATATTGGTTTCGGCAATTCCTCTCTTGGATCTCTACCTGGCTTTTTAATTTCTTTTATAATATCCCTAAGAGTTGGGGCCCCTGTTTCTAGTTTTAGTGCAAGTTCATTAAAATTAATATCTTTTATCCTCTCATCAATATCCTTGAAGTTTAAGGATTTAAAATCTTCTTTTGTATAATTTAAAAAATCTAATAACTTTTTAGTAGCTTTATAAGACTCAGGATGTATTGAAGTGTTATCTAAAAATTCGCTGCTCTCCATAACTTTTAAAAAACCTGCACATTGTTCATACGCTTTTGCACCAAGTCTTTTTACCTTTAATAATTCTTTTCTAGCTTTGAACTTACCATTCTCTTCTCTATAAGCTACAATGTTCTGAGCAATAGCAGTGTTTATTCCTGATATATAAGCTAGAAGCGACGGCGTTGCAATATTAAGATCAACACCAACAGCATTAACACAATCCTCAACAACTCCCTTTAAAGACTCATCAAGTTTCTTAGGTGCCACATCATGTTGATATTGACCAACCCCAATAGCTTTAGGATCAATTTTCACAAGTTCCACTAGTGGATCTTGAAGCCTTCTCCCAATAGAAATAGCTCCACGAATTGATACATCTATATCTGGATATTCTTTAGATGCAAGTTCAGATGCTGAATACACTGACGCTCCTGCTTCTGAAACTATAACATAATATAAATCTCTTGAACATTCTTGCTTAAGCTCTGTAATAATTTGGGCTAATATTTCTTCTGACTCACGACTAGCCGTTCCATTACCAAGTGAAACCACTTCTACATTATCTTTAATTACTAAATCTTTAATAATAGCTATAGATTTTTTAACTCCATCCTGACTACCAGCAGTCGCATATACTGTGGCTATATCTAAAACCTTGCCAGTTTCATCAAGCACTGCAATTTTACACCCAGTTCTAAATCCAGGATCAAACCCTAACACTACTTTTCCTTTTATAGGTGACTGCATTAGCAAAGCTTTCAAATTAGCTTTAAAAATATCTATTGCTCCGATTTCACCCTTTTCTGTTAATTCAGATCTTATTTCTCTCTCAATTGATGGGAATATAAGTCTTTTTACTGAATCAATTATGCTTAATTCTATAAATTTATCTGTTTCACTATTGCCCTTTAAGCACTTGTTTCTTAAATATTCAATTATTTTATCATTATCAGCCTTAATTTTCACAGAAAGTATCTTACTTTTTTCTCCTCTATTAATAGCTAGAATTCTATGTGGTGGAATAGTTCTAATTCCTTCTTTATACTCATAATACATTTCAAATGGAGTAGTATCCTCTGAACTTCCCTTAGTTTCTACAGTTCCAAAGTTATGTACTTGCCCTCTAATCCATTTTCTATAATCAGCTTCATCTGAGATCATTTCACTTATAATATCCCCAGCGCCCGCAAGTGCATCTTGAGCATTACTTACCAATTTATCTTCGTTTGCAAACCCCTGTGCGTACTCATTTATATTGCCTTTAAATTCACCACTAAAAATCGTTTCAGCTAATGGCTTAAGCCCCTTTTCTATTGCTATTATAGCTCTTGTTCTTTTTTTAGGCTTATATGGTCTATATATATCCTCAATTTCTGTAAGTGTTTCGCATTTATTTATCGCTTTTTCAATTTCCTGCGTTAATTTTTCTTGCTCACCTATAAGACGTATTACATCTGTTTTCCTTTCATCCAAATTTCTAAGATATATAAGTCTTTCTGTGAAATTTCTAAGTATTATATCATCAAGTCCACCAGTTCTCTCTTTTCTATATCTAGCTATAAATGGAACTGTATTCCCTTCATCTAATAATTGAATCACACTTTCAGCCTGCTCCATAGTTATTGCAAATTCTTTAATTAATCTACTATTTATATTCTCCATATCTTTTGGCTGTCTACAATCATCATAAACAAAATAAATATCATTCTGTATGTTGTTTATTTATTATCTTATAATTAACAGCCAATCCTCCTCACATAATTTATATTTTTAAGTTTAAATAACTAAAATTAACTTGTTTAATCATACCACGATTCCTTCCAACATATCTATATAGAATATAGAAATTTATAGGAGAAATGTATGGAAAAACCAAAATCTTCATTTTTATTAATCTTTTTTCTTTTATTGTTATTTTATAGTACACATGTATATTATACCTTATATAGGTTCAATCCTACAAACGTAGGGCAAAATATAAAGTATATCTCGTCTGATCAATTTAAAGGTAGATTGCCTGGTACTTTAGAAAATCAGGAAATTGCTGAATATATTAACACTGAATTGAAAAATAGTGGTTTAAAGCCTTATAAAGGCAAAGAGTTTCTAAACTTCAAAGTAAAATATCCAAAAATAATTAAAGGCAGTCCATATTTGAAAGTATATGATAAAAATGGAACTATAATAAAAAATTTTGTTTATAGCAAAGATTTCAAAGAAGATATGGTAAACTTCCGAACAAACCATTTAACTTTTAACAAAAGCAATGTTACAGCAATAAATAAAAACTACATAAAACTAAGTACCACGGACGGCCCGTTCATATTATTTGTCCCTCCTAACAATAATTTATCTTTTAGAAGTTCTTTTATCAATGGATCTAAATACAATATGTATATTATGGTCACTAGTAAAGCCCTTGCAAGCCTCAAAACTTTAATAGCTAATAACAATACAGTAAATTGTTTCATTCCATATGAGGTCTCTGAAGCTAATATAAGTAATGTTATGGGCTATATAGAAGGCACCGATACCTCTATTTCGCCAATAATCGTTTCTGCACATTTTGATCATATAGGAACAGATTTAAATGGCACTATATATAATGGTGCTCTAGATAATGCATCCGGACTTTCTTTTATGCTAGAAATGAGCAAATACCTAACTTCACTTGGCAAACCCAATCGTAGCATTCTTTTCATAGGCTTTAATGCAGAAGAATTCGGCTGCTTAGGTTCAACACAATTTATCACAAAATATAAATCTAACATAACGAAGAGTAAAGTTTTTAATTTTGACATGATTGGAAGTAATAACAATATACCACTTTGCATCATGGGAGCAAAAAAAGACACAACTAAAACACCTTTTATAAAATCTGTTTCAAGTATATGCAAAAGTGAGAATATCTTTTTTAATTATCTTTTTGAAGATGCAAGTGACCATGAAGGCTTTAGGAAGCAAAATATTGACGCCATAACCTTTTGTGACAATGATATGACGCGTATACACACGCCAGAAGATACTTATGATCATATAAGTTTAGCTGCCATAAAAAGGTGTTATGATGTAGCTTCTAAAGCAATAGTTAAATGTACTTTTAAGGACAATTTTATTATCTTATATTACAAAGAATGTTTTATTATATCTATAATTGGAACTCTAGTGGTATCTTTACTTTATAATAAGAGTAATAAAACCTTTTAGTATATATTATGCGAAATCTATATATTAGTGGAATCTCGAATTGTTTCTTGACATATTATTATTTTTATTCTATGATTAATTTTAAAGTACCCTATTATTAGAAGTTAATATACCCAATATAGAGAAAAGTACTAATAAAATTAATACTTTTCGGGATGCGGGTTTTTTTGTATTTAGTTTAAATTTTTTTATTTATTAGGAGGAGAGTAATTATGGCAAAAGGGAAAAAATTTGTAGAATCTATTACCTCTATGGACGAAGATTTTGCAAAATGGTATACCGATATTGTAAAAAAAGCAGAACTTGCTGATTATGCGAGCGTTAGAGGTTGCATGGTAATCAGGCCTTATGGTTATGCAATATGGGAAAATATTCAAAAGATTTTGGATAAGATGTTTAAAGATACAGGTCATGAAAATGTATATATGCCAATGTTCATTCCTGAGAGCTTACTTGAAAAGGAAAAAGACCACGTTAAAGGTTTTGCTCCAGAGGTTGCTTGGGTAACACACGGTGGTAACGAACTACTCGCAGAAAGGCTTTGCGTAAGACCTACTTCCGAAACATTATTTTGTGATCACTATTCAAAAATAATTCAATCGTACAACGATCTTCCTAAATTATATAATCAATGGTGTTCTGTAGTTCGATGGGAAAAAACCACAAGACCTTTTCTTAGAAGTTCAGAATTTTTATGGCAAGAAGGGCATACTGCACATGCCACTGAAGCAGAGGCTAAAGAAGAAACTCTTAAAATGCTTAATATATATGCTAAATTTTGCGAGGAAACCCTTGCTATTCCAGTTATAAAAGGCAAAAAGACAGAAAAAGAAAAATTTGCTGGAGCAAATGAAACTTACACAATTGAAAGTTTAATGCATGATGGTAAAGCACTACAATGCGGAACCTCTCATAATTTTGGAGATGGTTTTGCAAAAGCTTTTAACATCCAGTATTCAGATAAAACCGGTAAACTTGCTTATGTACACCAAACTTCTTGGGGTATGTCTACAAGACTTATAGGTGCTTTAATTATGGTTCATGGCGATGATAACGGCTTAATACTTCCACCAGCAATAGCGCCAATTCAGCTTATGATTGTTCCAGTTGCACAACATAAAGAAGGCGTAATTGAAAAAGCAACAGAACTTAAGAATATGTTATCAAAAGTTGCTAGAGTAAAAATAGATATTAGTGATAAAATGCCCGGTTGGAAATTCAGTGAATATGAAATGAAAGGTGTTCCACTTAGACTTGAAGTTGGTCCAAAAGATATAGAAAAAAATCAAGTTGTATTAGTAAGACGAGATACCCGTGAAAAATTATTTGTTCCTATGGATGAACTAGAATCAAAAATTCCAGAACTTTTAATTGATATTCAAAAATCTCTCTTTGAAAAAGCTAAAGATGCACAAGACAATAGAACCTTTAATGCAAAAACAGTTGAAGAATTAAAAGAAATTCTTGATAAAACTTTAGGTTTTGTTAATGCTCCATGGTGTGGAGACCTTGCTTGCGAAGAAAAAGTAAAAGAAGTTGCTGGTGCATCATCTAGATGTATGCCATTTGACCAGTCAGAGGATGCAGGTGTTTGCTTATGTTGTGGCAAACCAGCTAAAGCAAATGTTATCTGGGGAAGAGCTTATTAAAGTATCTCCTAAACCATTAAGTCTTAAATTTAAACTGTATTTAAAAATCATCTCACTTTTTTAATAAGTGAGGCGATTTTTAAATGCGTTCCATTTTTGTTGAATGCATGTATTCCTTTTGTTATAATAATATTAATAAAAGTTAATATTATTATTTACTTTTATTAATACACATATTTGTAGGTGATAATAATGTCAGGATCCCAAATAACTAAAAAAGCTCTTGCACTATCAATTAAGAAATTAATGGAAACAATTCCATTATCAAAAATTTCAATTCGTCAAATTGCAGATAATTGTGGCGTTAACAGACAAACCTTTTATTATCATTTTAAAGATAAATTCGATCTTGTAAACTGGATTTATTATACTGAGGCAATAGAAAATTTAGCCGGTGACACAAACTATGAACATTGGACTGATGCCATGTATAAAACTTTAACCTATTTAATGAACAATAAATCCTTTTATACTAATGCTCTTAATACTCCTGGTCAAAATGCATTTGATGGATATCTTTTTAAAGAAACCTACGATCTAATTATGGGTGTAGTAAACGATGTTTCCTCTGGCATAAAAGTTTCAACTACTGACAAAAGTTTTATTGCAGATTTTTACACTCATGCTTTTGTAGGTATAACAGTACAGTGGATAAAAAATAGTATGAATGAACCTCCAAAAGTAATGGTAAATAAATTAAACGAGGTAGTCGAAGGAAGTATGTTAGGTGCTTTAACTAGATATACTATTTTATCCATATAAATATAACAATGTAATCATATTGAGGCAATGTCAAATGTTTTTATTTTATGTATTCTTTGTTATTGCCTTATGTGCCTTTTTCTTCCTAGTTGTCTTATTTCCAACGCCTCCGGACATTACGCTTATATTTCCATCAACTTCTAATACTGCCATATCCACTTGTTCAATCTTAGAGACTCCATGTTCCCTAATAACTTCCATAATTTCATTCATTGAAATTTTAGCTTTAATTATATTTTTTTTGTTGATTTTACCATTATAAATTAATAGCAGTGGTTCTCCTTGTATTAACTTATTAAATTCAGGAAAACGATACATTATATTTTTAAATAGATAATCTACTGCAAATAGTGAAGTAGCGGCTACTATTCCACCTCCTAGCGTTGAATTCGTACCTACCATTGCATTCTGAACGGCATTACTTATAAGCAAAATAAAAACTAAATCAATTACCGATAATTGAGCTAACTCATTTTTCCCAAACAATCTTATAGCAAATACAATAAAAATATATACACTTGCTGAACTTAATACAATTTTCAAATATGGCAATATTATTGTTATCATAATCCACCTCGATTCAATAATTTATTATTAACTTAATAGTCATTTTTTATTTAAGTATTATTTTACCATAATTACATCATCATAACCAGTTATAATTTCTTAATTCAAATTATTATATAGGACTTTATATGTAAATTAAATTAAGAAAAAACAGTAGAATATTTAATCTTCTACTGTTTTTTCTTATTTATAACTATAAAAATCATCTATTTCTTACTTTGTCTTAAATATCCTTCAATAAAAACATCAATATCCCCATCCATAACCGACTCTACATTTCCTACTTCTATATTAGTTCTATGATCCTTAACCATGCTATATGGATGAAATACATATGATCTAATTTGACTTCCCCAGCCATTCTCCTTTAAATCTCCGGTTAAGTCTTCTATCCTATCCTTTTTCTCTCTTTCCTGTAAAATCAAGAGTTTTGCCATAAGCATCTTCATTGCAGTTTGTCTATTGCTATGCTGACTTCGCTCATTTTGACATTGCACTACAATACCAGTAGGAATATGAGTAATCCTTATAGCAGAATCGGTTTTATTTACATGTTGGCCTCCTGCGCCTCCAGATCTATATGTATCTATTCTAAGGTCATCAGGCTTTATGTCAATATCTTGATCCTCGGTAAGTTCTGGAAGCACTTCACAAGATGCAAATGAAGTTTGTCTCTTACCATTAGCATTAAAAGGCGAAATTCTTACTAATCTGTGCACGCCCTTTTCAGCCATTAAATATCCATAAGCATACTCACCTGTTATTTTTAATGTAACTGCTTTAATACCTGCCTCATCAGAGGGTTGGTAATCTAGTACTTCAACTTTATATCCTTTTTTTTCGCACCATCTTGAGTACATTCTATAAAGCATTTCTGTCCAATCTTGAGCATCACTTCCACCTGCACCGGTATGAAGTGTTAAAATAGCATTATTCTTATCATATTTTCCAGACAATAAAATTTCTAACCTAAACTGATCAGCAATATGAACTAAATCTTTAAGTTCGGCTTTTATTTCTTCTAAAGAGGAATCATCTTCTTCATCGGAGCTTAACTGCGTTAACATTTCCAGGTCTTCTATCTTACTAAGTAATAGATTAAATCTATCAATTTTATCCTTAATTCCCTTAGCTAACTTAGTAATTTGTTGAGCCCTCGGAATATCTTCCCAAAAGCTAGTTTCCTGCATTTTAAACTCATATTCCTTTAATTCCTTTACCATAGATGCTACGTCAAAGAGACACCCTTATCTCTTCGACATTGCCTTTCAATATGTTTATTTCGCTTAATATTTCTTCAATTAATATTATCAATATTAACACCCCTTTTATTATATTAATCATCTCCTTGGTCGCTGCAACAGATTAGAAGAAGATGAATTGACGACTTCAGAAGGATATTTGTACATTCCCCGATGATTTATTTTTCTTAAGTAGTCACTCAAACTTTAGAAGTAGGGGACTTACCTTCTAAAATGTCATTAAAAAGAGACATGCAACGTAAATTGTATGCCTCCTTTTTAGATTCAAATTATAACTTCATACTATAACTATCCTCTACCACAACAGTTTTTATATTTTTTCCCTGAACCACAAGGACATTCATCGTTTCTTCCTACTTTAACTTCTTTCTTAGTTGGTTCTTTTTTAACAGAATCATCGTGATTAGTTGATGTGATTTGCGCAACCATTTCTCTCTCTGGTGCTCTTTCAATTTGAACATGGAATAAGTATTTAATAGTTTCTGTCTTGATATTATAAATCATTTCAGCAAACATATCACTACCTTCCATTTGGTAAGCTTGTGTAGGATCTTGTTGCTTGTAAGCGCGAAGTCCAATACCTTGCTTTAAATGTTCCATATCATCAATATGGTCCATCCATTTACTATCTACTACTCTTAAAAGAATAACTCTTTCAACTTCTCTTATTTGTTCATCGCCAAAATCTTCTCCCCTTTGGGCATAGATTGTATGAGCGATTTCTAGAAGCTTTTCTTTAATTTCTTCATTAGTTAATTTACCAAGTTCATCTACTGTAACCATACCTTTTGGAAGAAATATTTCCTCAAAATAGCTAATTAATTTCGCAAGTTCTGCATCTAATTCTTCTTCTACCTCAGTAATATGTGAATCAACTGTTGTAAAAATGATATCTTTTAGCATATCTTCAATTTGTTCCTTAGTATTTTCACCTTGAAGAACTTCTGTTCTTTGTCTATAAATTATTTCTCTTTGTTGGTTCATTACATCATCATATTGAACAACATTTTTTCTTATATCAAAATTATTTCCTTCAACCTTCTTTTGAGCACTTTCTATAGCACCACTAACCATTTTACTTTCAATCGCATCTTCATCAGTTAATCCTAATTTTCCTACAACACCTTGAAGTCTTTCTGACCCAAATATTCTCATTAAGTCATCTTCAAGTGATATATAAAATCTTGTACTTCCTGGATCCCCTTGACGACCGGCACGACCTCTAAGTTGATTATCAATACGCCTAGATTCATGTCTTTCAGTTCCTATTATTTTAAGTCCACCAACTTCAACAACACCATCAAAAAGTTTAATATCTGTACCACGCCCTGCCATATTGGTTGCTATAGTAACCATTCCAAGTGAACCTGCATGAGCTATTATATCCGCTTCTTTTTCATGGTATTTAGCATTAAGCACTTGATGAGGAACTCCTTTTCTCTTAAGCATCTCAGATAATAATTCTGATTTCTCTATACTTACAGTACCTACAAGAACCGGTTGGTTACACTTATGGGTTTCAACTATTTCATCTATAATAGCATTATATTTTCCTTTAACAGTTTTAAAAACTAAATCTGCATTATCAAGTCTTACTAAAGGCATATTTGTAGGTATTACTATTACATCAAGTCCATATATTTCTCTAAACTCATTTTCTTCTGTAAGAGCAGTACCTGTCATACCTGCAAGCTTTGTATACATCCTAAAATAGTTCTGAAAGGTAATAGTTGCAAGAGTTTTAGACTCCTTCTCAATTTTTACACCCTCTTTTGCTTCAATCGCTTGGTGAAGTCCATCACTATATCTTCTACCTTCCATAAGTCTTCCAGTAAATTCATCTACAATAATGACTTCTCCATCTTTATCCATGTAATCTTTATCTTTTTTCATAATATAGTTTGCTTTTAAAGCTTGAACTACATGATGTTGTATGTTCATATTTTCTGCGTCAGCATAATTCTCTAAGCTAAAAAATTTTTCAGCTTTATCTATACCTTCATCAGACATTATAACAGCACTAGCTTTTTCATCTATTGTGTAATCTTCTTCTTTTACTAATGTCTTTACAAAATGATCTGCTACTTTATAAAAATCTGTAGATTTTTCTCCTTCTCCAGATATTATAAGTGGTGTCCTAGCTTCATCTATTAATATAGAATCTACCTCATCCACAATTACAAAGTTTAATTTCCTTTGAACTCTTTCTTCTTTATAAACAACCATATTATCTCTTAGATAATCAAATCCGAATTCATTATTTGTACCATATGTTATATCTGCATTATAAGCCGCTTGCCTTTGGGTTTGATCTATATCATGAATAATTACGCCCACTGTAAGACCTAAAAACTCATGTATTTTACCCATATCCTCTTTATCTCTTTTAGCAAGATAGTCATTAACTGTAATTATGTGAACGCCTTTTCCTGTTAGAGCATTCAAATATGATGGAAGTGTAGCTACAAGGGTCTTTCCTTCACCAGTCTTCATCTCTGTTATTCTTCCTTGGTGAAGTACTATTCCTCCAATTAGTTGCACTCTAAAATGCTTCATTTTAAGAACTCTCCACGAAGCTTCTCTAACTACTGCAAATGCTTCAGGCAAAATATCTTCTAAAGTCTTTCCATTACTCAAACTGGTTTTAAATTCATCTGTTTTTGCTCTAAGTTCTTCATCACTTAGGTTAGTCATTATTGGATCTAATTTTTCTATTTCATCAACTGTTGAAATTATTCTTTTTATTTCTCTGTCACTATAACTTCCAAATAATTTTTTAATTAAATTCATAATTTTCATCCTCACTATTCTTTTTAATACTTCCAAATATACACTTGTAAAGTATACCACTTAATTTACTTCTATTCAACTTACACAATTTGATATTTTTCATAGATTTATCATTCTTTTTATTTTATTTTTTATTCTCAAAGTTAAAAAAGGATTAAAGTAAAAATAATTACTTTAATCCTTCAAATTTTAAAATTGTGGTTCTATTAAACCGTAATTTCCATCTTTTCTTTTATAAACTACATTTACTTCTGAATTACCATTTACATCTGAACTACCATCGCTCATATATACAAAGAAACTATGACCAACTAATTCCATTTGAAGTACTGCTTCTTCAGCTGACATAGGCTTAAATGCAAACTTCTTCGTCTTTACTATTTTAGGATCTAATCCACCATCTTCACTATTATCATATTGTGGTATGCCCTGAAATTTAAGAGATGTTCCTTTATTCCTTTTTTCTAATTTTGTTTTATTCTTTCTAATTTGTCTTTCTAATTTGTCAACAACAAGATCTAAAGCTGTATACATATCATCACTTACTTCTTCTGATCTCAAAACAACTCCATTAAAAGGTATTGTAATTTCTATAGTATGTCTGTTCTTATGGACACTCATGGTTGTCTGAGCTTCCACATCTGGATTAAAATACTTATCTAATCTAGATATTTTCTTATCTATCATATTCTTTAAGGCTTCTGTTACTTCCATGTTTTTTCCCATTACATTAACTTTCATACGTACAACCCCTCTCTAATATCCACATAATGCTTTATAATTAAGCATGCTATATGTTTTGTAACTCAATTCTATTACACTTAATGCTAAATAGCAACCATAAAATCAGAATTTACGTAATATTAAAGCAATTTAAATTGTAATCTATTATTATTTCTAATTAATACCCTATTTATTTAAATTAATTATGAATTAATTGCTATTACTTTTACATCTCAAACGTTTACATGTTTTTTTTAATAAAACTCCTAATATAATATTAGGAGTTTTATATAGTAAGTTAGTTGACCTGGTCTTTGCCCCCACACTCGCCTGCTGGAGCTTTTGCTACCCAGAATTACCTTCTCACTACTAACACTCTCGCCCGTTAAAACGGCAGGACTAACCTCTAAGCCGCACCATGCTCACTAAACTTTGTTTAACTTACGTGGATCGTTTCGCCTGCGACTGGCCTCGACTTGCAACCACAAACCTAACTTACTACAATAAATATTATACATTACTTTTGGCTATAGTCAATATAAAAATATTAATTGCTCCATTCACTTTTAACATATGTGCGCAATGAAATGCTGTAGCTCCAGTAGTTATAACATCATCTACTAGTAAAATTTTTTTATTTTTTATAAACTCGTTCTCTTTAATTTCAAAGCATTTTTTCATATTATCCCATCTTTGATCACCACTTAGACCTATTTGGTCTTTAGTATCTTCCGTTTTAACCAAATTGCAAATTACTGGGATGTTCAAAAATCTTGATAAATATTTTGCCAAAAACTCACTTTGATTATACCCTCTATTTTTTAAAGCTTTTTTTGTCATAGGTACATAAGATATTAAATCAAATTTTAATTCATTATCTTTAACAGATTCTAACATATACTTAGCCAAAATTTCACCACATATAAAATCATTTTTATATTTAAGTCTAATAATTAATTCTTTAACTATACTCGAATAATAAAACACTGACCTCGCATTATACTCTTCCGCGCAATGCCCTATATAAAAGCTTTCCTCACAACGCCTAAGTTTCTTCCTACACACAGTACATAATGCTTCACTTTCCTCACTATATCCATTGCATATCACGCATGACTCATCACCAGAATATATAATTTGAACTAAACAATAAAGTATCTTTTTTATATATTTAATAATCCTCTTTCCCACGCTTTCTCATTAAATTTACTAGCCATGCTTTTCGCTTTATCCATTTGAACAGTTTGATCATTAGCTAAAAATATAGCCTCACCCCTTTGTATATTCTCAAATCTTCCAACTTTACTTGATAAGAAAAACAGCTGTTTGTAATCAAATTTAACATCATCAGCAAAGTAAACCATAACATCAACAGAATGAAATTCTAAATAGTTTTCTTCAAAATCATTTGTTACTAGTATTCCCTTATCTTTATTCATAAAGTTTATTTTAATATTATAATCACTTCTACTTTTAACAAATAAAACTATATTCTCACTTAGCTTTTTTTTAAAATTACTTAGGTATGCAAATACTGACATAGCCTTTTGTGCATCCGGTATAAATATTATTACCTTTCTGTTAGATATTATTGACCAATTTAAATATTCATAAACCACTAAAGGTATATCCAAACTAAGATTTATTCTTGTAGTTATAATTCTAGGCTCAATAATTGGAATATTAGCATTTTTAAGTGGAAACATAATAGTATTAGCATCACTTAAAACGTTTTCTACGCAATAGGCTATGGCTAAGCCATTTTGACCTCTCGTTTTTAGTAATATGTCTTTTATTTGTTCTTTGTTAAACTTTGGAAAACTTCGAATATCATTATAAATAACCAAATCAAATTTTCCTTTTAATTTTAATGCATTCTCATAGTCGCATATATATAAGTGACCATTTTCACCTTTATAATTTATTGTAGATGAATACACATAATAACTCAAATTACTAAATTTATTAATATAATAAAGAATATCAATGTTACGTTCATCTTCATTAGTTATATATAATATGTTTTTGTTTTCGCTTGCATATGCAACTATTGTTTTTAAGAATATATCAGAGGAATTGTAAAAAACAGATACAACATCAATATTGTTTTCACCATTTATATAAGATTTAAAAATTTTCTTACTAATTTCTTCTTTTTCCTCACTAAGGTTTAATTTTTCGTAGTAAACCATGCAAAATCCCCTTTATACATAAATATTTTTATAACACTATGTTAATATTAATCTAGGCTCAAATTTGCATCTACTATTTGTTTTATTCTAAAGCCCAGTGCAGAATATCTCTCAAAACTTCTGTTATTATCTTTCATGAAACTAATAGCTTTTCTCTCTCCAACTAAGACAACCATATTTTTCGCCCTAGTTATCCCTGTATAGAGCAAATTCCTGTTCATTAAAAGTGGTGGTCCCATAAACATAGGCATAATTACAACTTCAAACTCACTTCCTTGACTCTTATGTATTGTTATAGCATAAGCAAGCATTAGTTCATCCAAATTTACACCCTCATATTCTACCCGTTTATCGTCATCAAAAATAACAACAACATTTTCATTATCTTCATTAATGTCTTCTACATACCCTACATCACCATTAAAGATCCCAGTACCATCTTCTGCTTTTGCACTTATTTTATGCCACTTCATTGAGTAATTATTTTTTATTTGCATAACCTTATCCCCAACCCTAAAGATAGTATTCCTATATTCCTTTTCTTTTTTGCCTTTAATTTTAGGATTTAATATCTTCTGAAGTTCTACATTTAAATTTTCTATACCAAGTATTCCTTTTCTCATAGGCGATAGTATTTGTATATTTCTCATTTTATCCCAATGTTTATTAAAATTTGGTAGTCTTGTATTTATTAAAGTTATTATACTATTTAAAATTTTATCCGGGTCATTATTTTCAATAAAATAAAAATCTTTATCTCTTTTATTTAAAATTGGCATTTCACCGTTATTAATCTTATGAGCATTTACAATGATCATACTTTCTTGTGCTTGCCTAAAAATCTCCTTAAGTTTAACCACTTTGACACTTTTACTATCAATAAGATCTCTTAGAACATTACCCGGACCCACTGATGGCAATTGATCAACGTCACCAACTATTATAAGCCTAGTCCCTATGGTAATTGCATTTAACAAACTATTCATAAGCATTATGTCTATCATGGATGCTTCATCAACAATTAATACATCACAATCCAATGGAGATTCCTCGCTTTTAGTGAACTGAGAGCTATCATCTCCCCCTACACCTAGTTCCAATAACCTATGTATTGTTTTTGCTTCTCGTCCAGTAGCTTCGGTCATTCTTTTTGCAGCACGACCTGTAGGTGCAGCCATATAAACCTTTAATCCTGCTTTTTCAAACATCTCTAAAATACAATTTATTATAGTCGTTTTACCAGTACCAGGACCTCCGGTTATAATCTCAATACTATTTTCCATTGCGCCACAAATTGCTGTCTTTTGAGAATCCGCAAATTGTATGCTTTTTTCTTTCTCAAAATTATTAATCTTTTCTTCTATATCTATTTCTAATTCTTCATACTGTTCTATAGATAAAGTTATTATTTTTTTAGTTATACTTAATTCGCAATAATAAAAAGGCATAGTAAAAACACAATCTTCTTCATCTATATTCTCGATTTTTAATTTTCCCTGTAATACACTATCATATATATTTTTCTCAACTTCCTCATCAGTTACCCCGAGAATGTTTTTAGATTGCTTGTATAATTTTAGTAACGGCATATAAGTATTTCCCATAGAACAAAATTCATTAACCACATAATTAATTCCACTTTGTATTCTAAATGGTGATTCTTTATCAATTCCTAAACTTCGTGCAATCTTATCTGCAATTTTAAATCCTACACCAGCGATGGTTTCAGTTAACACATATGGATTATCTTGAACTACTTTTATAGAGTCTGCTCCATATTTTTTATATATTTTTACACATTGACTAGGTGTTACTCCATATGTTTGAAGAAATATCATAATATTTTTAACTTCACGTTGTTTAGAATACGATTCAAATATTAACTGAATCTTCTTTTGTCCTATTCCATCAATTTGTTTTAATTTTTCTATTTCATTATCTAATATATTCATAGTGTCTTCACCAAATTGTTGTACAATTTTCTTAGCAGTTACAGGTCCAATCCCTTGAATAACTCCTGAAGATAAATATTTTTCTATACCCACAAGTGAACTTGGTATAATTTCCTCACATGACATTATCTTAAACTGCTTTCCGAATTGAGGATGATTAACCCATTCTCCATTTAATTTTAGATTCTGACCTTCACTTATGTATGGCACTATGCCAACCACTGTTATTTGTTTTTTATTATCATTTAAATGAGCAATTATATATCCATTGTCTTCATTATGAAATACTAT
>NZ_CALEVF010000060.1 GCF_937920395.1 uncultured Clostridium sp. | reverse complement strand
AATATTCCGCGGTACCACTCTAGTTAGGTTTTACACCTCACTTGCAAATATAACGGTTTTAACCGTACTTGTTTTTACAAGTAGGCTTTTACTTATGATGTAAGTATATACTTACAAGTAAGTTCATAGGTAAGTTCATATAATATCATTACTGCTTTGCAGCTGACAGCAGCTCTCTAAAAATGATATAAATACTAATACCCCTAATAAAAGCTATTTATTATTTTAGTGTTTGCTTATTACTGGATTATTATCCATTATAATTTAAATAAAATTTTGTGTCAATACCATGAGTGTGTGTGAACTTATGGTATTGTTTATTTTAATTTTTTTAATAGATGTTTATTAGCATAGCCTATAAAAGCGGTAAGTGCATAATCATAGATTACAAACACAACTTCCACAATGATAAGGAGCAAATAAATATTTATATTTATATTTGGTATTTTTAGAAACAACATTTTATATATAAATACGATTAGGCCAGAGGTTATATTAAAATACAATAACTTTAGTATTATTTCTACTGGAATATTTCTTAGTTTTTCTACATAATATTTTACAAAACCATATGAACCAAAAATAAGTAGATAGCTTAGACCTATAAGCTTTGATGGTATAATAAATAAACTAAGTATGGAAACAGCACCATATACGATAACAGAATTCTTTACTCCAGTAAGCATAATGGAAAGTGGAATAATGCAAGAAGCTATACATAGTATAGATAATCTATTTGTAGGTACAACAGAAGATAAATATAGCAATATTAAACTAAGTGCTGCGAATATTCCACCTTTAGCAATATGGTTAGATTTCATAAAATCATCTCCTATAAAATAGATTTAACAACATGAAATAAGATCTCCTCCGAAACATTCACAAATGCTATCTGCACACCAAAGATTTAGACACATATTACCCATGCCACCACCATTGTTATTTGTTCTGCCATAATAGTTATTTCTATAATTTGAAGATTGATTATTTAGTTGATTAAAACATTGTCTGTATTCAACATTATTTGGTTCTTGAGTGCAGGCACGGCTGATAAAAGTATAAGCACTATCATGCCAGCCCTTTTTTAGGTGAACTGTTCCCATTAAAAAATTCCATTCAGCATTTTTGGTGCTCATTGAGCCCAATTTTTGCTCAGCAGAGGGTAGATTTCCACTATTTATATCCATTCTAATAGATTGGTATATATTGTTGTTATTATAGTCATTATTTGAATTTGAATTATTATTAGAAGAACTATAATTGTTTGAAGAACTGTTATTGCTTGAAGATCCATTGCCCTTCATAAGCGTATCATATGCTTCATTTAATTCTCTCATTTTAACTTCTGCCAAATCTTTTAATGGATTATTACCATATTGATCAGGATGATATTTTTTTGCTAGTTCTCTATAGGCTTTTTTAATATCTTCTTTGGAGGTTCCTTCTTTTACACCAAGTACTTCATAGGGATTTTCCATTTTTATTTTCCACTCCTTTTAAATTATCAATAGCTTCTTTATTAAATACCTTATCCATTTTTTCCATGAGTCCTAGTTCTAGTATATTACTTAATATGTCTTCATTTTTAATTAAAGGCAAATTATTTAAATGTTTTAAACATAAAGAGGCACAAGTAACTAATATATAATCAATTCTTGGCTTAATTAATGTAGAAAAACTTTTGAAATCTAGATTATCTGTATTAAGTAATGAATTTATAGCATTAAAAGAATTATCTTTTATATCTTTTTCTAAATCATCATAAGCATCTATAATATATATCCATTTCCCTAAATTATACCCAAGCCAGTATAAATCATCTTTAAATGATGATTCTTTATAATAAAATGATATTATAAAACCTGTAAGATCAGCAAAAACATGGGATAACTCATCTATAGATAGCGGCTCAGAAGTATCCATATCTTTATGATTTGATTCTAAATTATCTAGAAGTTGTAGTTTGTCTTTTGTATACTCCATTACATCAGTATATGATAATTCTGCCTTTGGTAAATAGTTTTTTAAAAACATTGAATAAATTTTGCTTTTCATTGTTTTATTATCGTGGACGTCATCCATTAACTTATAATAAGCTAATGTAACATTACAAAAAGCAGCGTAATCTGTTGCTTTATTATTACTAATCATAATTCTTTTTTTTAATGGATGTATTAAACATTTAAATTTAACAAAATTATATTCACTTTCTGATAGGGAATCCAAAAGCACTGCTAAAAATGTCATGTCAAAATTTAGAGTAAGCCTTGGAAGATTTCCAAAATCATTTTTAATGGAATTACATAAACCACAATAATAAGCTTTGAATTTTTCATAATCTTTTATCTTCATTTCCATTTTACATGGAGTTACATATCCAAACATTATAGTTTTCCCATTGCTTTTTTAGATTCTAATATTTCATAAATACTTTTAGAAGTAGTATCTGCTAAACTGTAACCTAGTAGTCTTACAACTTCTTCTATTTCAGATTCTATAGTACTTTCAATTTCTATATAAGGAAAAGGACAAAAATCTTTTTCATTTATGTCTATTTCTATAAGAGTATTTTTATATTTATAGCTTTCTCTATATTTTTTAATAGATTGCATAAGCTCAAGTCCTAAGGCTTCAAATATTCCCCTAGCCGCAACTTCATTTTTGATTTCCGATTCATGTTCATCCATAATTTTATACTTTTCTTGGCTTATAAGTTTTTTCGTAGTGATATAGTGAATTGTAGAATTTTTCAAATCATCTTTAACTGTACGTATTCTTGCATATCCTTTACCCTTTAGTAGTCGTTTATCCGAAAAGTCATAAATGTTGTTTATTTGATTTTCTTGTTTTACTTTTATGGCATTTAAATTCAATAATTTTTTGCGAATTTCATTAACATCAATATCTATAATTCTAAGCTCTATTTCTTTCAAAATAATCCTCCTTGTTGCGCTGGTGTAGATGATGGTGATCAATAAATTAATTAATCATTAATTGTGATTATATCATAACATAAATAAAGTAACATTAATAATTCATTAAAATTATCAATTTTGATATCAATATATTACTTTGTTATAATTATAAATACATAGTATAATAGTTAGGCACATTCAAATAAGTAAACTCTTAAATTATTTGCATGTGCTTTAGACAATTATTAAGGTGGTGTTTTTTTGGAGTATATAAAAGAAGTTAATATAAATGAGGCTATTATTCATGTTTTAGATAATAATGCAGATGAACCTATCTTGAACGAATATGCATTAGATTTAGATGAGGAAAAGTATAATTTTATACTTAAACATATTCAGAAATGTTTAAAAGATGAAGACTTAAAATATGGTGTATTTACTCCCGAGTCAAATATAGTGAAAGATTTATCTCAGCAATATTTAAATGGTGAGAATAATTTACTAGCTGTTTCAAAAGAACTAGCAAAACAAATGTTTATTTTAATGAGATCTAAGGGGGATATTCCATCATGTGATTTAATAGTAGTATCTTTTAATACAGAATTTGGACCAATACTTGCATTATTTAAAATGGATTACATAAAAAACTATGTTCACACTATTGAATTTGTTGATGAAAAATTAGGAATTGATATAGTTCCACAGTTTACTGGTTTACCTGGAAGTTCTCAAAGGATACAAAAATGTGCTTTTATAAAACCAATTAGAGATGAAAATAGTTTTGATTTAATGGTTATAGATAAAAGGAGCAAGACAAAGGAATCAAATAATGAAAACCAAGAGAATAACTCTAACTACTTTGTTGATGATTATTTAGGGTGTACAATTGTTGATAACGAAAGAGATGTAACCAAAAAATTTGTCAAGGCAGCTGAAAAATTTACCCAGAACACATTTACAGAAAATGCAGATGAAGCAGAAGTTGTTAGAAGTACTATAAAAAGAAAACTTAGAGAAGAAGATAATATTGATGTTAAAGAATTGTCTGAGCAGATATTTCCTGAAAACAATGGAAATAAGGAGAAATTTGTTGAATTTATAGCTGAGCAAGGAATAACAGATAATATTAGTCTTGATAAAGAATGGATAGATAAGAAATTAAAAAGAGTAAGACTTAAGATTGATAAAGATATAGATTTATATGTAAATGAAGAAACTTATCATGATGATAGTCGTTTTGAAATACAAAGAAATGGTGATGGAACAATTAATATGGTTATTAAACATGTAAGTAATTACGTCGAAAAGTAGTGAACTCAGTATGAAGACTCTCCTGCATGGCTCCCAAATAAGAGTTTGAAGCGTGAAATTCCATTAAGAAATTCTAATCTTTTGCCAATGTAAAATTCTCTAGCACTCACATTCGGCGTGCGCCGGTTCGCTAGTCTTCCTTCCAGTCAGGCTCACGAGGATTTTATATTTGCAAAAGAAGAATTTTAAATGGGATTTCAATGTTTCTGCTCTTCTTATTTGGTGTCACTCCCGGAGAAATTCATACTATATCATATTTACGCTAAGAAGTATCTAGTATGATTGTATATAAGGAAATAATAAATCTCATTCAACATATGCACCACTTATAAAAAAGTTATTTACATTGTTTTTAGCAAGGTGGTACCTATATAATAAAAAAACAAACCCAAAATACCCACAGTATAATATACTGTGGGTATTTTGAATTATATTAATTTAAATTATTTAGATGAGTTAGAAGATCCTAAAACATTAGTAATTTTACCTTCAACTAATTTAGTTATGTTAGTTCTTGCTTCTCCTAGATATTTTCTAGGATCTATTTCGCCAAGATTTTTTGTAAGTACTTTTCTTATTGAACCAGTCATTGCAAGTCTTAAATCAGTATCCATGTTTATTTTACAAACAGCCATAGAAGCAGCTTTTCTAAGCATTTCTAATGGAATTCCTTTTGCACCATTCATTTCTCCACCAAATTCATTGATCATAGTAACATATTCTTGATCTACAGCAGATGCTCCGTGAAGAACTATTGGGAAATTATGAAATCCAGCAGCTTCTAATTTTTCTGTAATTAAAGCTAATCTTTCAAAGTCAAGTTTTGGTTCACCTTTAAATTTATATGCACCATGGCTTGTACCTATAGCTACAGCTAAAGAATCTATGCCAGTTCTTTTTACGTAATCTACTGCTTGTTCTGGATCAGTATAAGTTGCATCTTTTGCTGAAACACTAACAGCATCTTCAACGCCAGCAAGTTTTCCAAGTTCAGCTTCAACTACAACGCCTTTAGAATGAGCAAAATCAACTACTTCTTTAGTTGTTCTTACATTTTCCTCATATTCAAAATGAGAACCATCATACATTACTGAAGTAAATCCAGCAGCTATTGCAACTTTTACAGTAGCCATATCAGGACCGTGATCTAAGTGAAGTGCTACATCAAGACCAGTGTCTTCTACAGCTGCCTCTACCATTTTTCTAAGGTAAGTTGGTCTTGCATATTTCAAAGCTCCAGCTGATACTTGAAGTATAACAGCTGATTTATGAGTCGCACATGCGTCGATAACTCCTTGAATTATTTCCATGTTATTGATGTTAAAAGCACCAATTGCGTATTTTCCTTCTATTGCATCTTTGAACATTTTAGTAGTAGTAACTAAAGCCATATCAATTCCACCTTTCAAATTTTGTAACAGGGACATATATTGTCCCTGCGGGACATTTTATCATACAATACAATTATAAGCTATAAATAGACTATTTTCTACCCTTTTGTTATAAATGATAACTATAATTAAAAAACATTGCTTATGGAAACTTTTTCATGAGCCATTATATGCTCAACAAGATATTTCATATTATGTATAGTGGCTAATCCTTCAGACTTATCTTTAATTTTTATATATTGAGTTAATTTTAAAATTTCACTATCTATATGGTCTAAATCCTCATGATGTTCAAATACAGATAATAATTTAGAGGCTTTTTCCCATTCAGATATATAAACGAGTGATAATTTGTATGCATCTTTATAGTTATCTTTAATTATATAGCTTTCGAGAGTACAATTCAAATTCTGTAAGTTACTACATTTAATGTTTATAGTATTTACAGAAAAAAATATTCCTACAACCATTATAACGAATAAACTAAATGCTATTAAAACATTTTTCATCTTTTGTTTTCTTTCCCTTCTTTAAGTTGATAATAAAACTTGTTTTTAGAGTCAAGCATACCTATGAAAAGATCACTTGCAAAGGCAATTTTATTTCTTTTTAATATGTTCTTTAGCCAAATTTCATCTTTTTCTAAGAGTTTTAAATTCTTATAATTAATGTTACCATCCATAATTAAAGGGATAGGTAAAGATTCTTGAGTTATAGTTATATTCAAATCATCTTTCGTTGCAGTAGATTGACCCGTTTTGGGTAATATGGATAATGCCCCACTAGTCTCTAAAATAGCATATTGGATATCCGCTAAATTAAAATATCCTTTTAATCTAAGTTCTTCCAATAAATCATTAATATTAAATCTTTGATATCTTAGCTCTGCAACATCAATTTTGCCATCTCTTATTAATATACTGGGATTGCCTGTTAATATCCTTCTAGCCCTTTCGCTTTTGAGTTCAATATAAGATGAAGCTACTTGAAGAAATAGTAAAGTTATTATTGGTATAATTGCATGTATAATCGGTATTCTTATATCCTCCATGGGAAAGGTAGCAAGATCAGAAATCATCAAAGCAATTACGAGTTCAAAAGGTTCAAGTTGCCCTATTTGTTTTTTACCCATCATCCTCATAATAAATATTATTGTAAAGTATAAGAAAAAAGTTCTGATTACTAAAACAAGCACAATATCACCTCTTTACTATATAATGTATATGGTTTGTTAAATCACGAAAATTATAAGGGGTAAATGTTACATTTTTTTAAAATTACAGTATAATAGTATTAATAGCAAAAAAAATAGGGGATGGGTAAATGAGTAGTTTCAATATAGCTCTTAAGGATGGTAGAAACATAGTTGTAAAAGAGGGAACTATGTTAAATGATGTTATTAAAGAAAATAATATAAAAAATGAGTTGCCAATAGTTTTAGGCAAAATTAATAATAAAGTTTATGAGCTAGGAACCACTATTGTACAGGGGGGGGATTTTGAAATTGTGGATATTGCGAGTAGAATGGGAATGACGACCTACGTTAGGACTCTTCAATTTGTGTTGATAAAAGCAATTTCTGAATTATTTCCAAAGGCTGATATTTCTATAGAGCATTCGTTAAGTAAAGGATTGTTTGGAGAAATTTATAAGACGTTGACACTTGATATTGATGATATATATGACATAAAAAATAGAATGAGTGAAATAATAAAAGCAGATATTCCTATAAGAAAAATAACATTTTCAAAAGAGAGGGCAGTGGAGATATTTACACAATATGCTATGCAAGATAAGGTAAAGCTTTTAAAATATGTAAACTCAAAAGAAATAAAGCTTTATGAATTAAATGGGCGATATGATTATTTTTATGGCCCGATGGCTTATTCAACAGGGATAATAAAAATATTTGATTTAATGTATTATGAGCCAGGTTTTATACTAAGATATCCAACTATTGAGGACCCAGACAGACTTCCGAAATTTAACAAACAAGAAAAATTAGCTAAAGTATTTTATGAAGCAGCGCAATGGGGGGAAATACTGGGAGTTGGAAGTGTGGGTGCACTGAATGATGAAGTGGTAAATGGTGATGTTGTTAATTTAATCAGGGTAGCAGAGGCGCTGCACGAAAAGAAAATTGCATATATTGCGGATATGATTCACAAGAGAAAACGAGTTAAATTAGTTCTTATAGCAGGGCCATCATCTTCTGGGAAAACTACTTTTTCTAAGAGACTAGGTGTTCAGTTAACAGTAAATGGATTAAGACCAACATTTATTTCGTTAGATGATTATTTTATTGATAGGGACTTTACCCCTAGAGATGAAAATGGTGATTATGATTTTGAATCTATATATGCTTTGGATTTAAAACTTTTTAACAAGGATCTAGAATTATTACTTTCTGGCGAAGAAATTGAAATACCAAGCTTTAACTTTAAAACAGGGAGGAGAGAATGGGTTAATAATAAAATAAAAATGCCTCAAAATGGAATTGTGATTGTAGAAGGAATACACGGATTAAATGAAATATTAACTTCGTCAATACCTAAAGAAAGTAAGTTTAAAATATATATAAGCCCTTTAACACAACTAAATTTAGATGATCACAATAGAATTTCTACAACAGATGTAAGAATGATTAGGAGAATAGTTAGAGATTATTTATCTAGGGGATATAACGCTGAAGATACCCTTAAAATGTGGCCGTCTATAAAACGTGGAGAGGAAAAGAATATTTTTGTGTTTCAAGAGCAGGCAGATGCAATGTTTAATTCTAGTTTAGTTTATGAGCTTTGTGTGCTTAAAAAAATTGCATTAATAGAACTTAATAAAATAGGGCAAGATAGTCCAGTGTATTATGAAGCAAGCAAATTAAGAAGCTTTTTAAACTTTTTTGCAGATGTAGACAAAGACTTGGTTCCAGATAATTCAATAATCAGAGAATTTACTGGCGGAAGTTGTTTTTATCAATACTGATGGAATCTAACTATTTTAAGTATCACATGAAGATTCATCATGTAGGATGTTCTGATAGTGGAGCGTTCGTTAACAGATTCTAAGTTTATTACATGAAAAATATCTTAGCGCACTTAGAAGGCGTCCTGTCTCAAAAGTGCTAGCACGACCTCAGGGCATTCCTTAGGGGGACATAACAATTATTAATTGTTATGCATCCTGGGTTGCTTACAGAAATTTTTCATTACATAAAATAAGAGTCTGTAGAACTCACTATATACTATCTGTAACACTCCTACACAATTTCATCTTTATGAGAATTATTTAGACTTAGTATGATATATTAATATTAAGATGAAGAAACATTAGAATTTCTTAATGGAATTCGTGGTAGAACAATCAGGTGGTATCCCTAGGGATGATTAGGCCAATATTTATTCTTAAACCAAGAGTCTGTATAGTATCTGTAATGCTTTTATATGTTTTTACCATCATAATTATAAATTTTACTTTATACATTAGATTTAAAGTTGAAAAGTATGATATTTCTCCGAAGTGATTAGCAACAAGAAATGAAAAAACTATTGAAATTTAATTTAAAGATTCTTCTTTTGCTGATATAAAATTCTCGTGAGACTGCCAGGACGTCAGTTTAGCGAACCTGAGGCATGATGCCGAATGTGAGCGACATAACAATTAATAATTGTTATGTCCCCCAAAGAACGACCCAGAGGAAGAGAATTTTATATGTGCAAAAGATTAGAATATTTTAATTGAATTTCTTGTTTTGAGTTCGTTTGCAAATAACGTAGGAGAAATTTTAATACTTAATATTTAGTCATTATTTTAAGGAATAGAAATATTTAGAAACAAAAGAGGAGGACGAAATGAAAGAGTATAGTGCATTTGATATATTAGGTCCAATTATGATAGGACCATCGAGTTCCCATACAGCGGGCGCGGTGAGGCTTGCAAAGGTTGCATCTATTATTGCGGGTAAGAATATAATGTCAGTTAAATTTGTGCTTCATGGGTCTTTTGCTAAGACATATAAAGGACATGGGACAGATAAGGCATTAATTGCTGGGATTTTAGGAATGGATCCTTGGGACGATAGGCTTAAAGATTCAATGAATATAGCTAAAGAGGCAGGTTTAAAAGTTGAGTTTGCTTTCGCGGATTTGGGTGATGTTCATCCCAATACTGTAAAGTTTGTTATAACGAAAAAAAGTGGTAGGGTAATAGAAATTATTGGATCTTCTGTTGGAGGAGGAAATATTTTAATATTTAAAGTTGATGGAGAAGCCGTTGAGTTTACCGGTAATTATCCAACAATTATAGTTAGGCATAAAGATATTCCAGGTATGATTTCAAAAGTAAGCACTATACTATATGAGGGAAATGTTAATATAGCATTTATGAATGTATATAGAAATAGTAGAGGATTAAATGCCACTATGGTTTTTGAAACAGATACTATAGTGGGTAAGGATGTTTTAAATAAAATTAAGTGTATGGGCAATATCTATAGCATAAGAGAAATTGCACCACTAGTAGAGTCGTAATAAAATTAGAGATATTAGAGAATAATTAAGAAAAAGATAATTAATAGTGAGTCATTGCAGATGATGAATTAACTAAAGATATTTATAAGGGGGAAAAATTGTGTTCGTAAACAAAGGAATAGATCTTCTAAGGGTATGTGAAGAAAAGAATATACCAATTTGTGAATATACTATAATGTGTGAAATTGATGAGAGTGGACTTTCTCGTAGTCAAATTATTGAAAAGATGAGAAAAAACTTAAACACTATGAAAGAAGCAGCAGAATATGGACTTACAAAGGAAACTAGATCAATAAGTGGGTTAATAGGAGGGGACGCGATTAAACTTAACAATTATGCACAGTCTAAAAACACATTGACTGGCGAATTTATGATAAAAGCAATGGCGAGAGCTGTTTCTTGCTCAGAAGTAAATGCAACTATGGGCAAAATAGTTGCAGCACCTACAGCGGGATCTTGTGGGATAATTCCAGCTGTAGTTATTACTGCGGGTGAAAAGTTAAATAAAACTGAAGATGATCTAATTAATGCACTATTTACGGCAGCTGGGATAGGTATTATAATTGCTAAAAATGCTACATTATCAGGCGCTGAAGGTGGATGTCAGGCTGAATGTGGTTCAGCAGCTGCAATGGGTGCGGCTGCGGTAGTTGAAATGATGGGGGGAACTCCTGCCATGGCAATGGATGCAGCAGCTATTGTTATAAAAAATATATTAGGCCTAGTATGTGATCCAGTTGCAGGTTTGGTGGAGGTACCTTGCGCTAAACGAAATATAGCTGGGGCAGTAAGTGCGTTAACTACTGCAGATCTTGCTATGAGTGGTGTCACAAGCCGAATACCTTTTGACGATACAGTAATTGCAATGTATAAGGTAGGTAAGCAATTGCCTTGTGAATTAAGAGAAACTGCTATGGGTGGACTTGCAACTACACCTACAGGGCTCAAACTCGCAAAAGAAATTTTAGAAAGATAAGAGAATATATAACATAATCTAATTTGGTTTATAATATAATTAAACTAAAAGGTGATTATTTGGCGCATAGAAGAGTAGTTCAAAATTATTATAATGACATAAATAATCTAGCAGATATTTTAACTAAATTAGTTAGTTCATACCGGTTATTAATAGGCGGAGCAAATGAATTAAATGGAATTGCATTATCTAAAAAAAGTGACGTCAAGGATGCACTTAAAAGAGCGGACGCGGTTGGAAACATTATTGATGAAACAATAAAGGTATTGGATGATGCAAGTTATAGTTATATGTCTTATTGCAAAATGAAAACCGAAATTATGAAAAGCAAGCTTCAGATAGAGTATATAGAAACAGAAATTGATGAGGAATTAAGGTTAAAGGATTAGAGCAGGTTATTTACTTTTAAGTGAATAAAAAAATGTTAGAAATGTTAATAAAGTACCCATTAGTTAAAGGCATAAAAAATGTCGTTAACTAATGGGTACTTTACATTGTAATTAGAACTTTTTCACCTTTTTTTTATTTGAAATTTACTTACCATAAGATAAGACAGTATAAACATTATAATAATGGTAATTGGAAAATTATGTGGTGAATTTAAAGTTATTAGAGCATAGATGGCTACTAGCATTCCAGCTAAAGTAATTGGTATACCTGTATAAACATTATTAAATGTAGAGTTGTTATATCTAGCTAGTCTATATGCACCAGCTACAGGATATACTAAAAAACAAATATAGCCTAAATATCCAAGGGATACAAAATTGTATAAATAAAATATAAGAACAGAAGGCGCAACACCAAAAGATACTAAATCTGATAATGAATCTAGTTCTTTTCCAAGTTCGCTAGATACTTTTAAAAATCGTGCTACTTGGCCATCATATCTGTCCATAAGTGCAGCTAGTAATATAAAAGCTATAGATAATTTGTAATTAGCTTGAAATGTCATTATCAAAGATAACAAACCAAAAACTAAATTTCCCAAGGTAAGAATATTTGGTATAGAAGATTTTTGCACTAAACACCACTCCTTAAAATAATAAAATTTCGTTATAAACCTATCAATAGGTTAATATGTAATTTGTATAAAGCATATTTTTAATTATACATCATTTTATAATAATAATTAAGTATATAAATGTTATATTTTATTTTTACTGTATTTTAGTTTTTTAGTATATAATATTGTGGTTTCAAAAAAGTACAATTACATTAAAAAATATTAATATAAATTTTTAATTATGGTTAAAATATAATAATTGTTATTTACCATAACGGATATGAGGAGGATTGTAAAATGAAAATTTCGGAAATAATGACTAAAGATGTAATAAGTTTATCTGTAGATGATACAGTTGAACGTGCAGCTCAGATTATGAGAGAGTATAATATAGGATCAATTCCTGTAAATACACAGGGTAGAGGAATAGTTGGAATTATAACTGATAGAGATATAATTTTGAGATGTGTAGCAGAAGGTAAGGACATAAAAATGCAAAAGATAAGAGAAATTATGACTTCAAATCCAGTAGTAGGAGATGAGAATATAAATATTAATGATGCTACAAGAATTATGGGTGAGAGGCAAATAAGAAGGTTACCAATTACTTCAAATAATGAATTGATTGGTATTGTATCTCTTGGAGATTTAGCATTAGAACCAAATTTAAAACAGGAAACTACTGATGTATTGGGTGAAATTTCAGTCCCTTGTGCACATTGCTTTTAAAGTTAAGTATGACTAAGTTTGATTTTACTTAGTTAAAATCCACAAGAAAATGGAATCTTGTGGATTTAATTTTAAAGAGGTATAATGTTTATAAATAAATCGTTAAATTAGGCGGGAAATAGGAGAGAATGGAATGAATAAGGTGAAATTTATCTACAACCCATATTCTGGAGAAAGTACTATAACATCAGACTTAGACCAAGTTATAATGATTCATCAAAAATTTAATCATACAATAATACCATATAGAATATGCAACGAATATCCTATATCAGATGCTTTTTTTGACATAGATGAAACTTATAAATATGTCTTAATAGCCGGTGGAGATGGAACAATAGATAATGTAGTAAATGAGATGAAAAAAAGAAATATTGATTTGCCAATAGCAATACTTCCTGTAGGTACTGCAAATGATTTTGCAAATTATTTAGGAATGCCGCGCGACGTGTATGATGCCTGTTATCAGATATTAAATAGTGATGTAAAAAAGATAGATTTAGGAAAGATAAATGACAAATATTTTGTAAACGTAGCTAGTACAGGTTTATTCACAGATATATCTCAGAAAATGGATATGAATCTTAAAAATACTATAGGAAAGTTGGCTTATTATGTAAAGGGAATAGAGCAATTGCCAAATTTCAAAAAATTAAAAATTAAGGTTACTTCAGATGAAGTTTTATATGATGGAGATATGTACTTAATGTTAGTGTTTAATGGACAAACCGCAGGAAGTCTTAGATTTGCATACAATGCTAAAGTAGATGATGGACTTTTAGATGTAATAATAATAAAGGCTGGGATTATGAAAAATATTTTAAATGTTTTCATCAAAATGTTAAGAAATGAGCATATTGAGAATGTTGATGGAATTGTTTATTTTAAGACAAGTAAGCTTGAAATAGAATGTTATGAGGATATCGTTACAGACATAGATGGAGAGAGAGGTCCAGATTTCCCGCTCGTTATTACTTGTGAAAAGGGTGGAATATCTATAATAGGATCTAAAATATAATAAGTTATGCATAATTTCATATGCTAATTAATAAATATTAACAGTAGTAATTTTAGGGAGAGTAGAATGGAAATATATTTTTTACTGCTGTTTATAATGATTTTATTATTATATGAGGGTATAATTTGTAGTTTGTATTATGCACCAAAAAAAATCAAAATAATAAGTTTTGTAGTTTTAATTTTAATGACATTTAGATACATAGCTTTATTAATACTTTTAATTGTAAAGGGTCAAAATTATTTATATATATTAAAGCCTTTACTATATACAAATTTTTTGTGTATACCAATATGTGGTATCATTTTAACTTACATATTTGCTAGAAAAAATATGATTAAATTAAGAAGAATTATATTAATATTTGGAATTTTGTGTTTAGGTTATTGTATTGTCATATATAATTCTAATTCAAATACTGTGGTATCAAATGTTTATGGACATACTATAAAATTGCAATTAGAGAATTATTTTTATTATATGTCACTTATAGTAAATTCAATCTTTCTAATTATGGGTATAAATCTATTTAGTAGACGTTATTCAAATAAACTGGGAGCATCATTAATAGCTATATCAGCTAGTATAACATTAATAGCAGTTGTTCTAACTTCAATAAATACAAGTTATAATTTTTTATTGTTAGGAGATATTTCTTGGATTTTAACAATGGATTATGCTTTGATGAAAGTTAAAAGGTAAGTATTAAAAGACATATGTGGCTATAAAAATTATAGCTACATATGTCTTTTACTTTTTATCCTTGTCGTTTTCTAGGACTGAGGGTTGATGTACGTTTTGTAGAATGCTTAGGGCCAGTTCTCAAATTTGGTTTTGAAGCTACTTTTGAAGAAGATTTTGTAAAAGTTCTTGGAGCAGGTTCAGAAATATGGCCAGATTCGGTATTTGGCGTCCTAAACTTAGAATTCTTCTTACCTTGATACTTTGGATGAGTTTTTGCTTTGGTTGGTCTTGATGGTATTAATGATTTTTTATCAGAACCAATCAAATCTTCTCTATGAGCTTTTACTAGTGCCTCTCTTACAATACTATAGTTTTCTGGGTTTTTAAATTGCATAAGTGCCCTTTGCATATTTTTCTCCTTTTGCTCAGTGGGAACATAAACTTTCTCGCCCGTGAAAGGATTTATTCCAGTATAAAATATAGTAGTAGATAAGCTGCCTGGTGTTGGGTAAAAGTCTTGAACTTGTTCTGGAGTGTAACCCATTTCGTTTATATATTCCGATAATTTAATAGATTCTTTTAAGTCACAACCTGGGTGGCTCGACATAAAGTATGGAACCAAAAATTGATCTTTATCTAGTTTTTTATTGGTTTCATTATATTTTTTTACAAAACGGTCAAACACTTCTTGTTTTGATTTCCCCATTTGGTCTAGTACTTTATCACTAATATGTTCAGGGGCTACTTTTAATTGCCCGCTAATATGATGTTCACATAATTCATCAAAGAAGTCAGTGTTTTTATCATATATTAAATAATCGTACCTTATTCCAGAACGAATGAAAACTTTTTTAATGTTTGGAATTACTCTAACTTTTCTTAACAAATCTAAGTATTCAGTGTGGTCAATAATAAGATTTTTGCATGGAGTTGGGAACATGCATTGTTTATCACGGCACACACCTACTTCTTCTTGAATCTTGCAAGCTCTGTGTCTAAAGTTTGCAGTAGGACCACCAATATCGTGGATGTATCCTTTAAAATTCTTTAAGGTAGTTAAAAGGGTAGCTTCATCTATTATAGATTTTTGACTTCTATTTTGTATAACGCGACCTTGATGGAAGGTTAAAGCACAAAATGAACAACTACCAAAACATCCTCTATGGCTTGTTATTGAAAACTCAACTTCTTTTATTGCAGGAATACCACCTTTAGCTTCGTATATGGGATGGTAGGTTCTAGTATATGGTAAACCATAAGTTATATCCATTTCAGATTGGGTTAAAGATATCTGAGGAGGATTTTGAACGATATACCTGTCATTATGCTTTTGTACAACGGTCTTTCCTCTTATATCGTCTTGTTCTAATGATTGTAATTTGTAACTTTCTGCGTAAGCAATTTTATCAGTGGAAACAGTTTCGAAAGAAGGAACTTCTACATAATCTTCAAGGCCACTAATATCTTTTGTAGCATATACACTGCCTCTAATAGAAGTCATTTTTTCTATACTCATACCGTATTTGAAAAGATTAGCCATTTCAACTATGGTTTTTTCTCCCATGCCATAAAGTAGCAAGTCGGCTTTAGCATCAATTAATAAACTTCGCCTAACCTTATTTGACCAGTAATCATAGTGGGCAAAACGTCTAAGACTTGCCTCTATACCACCAATTACAATTGGAACGTTTTTAAAGGCTTCTCTTGCCCTATTGCAATATACGATTACTGCTCTATCTGGTCTGTGCCCTGATTCACCACCTGGTGAATAAAGATCGGTGTGTCTTCTTTTCTTTGCTGCAGTATAATGATTAACCATGGAATCTATATTTCCAGAATTTATGATGAATGCGAATTTAGGTTTTCCAAGTTTTCTAAAATCGTAAATACCCTCCCAATCAGGTTGGGCTATAATTCCTACAGTAAATCCTTCTCGTTCTAGAGTTCTTCCAATTATGGCTGTACCAAAGGATGGATGATCTATATACGCATCCCCTGTAATTATTATAAAATCTAGTTGAGATATATTTCTTTCTTTTAAATCATTCATACAAATGGGTAAAAATTGTTTATTTACTATCATATAATCCTCCTGAGAGATTAGTCTATCTTTTAGTTTATTAACTTTTGGTTCGTTAAATCAGAATGTTATTGAGTTTTAAGTTTAATAACTTATGATTAATTAAACTAAAGTTCGTTTTCTTTAAGTTTACGGTATATAATAATATTAACATATCTATAGAAAAATATGAACTAGAAAAATTTATAAATATAATTGCTTTCGTTTTTATAGTTGCATTTTGAAGTATATATAATATAATTATATAGAAAGAATATTTTTATAATTAACTTATAATAACATAATATATGAATATGAAATAAAAAAAATATGGGTGGTGAAAACAAATGGAAAATGGCCCTCGGAGTAGAAGGTCAAAATTAATTTTAAAATTGAATATTATTATGCAGAGAATTTCTTAAAGTATAAATTGACATAGATAAGTAGGAACATAGGTCAATGAGTTAATAGTACATTTTGATATTTCTCTGCATAAGAGGAGGGATATCTATGGAAATAATTTCTGAGTTTTTTTTAAGCTCAATATTATATCAAAATGTGTATGATGAGTTTGAGGATAATATTGGAAAAGTGTTTGATCTTTATGTTACTACTGAGCAAGGATATCCAAGAGTTATAGGATATAAAATTAAAAAGGAAAGTGAAATTTTTAATTATGAATTTAGAAACATTGAAATATGCAAAGAAGACAAAAAAATAACTATACAGGTAAGAGGGGTAAAAGAGATAATTCCTAGAAAGTTTTCTTATCTTTTATCTAAACACCTACTTAACAAACAAATTGTAGACGTTAATGGGAAAAAAGTAGTTAAAGTTAATGATTTAACTATGACAAAGGTTGGCGGAGAAATAAGAGTTATAGCTGTAGAATCAGGAATTATTGCTGCAGCTAGAAAATATAAATTAGATGGCATAATTAAATTTTTTTATAATATATTAGGTAAAAAACCTCAAGATAATAGTATAACATGGGAAAGCGTTCAATCACTTGAGATGGTGGATCACAGCCTGAAATTAACGCAGCCGTATTCAAAACTTACTAAACTTCATCCAGCAGATCTTGCAGATATTTTAGAGGGGCTCGATACATCCGCTCGAAATAAAATTTTTGAAAGTTTAGATAAAGATTTGGCGGCACATACACTTGAGGAATTGCAGCCAGAGGTTCAAGCGGATATTTTAAGTACTATTAATAATCTACTTGCACAAGAAATTTTAGATGAAATGCCTAATGATGAGATTGCCGATATTTTAGATGAAATGAATGAAGAAGATGCAGAAAAAATTCTTTTAAACTTTAATAAAGATGATGAAGAAGAAATTAGGAAACTTATGAATTATGAAGAGGAAGTTGTTGGTAGCATAATGAATAAGGACTTTATATCTTTTAATGTAAATATTACGGCTAGTGCAACTATTGAAATTTTAAGAGAACTTCAACCTGAAGATGAGGTAATTCATTATATCTACATAGTAGATGAGGACCAAAAACTTCAAGGAGTTATTTCTTTAAGAAATTTAGTACTTTCAGCTCCTATGAGGAAACTTAAAGATATTATGGATGATAAAGTTATTAAAATAAAAGATAGTCAAGAT
>NZ_CALEVF010000059.1 GCF_937920395.1 uncultured Clostridium sp. | reverse complement strand
ATATTCAAGTAAAGCACTAACCTCTAAAATCTTTTTGCTAAAAAACTCCTGGAGTTTTTCTGGATTTACAAATACCTCTATTCGACCAGTATATTGGTCGTCATATTCTGGCACAAACTTTTCATAATAATCCTCTACATTAATATCTACCGCATCTGCCTTTATACGTAAAAATATATCCTTTGTTATGAGCCAAACATCTTCACCTTGCTCCTTGATTCCTTTACATACTTGTAATATTCTATTATCAGCCTTTTCTTTATTCCAAGAAACAGGTATTTGGGTGTCATGATGGTTCATTTCAACACGTAGCCTACCTCCATTTTCTAAATCGATACCCTCATTTAATTTTCCCTGCTTTCTGAGTTCATCAATAAGCCTTGCTGCATATCTAGCATTAGCTCCTAAATCACTTTTATCTTTCTTAAAACTATCTAATTCCTCTAGTACCACTTCAGGTATTATTACATCATTATCTCCAAAAGACAATATAGCACTTGGTGAATATAAAACAACATTGGTATCTAGTACATATGTTTTTTTCAAAGTATTAGCTCACCCTCTCTCTATTACTAATATATGTAACTATTTCTATAAATGAATTAAAATTCAAATAAAATTTTATTTATTGTATAATAATTTTGACAAGTAATAGTTTTTATTATATAATAAGTCCTATAATATACTTAATAATATTATAGGATGGTGTATATGGAGAACATTACAACAGTTTTTAAAGAAAAAAAATTAAAGCTTACGCCTCAGCGCATTGCTGTCTACAAATATTTGCAATCGACGAAAGAACATCCTTCAGCTGAATTAATTTATAAAGCTTTACAACCAACATATCCAACTATGAGTTTGGCTACGGTTTATAAAGCATTAAAAACTCTTATAAGCGTTGAACTAATTATAGAACTTAATGTTGGAGAAGGTAATTTTAGATATGATTGCAATATGTTGCCACATCCTCACATACAATGCGTAAATTGTGGTAAAGTCGATGACATAGAAGGTATAAGTTTTTCAAATGTACTTGAAGATGTAAAACAATACACTAATTATGAGGTCTTAGCTGATAAACTTTATTTTTATGGTTTATGTGAAGATTGTAAAAAATAGTTTGTCAAATAAAAAGAAGTATGAAATAAAATTCATACTTCTTTTTATTTTATACTATATCATTAGCCTTATATATATATGTTGAATACTCCCTGCATATCTTTAATCTTTTTATAACGTTGCTTACTAACATCATAACCTTCCTGATTGTTACATATAATTTAATGGGGGGGTGGAATCTATGAAATTACAGATAATTTTTTTAAAGAAGAAATATATTTATTATGCCTTAGCTATTCTTATTTTCACCATAACATTAACGTTTTTTCTTCTTTTTAAAAATGATTCAATAAGTACATTCAATATCGTAAATGAATCGAAAATGATGCAAGCTGATTTAACCGGAGATGGAACTAAGGATATACTCTACATAAAAACAGATGCTGATAAATACTATATTCAAATAAATTCTGGAGACATTAGCTATTATCTAGAGCCATCAAAAAAAAACAACACCGTTGGAAATTACTATTTACAATGGCCAATGAGACTAACATTAATGGACATATCTAGAAACAACGTGCCCGAGATATTTACTCAAGCCTCGGTAAAAGATAAGGCAGTACAGCATGTTTTCCTTTGGAATGGAGAAAAATATAAAGATATATTTTGTAGCACAAACAATGTTTTTGGTTTTGTAGACAGTAAAAACAATAAAACACCTAAAATGTTATCCGGGAATATTAAAGATGGCGAATTAAATCTTACTAGCTATTTTTTCATTCAAGATAGTCTAAAATCTTTTGACTACAACTATGTTGATAATTACATGGGGAAAACTTGTGTATTAAATTTCATAAATCTTATGTCAACATTTCCAGTATCTGAATTAAATATACCCAAAGATATTTTTACATCCGATTTAAACGGTAATGACATTTCACTGTTAAGTGACTTATCCAACAAAAAAGTGCATTTAACCTTTCAAGATGGTGTTTTTAAAGATTTCAATTGGGACAAAGATGGCAATACTAGTGATGTCTTATGGACATTAAATTTTAAAGGAACTAATACAAACAATTCATTAGGATCTAAAGCAAGTAATTTAAATGGAACAAAAAACTACACTATAGAATTAATTTTAAAGCTTATACCAAATACTAATAAAGAATCTTCTTTTAAAATCAGCTCTATAGATATTAAATAAAGACATAAGTTTATTACATTATATGTAAAATGTTAATATCATTTATAAAATTACAAATGGGACCGTATTACCGGTCCCAAGGGGGGATGGGGGGTTACGCATAAAATATTTTATTTTATGCAAATGGAGATTTAAACTCCGATTACATTTATAATATTAACCTTTTCACTTAATTTTATTCATTATAAATGACAAATTGATAAATCTTTATATAAAGCTATTCTACAATAAAGTTATTGTGCGCATAGATAATTAATTTAAAACATAATTTAATATAAATTGGAGGAATCTTATATGTTTATTAATAAAGAAAAAAACGAAAATAGAATTGAAACTTTAATTGGCCAGCAATGTTCTATAATTGGTTCATTAAATGGAAATGGTCTTATTAAAATAGATGGTTCTATTGATGGAAACTTAACTTGTGAAGACAACGTAATATTAGGTGAATCAGGAAACATAAACGGCGATATAACCTGTAATAATGCTAATATAAATGGAATTATGAATGGAAATGTCTCTTGTAAAAACACCTTAACCATAGAAACTTGTGGCAAAGTCCAAGGGGATATTTCGGTAAAAAAATTAATGATCTCTGAGGGTGGAATCCTTGATGGTAAATGTACAATGATAAGTTATGAACAACCTGATGACAACAATGATAATTTATAAAAATTCAAACAAAAGAGAAGCACATAGATTTTAAATTTATGTGTTTCTCTTATCAGTTTCTGTTTTATACTCTTAATGTTTTAAGTTAGAATTTTCTTCTACAATTCTATTTAGCATTCCAAGTTTTTGCTCATCTACTAAATGAGCTAATATATATATAAGTTGCCCCTTATCTTCATCTTCAAGTTCTTCTAAAATACTATGTGTATTTCCCTTAGGACTTGTATGTTTAAATTCAACATCATTATTCTCAAAAGAATCATTATTAGATATGGAATTCATCATATCAGTAAAATCCGAATTATTTAAATCTAAATTATTTAAATCTATACCAGCTAACATATTCGAAATTTGACTTAAATCTATACTACCCATACCTGAAAATATATTTGAAAAAACATTGTCCTGATTGTTTTCATTTTGACTTTCTGTATCATTATTTTCATCATCATTATTCACATTAACTTTATTATTATTACCATTATTGTTTTTATTGTTTTTCACAACATTGGGTGTGGATTTTACATTACCTGAATTAGAACCGTTATTTGAGTTTCCTTGCACATTATTACTATTACCACCTAAACTATTCATAAGATTACCTAAAATATTATCTTGTCCTCCTAAATTGCCCAGTAAATTACCTAACATGTTATTGTCCTGTCCACCTAACCCACCTAATAAATTACCTAACATATTACTGTTACCCCCTAAACCAGAGAGTAAACTTTCAACCATATTACCACCGCTACTGTTTCCAGTACCATTTCCTCCTAAAAAGCTAGATATTAATCCAACCAAAGGACTTGCACCATTTCCATTAAACATTTGTGCTAGTGGATTATTATTAACATTGTTATTCTGATTATTGCTATTACCATCGCTATTATTGTTATTATTGCTGTTACCGTTATTACCATTGCCACCATTATTATTGTTGTTGTTATTCATGTTGTTGTTGTTGTTGTCCATATTATTTCTATCACGCTTATGGTGTTTTGACATATTAATCACCTCATTTATAAATAGGAGAGCATTTAAGCTCTCCCTTATTTTATTAAATTAGCATCCGCAGCTTTTCACTGCATTTCCGCCATATCCACCTTTACAGAAACAAAATCCTAGGAATAACAATATTAATAAAAATGCATTCTTGTTTTCAAGTAGACACGTTCTTTGAAGTATAATTAATAATATTATCGCACAAATCGGATTCGTGCATAGATTTCCTACTGGGCTTACTACAGGTGCAACAGCTACATTTCCACAACATCTTTTTTTAGACATATAAAACTCCCCTTTCTGGGCCAAATTTTAATGTGTTACATATTTCGGCTAAAGTTAAGAACATATAATTCATCTATAGTTTACTTAATATCTATTTTTCACTTATGATTAATTTTCATAGTTAATCTTCATCGCAGCTATCTAGGTTAATAATATTGTTTGTACATCCCTTGTTATTTTTCCCATTGCCACTACATACCAATAAAAGAATTAAAATTATTATCCAAATGCCACTGCCGCCACCACATCCGCCGCCAATTCCACCTAAACCAAATAATCCATTGTTATTTGATCCACCACATCTGCAAAGTTCCTTACAGTGTTTAGGCTCACATCCGCATACAGTACCATTATCTTGTCCTTGACCTTGGCTACAGAATAAAAGTAATAAAACGATTATCCAAATACCACTACCACCACCGAATCCACCACCATTATTACATCCACCGCCATCGTTGTTACAATTGCAGCTTTTATTGGAGCCATTCTTTTGGGAATCAGCTAATCCACTTAATAAGTCATTCATATCCATCTAAATACCCTCCTTTTAATTGCTTTTCTTAATTTATTTTTAAAATCTTTTTCTTTTGTTTTCTAATATATACTATTCTCATAAAAATAAATTGATACAAAATTTTTATATAATTACTTATCAAATAAAATGTATCCATATAGCCTTCTGCTGCATGACTTGAACTAAAAGTTTAAAATATTAACGAAAAAAATAGACCTCATTACGAAGTGCACTAATTATTAGTTAACACACCGTAATGTAGGTCTATTTTTTTCTTATTATAATATTGGGTTTCCATTTGAAGTTAGTGGATCTCCTTCTTCATTATCGTTAAACATATTTCCTAAAAGTTCTTTTACTCCTATTTTTTTAAGTGATGAGATATTTATAATCTCCTCACTTGGATCTAATTCTAAAGTTTCCCTTATTAATTTATTGTTTTTTACAAGTTCTGCTCTATTTAATTTATCTTTTTTGGTTGCAACAATTACAACTTCATATCCAAAATGTTTAATCCATCCATACATTAAAAGGTCATCTTTAGTTGGCTTACGTCTACAATCAACGAGTAATGCTACCTTTTGTAGTTGAGGCCTACGAACTAAATAGTCCTCCATCATTTTCCCCCATTTAGCTTGTTCAGTTTTGGATACTTTTGCATATCCGTAGCCTGGTAAATCAACAAAATAAAAACTATCGTTTATTAAAAAGAAATTTATAAGTCTAGTTTTACCAGGTGTTCCACTAACTTTAACTAGCTTTCTTCTATTTGTTATAGTATTTATCAAAGAGGATTTACCTACATTTGATCTTCCAACAAAAGCATATTCCACTCTATTATCTGTTGGATATTGAGCAGGTTTTACTGCTGATATTATAAATTCAGATTGTTTTATCTCCATTATTTATCTCTCCATTTAATGTATTTTCAAGCAATGCATGTTCAAGTACATTTTCTACTTTACTTACAAATATAAATTTTAGTTTGTCCTTAATACTCTTTGGTATCTTTTCTGTATCTTTTTCATTCTCACAGGGAATTATAATTGTATCAATACCTGCTCTATATGCAGCTAATGATTTCTCCTTAAGGCTTCCAATAGGTAAAACTCTACCTGTAAGCGTAATCTCACCAGTCATAGCTATATTATGTCTTACTTTTCTATTAGTTAATGCAGACACCATTGCAGTTATCATAGTTACACCGGCTGATGGTCCATCCTTAGGTACTGACCCCTCCGGAACATGAATATGAATATCTATGTTTTTATAAAAGTCTTTATCAATATTATACTTATGTGCATTAGCCCTAACATAACTATATCCAGCTTTAGCAGATTCTTTCATAACGTCCCCTAGTTGACCCGTAAGTTCTAGCTTACCAGTTCCCTCCATAGCACTGGCCTCAACTGGTAATGTAACCCCACCAACTTCAGTCCATGCTAGTCCAGTTACTACACCTACTTTATCTTCAGTGTCTGCTTTATCATAAGTATATATAACAGCACCTAAATATCTTTTAACATGAGATGCTGAAACATTAACATTTTTTTTATTTTTCTCCACCATTTCTGTTATTGCTTTCCTAATTACTGAAGCAATTTGTCTTTCAAGACTTCTAACCCCTGACTCCCTTGTATAGTTTTCGATTATACAAGTTATTGCATTGTCTGAAAATGCTATTCTACCATCATCCATATTATGCTCTTTTAACATCTTTGGAATAAGATGATTTTTTGCAATATGGAATTTTTCCTCTGAAGTATATCCTGATACCTCAATAACTTCCATTCTATCGAGTAGAGGTCTTGGAATAGTATCCAATTTATTTGCAGTAGTTATGAATAAGACTTTCGATAAATCAAAATCTAATTCTAAGTAATGATCCCTAAAACTTGCATTTTGCTCACTATCCAATACTTCTAAAAGAGCATCTGCAGGATCACCTTTGATATCGCCACTCATCTTGTCAATTTCATCTAATAGGAATAATGGATTCTTTGATCCGGCTTGTTTCATAGCATATATAATTCTACCTGGAATTGCTCCCACGTAAGTTTTTCTATGTCCCCGTATTTCAGCCTCATCTTTTACTCCACCAAGTGACATTCTAACAAAATTTCTATTTAATGCATTTGCAACAGACTTTGCTATAGATGTTTTACCAACTCCTGGTGGCCCTACCAAACAAAGTATAGGTCCCTTAAGTGTCTTGCTAATTTTTTTAACTGCTAAATATTCTATTATTCTTTCTTTAACCTCTTCAAGCCCATAATGTTCTTGATCAAAAACTTCTCTAGCCTTACTTATGTCAATGTTATCTTTAGTTGATTTATTCCAAGGTAGAGCCAATATCCAATCTAGATAGGACTTTGATACCCCACTCTCAGCAGAATAATTGCCTGAACTTTTTAATTTACTTAGCTCATAATTTGCTTTTTCTTTTGGATCTTTAGGAAGTTTTGCTTTTTTTATTTTATTTTCATACTCAATAACTTCTTTTTTATTTTCATCATCTTCTCCGAGTTCCTCTTGTATAGCTTTCATTTGTTCCCTTAGATAATATTCTTTTTGAATTTTATCAATTTTACCTTTAACCTTGGTTCCAATCTTCTTTTCTATTTTTAATACTTCAAGCTCATTCTTTAATATCAATAACAATTTTTCAAGCCTTTTAGTAACATCTAATATTTCAAGCAATTCTTGTTTTATTTGTGGTTTTAATATTAAATAAGAGCTTACAATATCGCAATATCTTCCTGGTTCTTCTGTTTCTTCTAAACCGAATAACGCATCTGGAAAACTATTAACCGATAAATTTATATATTCTTCAAAAGCTTTATCTATCATTTTAATATATGCCTTGCATTTTTTATCATCTGCGTTTTTTTCATCATAAATAAGCTCTACTTCAACACGTACAAAAGGTTCCTTTTCTTTATACTCTGAAATTTTTCCTCTTTGTATTCCCTCAACTAGCACTCTAATCGTATCTCCTGGTAACTTTAATATTTGTTTAACGTTACAAATAGTACCAATCTCATATATATCCTTTTCTTCTGGTTCTTCAATTTTTGATACTTTCTGTGAGACCAGAAAAATTTCTTGATTATTTAGCATAGCTTCTTCTAATGCAAGTATAGATTTATCTCTACCAACATCAAAATGCAATACCATATATGGAAATATATTCATACCTCTTAGCGGAATTAACGGAAGAAGTTTTGTCATTTTATCCATTTTTCTCCCTCTTTTCTATATTATATTAATCGTCATTTATAAATATGAAATTATTATTTTAATTTTATATTTACTCGATATCTTAAACTATGAATACTTGTTAATCGTATATTTATATAACACCACTACTATAGTATACCTAAAATATTATTATTTTTCAATACTACATATTTTAAAATAAAAAAGGTAATCCATTATAATTAAAGATGGATTACCTTTTTTAAGAAAATAACAAGCTAAATTTTTAATGACTCTGCAGCAATAACATCTACCTCTGGATCAAATGTAGTTTTAATATTTTTAGGTAACCCATTAAGTAATGCTTCTTTGATTACCTCACTAATATTATTAACTGGTATGATTTTAACATTTTCTATAGCATTAAAACTATCTTGAAAGTTATCCCTTGGAATAATTACTTTTGTTGCTCCTGCTTTTTTAGCAGCAGCAATTTTAGCATTTACACCACCTATTGGCAATACATTGCCATGTATTGATATTTCACCTGTCATTGCAACCATATTGTCAACAGGTATACCCTTTATTGCACTGTACATTGCAGTTGTTATACTTACTCCTGCTGATGGTCCATCCACTGGTGATCCACCTGGAAAGTTAACATGAATATCATAATCATCACAATCTATGTTAAAATATTTTTCAAGTACTGTAACCACATTTTCTACTGAAGATCTTGCAGTGCTTTTTCGTCGTAGTTTTTTATTACTAGTGCTTATTTCCTCTTCTTCAATAATTCCCGTAATTTTTAGAATACCTTTCCTAAGTTTTACCCTTTTGGCGCTAGCTTCAATTTCCATTACAGCACCTATATTAGCACCATAAACTGCAAGTCCATTTACATAACCAATTTGTGGTTTATCCGATATCCTAGACTCAAGCCTAGGAGAATATTGACCATTCTCTATAACCCACTCAATATCTTCAATACTTACCTCATCTCTTTCATCATTAATTGCCATTCCACAAGCTAATTGAATTAAATTAACAGTATCTCGGCCATTGCTTGAGTATTTACCTACAAGTTCCAGTGCCTTATCGCAAATTTTAAGATTCATTTTGCTTATTGAATTTTTTGCAATTTGCTGTAATTCTTCAGGTAATAACGCTCTAAAAAAGATTTCTATACACCTTGATCTTATCGCAGGCATTATTTCTTCTGGATTACGTGTAGTTGCACCAATTAACCTAAAGTCAGCTGGTAATCCTTCATCAAATACTTCCTTAATATAAAGCGGCATATTAGGATCCTCTTCATTATAATAAGCACTATCTAAAAAGACTTTTCTATCTTCTAATACTTTAAGAAGTTTATTCATTTCTATAGGATGTAACTCACCGATTTCATCAATAAATAGGATACCACCATGTGCCTTTGTAACTGCGCCAGGCTTTGGTTGAGGTACTCCAGCTACTCCGAGTGGCCCTGCTCCTTGATATATAGGATCATGAACAGACCCTATAAGTGGATCCGCTATACCTCTTTCATCAAACCTAACAGTAGTCCCATCTATTTCTATAAACTTCGAACCTTCCTTAAATGGAGATCTTGCTCTTTTTTTAGCATCTGCAAGCACTAATCTAGCTGCTGCAGTTTTTCCTATTCCAGGCGGACCATAAATTATGACATGTTGAGGATTTGGGCCACATATTGCTGCCTGTAATGCCTTTATCCCTTCTTCTTGACCTATAACCTCTTCAAATGTTGTTGGTCTACTTTTTTCCGTAAGTGGTTCAGTAAGACTTATACTTTTCATTTTTCTTAAATTTTCCATTTCTTTTCTGTTTTCCTTTGTAGCGACCCCCTTACCACTTTTTTGAGCTTTTAATGCATTAAAAAAATATAACCCAATAACTACTGTAAAAAAGAATTGTACTGCCATGAGAATTTTAGTTGTCATATTAATTAAAGTTTAATGATGTAGCTATTAAACTAATCCTCCTTTCATTTATTAAATTTGCATATTTTAGTAAATATTGCATCTTTTGATATTATGCTCAAATATGACTGAATGTATTCTTATTTTTCGATGTAATATTATTAATTAATATAACTTTTAGTATTGGGATTTATATTATTATAATTTCAAAAAACACAAAGAGACGGATAAAATATCCGTCTCTTTGTGTTTTACAATGATTCAATTATGCTGATTCTGGTCCTTTTTTACTTTTAATTTGCTTTGTAATTTTTATTTTTTCTCTTTTGCCACCTTCAGCTAAAACTAATTCTGGATTTCTAGTTTTAATAGTATCCGCATTAATTATAACTTTAGCTACTTCTTCATTTGATGGTATATCAAACATAACTTCCTTCATCGTGTCTTCTATAATAGATCTAAGTCCACGAGCTCCAGTTTCCCTTTTAATAGCCTCTTTTGCAATAGCTCTTAAGGCTTCTTCTTTAAACTCTAATTCCACATTATCCATCTCAAACAATTTTTTATATTGTTTAACTAATGCATTTTTAGGTTCGCTAAGAATTTTAACTAAAGCCTCTTCATCTAAAGCTTCAAGTGTAACTACTATTGGAAGTCTGCCTACAAACTCTGGAATTAATCCAAATTTCAATAAATCTCCAGGCATTATAGACTTAAGTAACTCTCCTACGTTTTCTTCATGTTTAGATCTTATTTCAGCTCCAAACCCAACCGACGTAGTTCTAGTCCTTTTTTCTATAATTTTATCAAGTCCATCAAATGCTCCTCCACAGATAAATAAAATGTTAGCAGTATTTATCTGAATAAATTCTTGGTGAGGATGTTTCCTTCCACCTTGTGGTGGAACTGATGCCGTGGTTCCTTCTAGTATTTTAAGTAATGCTTGCTGAACGCCTTCTCCAGATACATCACGAGTTATAGATGGATTCTCAGATTTTCTTGCTATCTTATCTATTTCATCTATATATATAATACCTTTTTCTGCTTTTTCTACATCATAATCAGCATTTTGTATTAATTTAAGAAGAATATTTTCAACATCTTCTCCTACATACCCAGCTTCAGTAAGCGTAGTTGCATCGGCTATCGCAAAAGGCACATTTAAGAATTTTGCTAATGTTTGAGCAAGTAAAGTTTTACCACATCCTGTAGGCCCTAGTAATAGGATATTACTTTTTTGCAGTTCAACTTCACCCTCATTAACATTTGAATTTATTCTTTTATAATGATTATAAACAGCTACCGCTAATGATTTTTTAGCTGTATTTTGTCCAATTACGTAATCATCTATATATTTCTTTATTTCAACAGGTTTTGGAAGTGCTCCTAAATCTAATTCAACATCCCCTTGGAATTCATCTACAATTATTTCAGAACATAATTCTATACATTCATCACAAATATATACTCCTGGTCCTGCAATTAATCTTCTAACTTGTTCTTGGGTTTTGCCACAAAAAGAGCATTTGAGTTGCTTTTTTTCATCAAACTTTGTCATATTTTCACCTCTACTAACCTTATTTAGTTTAATCATCACCTAAATCGCTACAACAACTTTGCAAAAGATGCATTGACGACTTCTGAAATGTTGTTAAATTTTATTTCTTTTTAGCTATAACTTCATCTATTAACCCATATTCCATGGCTTCCTGTGCACTCATAAAGTAATCTCTTTCAACATCATGTTGAATTTTTTCTATTGGTTGTCCGGTTCTTTCACTGTATATTCTATTTAATGTATCTTTAGTTTTCATAATTCGTTTTGCATGAATATCAATATCAGTCGCCTGACCTTGAAATCCTCCTAAAGGTTGGTGTATTAAAATCTCACTATTAGGTAATGCAAATCTTTTTCCTTTTTCTCCAGCATTTAATAAAAATGATCCCATAGATGCTGCCATACCAATACAAATAGTTGAAACTTGTGGTTTGATATATTGCATTGTGTCATATATAGCCATTCCTGATGTAATTGATCCACCTGGACTATTTATATATAAATAAATATCTTTATCAGGATCTTCAGATTCTAGAAACAATAACTGAGCAACAATTAAGCTAGCAGTTACATCATTTACCTCTTCTCCTAGAAAAATTATCCTATCTTTTAATAATCTTGAATAAATATCATAAGATCTTTCTCCCCTATTAGTTTGTTCAACAACCATTGGCACTAAACTCATATAACTCACTCCTTTACTCTAATAATAATATTACTACTTTAACAGGCAATCTATTCCTTAATTATATCCTAAATTTTAGCTTTTTAATCATTTAATTTTATCCTATATTTAAAATTAATTGCCAGAGAAATATCTGGCAATTAATTTTAATATATATTATGCAATCACTTTAGCATTTTCAACTAACATTTTTATTACTTTTTCGTTCAAAACATCGACTTTTAGATATTGTTTTTGTGCTTTCATAATTAAATCTGCCGTTTTATCTATGTCTTTTTCTCCATATTGTTTTGCAACTTCCTTGGCTTTTGCAAGCATCTCTTCATCAGTTGCATCAAAATTTTCTTTTTTCGCTATTTCTGTTATAACTAAATCAGTCTTAACTCTCTTTTCAGCTGATTCTTTCATAAACGCTCTAACTTTTTCTTCAGTATTGTTAGTATACTGATAATATGATTCAAGATCTAATCCCTGTTGTTTTAATTTCATTTCTAAATCTTTAAGCATTACATCAGTTTCTCTTTTTACCATAATTTCTGGAATGTCCATTTCAACATTAGAGCAAGCTGCATCTATTACTGCTTCTTCGAATTCTTTTTCTTCTCTATCTTTACCTGATTTTTCAAGTGACTTTTTAATATCATTTCTTAATTCTTCTAGAGTATCAAATTCTGATACATCTTTAGCAAGTTCATCATCAATAGCTGGTAATTCTTTTGCTTTCATGCTTTTAACAGTTACATTAAAAGTTGCTTCTTTACCGTTTAAGTCATCTCTTCCATATGCTTCTGGGAAATTAACTTTAACTTCTTTAGCATCTCCAAGTTTTAAACCAATTAATTGTTCTTCAAAAGTATCGATAAATGATCCTGAACCAATTTCTAGTTCAAAGTCTTTTCCTTCTCCACCTTCAAAAGCTGCTTCTTCAATAAATCCTTTAAAATCAATAATTGCTATATCGCCCATTGCAACGGTACCTTCTAGTTTATCTTCTATTCTAGCATTTTTTTCTTGCATGCCTTTTAGTTGATTTTCAACTTCATCATCTGATACATTATATTCAACTTTTTTAGCCTCTAGTCCTTTATATTCTCCAAGTTTAACTTCAGGAGCTACTTCTACTGATGCTGTATATATAAACTCTTTTCCTTCCCCTATTTGAATAATATCAATTTTGGGATAATCTAATGGATTTATGTCATATTCCTTTAAAGCCTCTGGATAAGTATCATCACAGCAGTAGTTTATAGCATCTTCAAAGAAAACACCTTCACCATACATTTTCTTTATTATATTCATTGGAGCTTTACCTTTTCTGAATCCAGGAATGTTAATAGTTTTTGAATTTTTCACACTAGATTTCTTTAAAGATTTACCAAATCTTTCTGCTTCTACCGTTATTTCTAATTTAATAATATTTTTGTCTAATTTTTCCATTTTAATGTTCATTATATTACTCCTCCTAATCGCTCACAAATGCTTATTTCCTTAAATATTATAACATAAGTTTTATTGTATTTACAAATATTATTAAGCATATTTGTTCAAATAGTCTAATATTATGATTATAACCAAATTTTAAATAATTTACAAGATAATTATATTAAAATAATTGAGTTAATATACTAGAAAATATTTGATATTAACTCATTTCTTGCGAAGCTAGAATATTGCTAAACTTTTCCGAAACAAAAGCCTTAATCTTTGTAAGTTCAACGCAGCTTGAAAAGTTGTTATTATAAACCTCTATAATTCCTTTTCCCTTGTAGTTAACATTCTTAAGATTTCTCGCAATATTCTCATAGTCTAAATTTCCTTTCCCCGGCAAAAGGCAAGGTGAATTGTCATCGCTATCATTAATATGAAGATTCACTATGTGACTCCCCATAACTTTAATATACTTTTCTATAGGAATATTAGCTTTACATGCTTGTTTCAAATCCAAAGTAAAATATATAGGATATTTACATTTTTGCGACAAAAGAGTTAGAAATTCCAAATTCGCTGACATACACCACGAGACATTCTCTTGTGCCAATTTAATTCCTGCCTCGAGTGCTATATATGAAAGTTCATTATATATATCAACAATAAATTCGATATTAAGCCCATTTAAATCAGTATACCTCATACCATGAAAAGTATAACAACTTGCACCTAAGATTTTTGCTGCCATGCAAACTTGTTTAAATTGTTTTAACATGTCTTTTCGTCTTCTGTCATATTCATCAAAAATATATGGTTCAAACGAAGATGAAAATGCATGAACTGAATTTACCTTAAATTTGTATTGCTCTTTTTTTTCAAGTAGAACTTTTATAAATTCTTCTTCATATTCGCTCTGAGTATTTAAAAATATTTCACCAAAATTAAATCCTAACTCTTTCATCGTTTGTATACTATGTTCTGTATGCAATTTAGGATAAAAACATGCTGAAGATAATCCTATATCCATATTTAGCCTCTTTCCGCTATTTTGTTACTCCACCTAAGGCAGTTACATATACTATATTTCCATCTATATTTGCCTCTAGCCCCTTAGCCGTTACATTTCCAAAAGTAATCTTCGTGCCCGATGCTGGTTGTACCTGCATATGAACATTATCTTTTAAATTTAGCTTCCATACATATTGTACTTTTTTCTCATTCATCCAAGGCAACTCACTAACATACGCAATATTATCTTCATCAATGAACTTTGGTGTAATTGACCATATGTAATTCGGATTATTTTTAAGTTGTTGCTCTTTTGAATATTTTTGATTATTAGTAGATGTATAGATTTTTTTTGTTATGTCTTTACTAATTTTATTTATGTCAGTGTATATTATATTTTGATTTTTTGTACTCTGTATAACAATTGATTTTTTACTTGGGCTTATATCAAATAATACACCCTTAGTGTTTGCTACTCCTTTTATAGTCTTCGTTGTTGATTCTCCATTATATTCAACAGTGACCTTTTGTCCATCAGGCATTGTAGCAATAAAAGATGATTTGTTTGCTTTTGCTTTTGCTTTTGCTGCAATTGCTGCTTTCGTAGCCTTATCCTTATCAACATTTATCTGTTTCTGCGAATTATCTTCTAATTTTTTCTGAACTTCATCATTTTTTGCTCCATTTGAGAAGTTACTGCCTGTACCTTTGTTCTCTAAGCCTTTAAATCCTATACTTAAAAATATGACCAACCCTATTATAGGTATAATAATTAGTGATAATATTACCTTTTTTCGTTTTTTTATTCTTCTATCATAATCCTTACTAAACATACTAGGCTTCTTCATATTATTTACCTCCATTATAATTAATACGCTGTTATCACTCAAACTCTCTGCGTAAGTACTTTCTAATTGATAACTATCATTATTTATTATACCTCATTATATATGAAAATAATATTCTTTTATTTAATGATACACTATGCTTCTTTAAGTAAACATTTACATTTTCAATATATCCATATTGTGTATTTTAATATAAACTAACCACAAAATTGCTTTAACATTTTACTTTGTATACATTAATATTTTTTTTAATAAAAGAATGTTTTTTCTTATATTAAAGAATAATTTACAGTTGTTTCACTTTAAATCATTCCTGTTACTTTTTTTTATTTATTTTAAAAATTACCTAATCCCTTTTATATCAAGCTTTAAATAATTATTTTACTATTCACAATATTAAAACATTTAAAAACTACTTGAACTGTATCACTTTTAATATTACAATATGTTTATTAACAATATCAATTTACTTTATTCATAAAAAAATTAGTTTTCCAATTAATTTTGTAACTAACTATTAACAAACATAACAAAGTATTGTATAATACGATTATGCAGAACTCATTATTAAACAATATTGATTATTATTTAAGTGATCATTTGATTTTATAATAAACTGATCACTTGTGACAACATTTAAAAGCAATATATTATAGGGAGGAATAACAATGACTAAACAATGGAATGGTTTCAAAGGCGATTCATGGAAAAACAAAATAGATGTTAAAGACTTTATTCAAAAAAACTACACCTTATACGAAGGTGATGATAGTTTTCTAGTAGGAAAAACTGATAAGACCAATAAAGTTTGGGACAAAGCCAATTCCCTTATATTAGAAGAAATTAAAAAAGGTATTATAGATGTAGAAACTAATGAAATTTCAGGAATAGATAACTTTAAACCTGGATATATTGATAAAGAAAATGAAGTAATTGTTGGACTTCAAACAGATGCGCCACTCAAAAGAATAGTCAACCCATTTGGTGGCTTTAGAATGGTAGAACAATCACTTAAAGAATATGGTTATGAATTAAACAAAGACATAAAAGAATTTTTCCCCAAATACAGAAAAACTCATAACGAAGGAGTTTTTGATGCCTATACTGATGCTACAAAAGTTGCAAGGAATGTAGGGTTATTAACTGGACTTCCAGATGCATATGGACGAGGACGAGTAATTGGAGATTATAGAAGAATAGCTCTTTACGGCTTAGATTTGTTAGTGCAGCAAAAGAAAAAAGATTTAAAAGAACTTACAGGACATGCGTCAGATGATTTAATAAGACATAGAGAAGAAGTAAGCATGCAAATAAAAGCACTTGGTCAAATAAAAAGTATGGCTCAAAAATATGGTGTTGACCTATCGATGCCATCTACTACAGCAAAAGATGCAGTTCAAGCAGTTTACCTTGGGTATCTTGCAGGAATAAAAGAAAATAATGGTGCTGCAATGTCCCTAGGAAGAACTACTACCTTCTTAGATATTTATTTTGAAAGAGACTTAAAAGCTGGATTAATAACTGAAGATGAAGCTCAAGAGATTATTGATCAATTTGTAATTAAGCTTAGAATGGCAAGACATCTAAGAACCCCTGAGTATAATGATTTATTTGGTGGAGACCCTAATTGGGTAACAGAATCTATTGGTGGTGTTGCACTTAATGGTACTCCAATGGTAACAAAGAATTCTTTTAGATTTCTTCATACATTAACAAATTTAGGATCAGCACCAGAACCTAATATGACAGTACTTTGGTCAGAAAAATTACCAGAAACTTTCAAGAAATATTGTGCTAAAATGTCTATTGAAACTGATGCACTTCAGTATGAAAATGACGATATAATGAGACCTATTTACGGAGATGATTACGGTATTGCTTGCTGCGTTTCTGCTATGGAAATAGGAAAGAGAATGCAGTTCTTTGGAGCAAGAGCTAATCTTGCTAAATCATTATTATTATCACTTAATGGTGGAGTTGATGAATTAAAAGGTAAACTTGTAGTACCTGGAATTGAAAAAATAACCGATGAAGTTCTAGATTACAATGTAGTTAGAAAAATGTATTCAAAAGTTTTAGACTATGTTGCTAACATGTACGTAGACACAATGAACACAATACATTATATGCATGACAAATATGCTTATGAAGCTGGACAACTTGCTCTTCATGATACTAATCTTAAATACTTCATGGCATTTGGAGTAGCAGGACTTTCAATTGCAGCCGATTCATTAAGTGCTATAAAGTTTGCTAAGGTATCTCCAATAAGAAATACTGATGGCATAACAATCGATTTTAAAACTGAAGGAGATTTCCCTAAATACGGTAATGATGATGATAGAGTTGATGATTTAGCTGTTGAGCTTATACGCGAATTCAGCGATGATCTTAAGAAACATCCTGCATATAAAGGCGCAGAACATACTTTGTCAGCACTTACCATTACATCAAATGTAGTTTATGGTAAAAAGACAGGTACAACTCCTGATGGAAGAAAACAAGGTGTGCCACTTGCTCCCGGAGCAAATCCAACACAAGGCAACGATGAAAATGGAGCACTTGCATCATTAAATTCAGTTGCTAAGATTCCTTATAGAACCTATTGCCAAGATGGAGTTTCAAATACTTTTTCAATAGTACCAGCAGCACTTGGAATAGATGAACATACAAGAATAAATAATCTAGTTTTCCTTTTAGATGGTTATTTTGCACAAGCTGCACATCACCTAAATGTAAATGTATTAAATAGAGAAGTTTTAATAGACGCTATGGAAAATCCAGATAAATACCCAACACTAACAATAAGAGTTTCAGGATATGCTGTTCATTTCAACAGATTATCTAAAGAACAACAACTTGAAGTTATAAGCAGAACTTTCCATAAAAAAATCTAATTAATTTT
>NZ_CALEVF010000058.1 GCF_937920395.1 uncultured Clostridium sp. | reverse complement strand
ATTAAATTTTTCACCTAGCAATGGGTATAATTTTTTTGTAATTGATGATAAAAGTCCAATATCATTCACTAACATGTTTATTGCTTCCCTTAAATACATATAACCTTTTAAATTAGGAGGTATCCCAATTTCATGCATAATATTAGTTATTTGAATGATCATATCAATTGGTTGACTCTTATTTATATTAACTTCAGGCTTATCATGATAAGTTAGTGTTTCTTTTATATTTATATTACATGTAGAGTTATTTATAATGTCTCTTATTCTCTCAACTAATATATCCATGTTAAAAGGTTTTAGGACGTAATAGTCTGCTCCTAATGCTAGGGCTTTTTTTGTTATTTTATCATGACCAATTGCTGATGAAACTATTATATGAGGCATTGGATCTAGATTTATTGTATTTAACCTTTCTAGAACCCCCAAACCGTCGAGAACAGGCATAATCATATCAAGTATTACTAAATCAGGTTTTTTTTCCTCAATCAACTTTAGTACTTCTACTCCATTATTTGCAATTCCAGTGACAACTATATCCTTTTGATCTGATAGATAATCGTAAAGAATATTAGAAAATTCTTTGTTGTCATCAGCAATGATTACTTTTGTTTTTGACTCTTGCATATTTGTAATCTCCTTTACATCTCAGGGGGATACCCTAATATTTATAAATTCTGCATGTCTTTTCAGTCTGTGCTTATCTCTTTGTATAATGAGAAAAAGATCATGAATTAATACCATCTAATCAAGTGACTAATTAATTGTCACTTGAGCAATATTTATCGTTATTATTGTTTATGTACCCCATCATCATCATCATTACAGCTATAAAAATAGCTAGAACTGCTGTAGTAAAGAATTTATCCGGTATAATATAACACGTTCCACTCAGTAAAGAAGTCGTAACAACAGATAAACATTTGAGTTTGTTTCTTCTATCTTTACCTTTTATTCTTTTATTAACATTATCAACAGGAGAAAAAATATATACAAGCAAAACAGAAATAATTAACACTAATGTTGAAGTAAGACTATTTATTGTTATATATTTACCGATAATAATCATTACACAGAAAGTTACAAAACTAATAAAAAAACATCCGCAATATGTTTTTGCATGAAAACCACCTGAAAATAATCTTATTGGACAAAAAAACGCAAAAATAACTATATAGTATTGTTGAAGTGAAAATAAATAGAATATAATATAATATGGAATAATCTTAGTTACTTCATCAAATAAACAGACCAATCCATATTCCATTTTTTTTAGCTCTAGTTCCGTAAATTGAGAATTTGTTTCAGAAATCTTTTTCACTAAACAACTTACTAATTTATTCATTTATTTATCCTTCTTCTACATTAAAAATTCAATTAAAAATTTAGTTTTTAATGTAGTCCTTTCTACAGATATGATTCCATTATTATGCTCGACTAGTTGTCTAGTAATATATAATCCATACCCATGATCACCCTTTTCCTTAGTTTTTGTTGAATACCCCTTTTCAAAAATTTTGTTTATTATTTCTTCAGGAATACCGTCTCCATTATCTGCTATTTGAATACAAAACTTCTTATCATCTAAGAAAGTAGTAATAGATATTTCCTTATTTTCATCTAATGATTTTAACCTTAATGCCTCAAACGCATTATCTATAATATTGCTAATGATACTTATTAACTCATCCTCCCTAATCCTTAGCAAACTAAAAGATTCATCAATAAGTACCTTGAAATCAATTCCATTTTGAGTTGCATAGTTATTTTTTATTGATAACAAACCATCTAAATAATCATTTCCAGTATCTAAATAGCTAAATGATAAGTGAATTATGTCTGAAAGTTTTGATACATATTCTTTTATTCGCTCAACAGTATTTGGCTTGTTTAAACAACACAAGGCTTGTATAACATTTATATGATTAGCATAATCATGTTTTTCTTGTCTAATAATATTAAGTATTTCCTCCATATTAGAAATTTGGTATTCTTGAACTTTATATTTATTGTTTATATTTATTAACTTCTCATTTTCTTTCAAATGTATAAATGCGATTAATGAAAAGATAAAAAATGCACTGAAAATTAATGTATCATATGTTTTGTTATTCTCAATATCTAAAACACTGAATAATAAAATAAATAGAAATAGACTAAAGATGCCTAGTTCTATTAAAAACTCAGAAAAAAGAGATTTTTCTCTATTGAATAGTTTAATCTTATTTGAAAACACATTATATTTTAAGAGTATAATTAAAACAAGTATCTGTAGCGATTTACTCCCAACTATAAAAATAAGTTCGTACTTAGAAATCGTCAAAATTTGAGTTAATCCAACCTTAAGTATAAACATTTCAATAAATTGAGTTAAAGTTTCTGTAACAAATATTATTGTGAAAAATAACGAAAATATGATAATAGAAGAATACAGATTTGTTTTTGTAATAAATATTAGTAACAATATAGAAATTACTATTGTAAATAGCGTATGGTATAAATTATTATTAAAATAAATTGTACTCAAATAAGTTGTAACAACGTATATTATACAAAACAATCCGGTTTTGATTTTATTCTCAATAATATACTTTTTTTGGTTCGTTAAGAAACTAAAAACTCCCAATAATATTAATGCCTCAAAAATATCAAGTATTATTTCTCTAGTCATTTTTATCTTCTCCTTAATAACTTATTGACTCTTTTGCATTATTTTTGTAGTAAAAATTAAAAGTTCCTTACAAAAGAGTCAACATTTTTACCTTAAGAATTCATCAGGGCAATTAGGTTCATGTGCATTAAGAAGTGATGCTGGCATAATCGCTATATTTCCCAAAAATAATGCTAGACATCCTATCATAGTAATACTCATACAAATTAGTTTTTTCAATATTAGTACCCCCTTATTTTAAAATTATTTTAATATTATATATTCTACAAAACTTTACATATTCCTTTATAATTTAATATATATTTACAAATTTAAAAAATGCATACAAGCCTAACATATTATAAATCAGATAATGGTGCTCAAAATAGAATGCTTACTCAGCCAATGTAAATCTGTTAAATCTAAAAAAAATTAAAAAGTAACACTTCCTAAATTTTTTGGATTTTTCTTTAAACCTGGTGCCCAATGCTATTAATCCCCTTTATTTTTGAGCATGGAAAGGAGCCCTTAGGCTCCTTAATTGATTTTATACGGTAAATTATTAACTTTAATTTAATAATTTATCATATTCATTTATTAGCTCGTCTAGCTTTTGGCTAAGTACTACTAATTTTTGGTCAGTTAGTGCCTCATTTTCATTTATTAACTGATAAATGAGAACTCTAATTTTCTCTATTTCACGCACTATTTCTTCCAAATGTGTCATAATACCCCTCCTTTCATTATTAATTATAATAAAATTAGGGGTATTATTATAGTAATATATAATAAATTCTTTGAATAATTGATACCCATGTCTGTAATTTGATTTGCGTTCTGAATAAATATTATAATTTCGTATTATATAAACAAAAATCTTATATTTAATAAGACAAAAGGCATTCAACATAATAAAATGTTATATTGAACCAAAATAAATACCCATCTGAGCTCAGGTGGGTATTTTAATATTATTTTTTTAAATTTTTTAATGCCTCATTGCTTGAAATGATAATATCTTCTTTAGATTTTATATAATTTTGACACTTTTTAAAAATCTTAATAAGGTTATCATAATTTTGATTTAATTGAGATTCATATAGAGCATCCCTATATTCTTTATTGTATTTTTCATCAATAGCTATTAAATCTATATTATTTTCTAAACATTGTTTAAGTAAAAGAAACCTACCTATTCTGCCATTACCATCTTGAAATGGATGTATTTTTTCAAAATTACTATGAAAGTAAGATAATTCATGTAAATTAATGCTTGTAGTCTTTTTAGTATTATAACTCTCAATAAGACCTAATAATAAAGGTTCAACTTCATGTGGCTCTGCAAGTTTTATTTCATCTAAGCCACTAAGCATATTAGGAATTTTTTTAAAGCTACCTGAAAACCCCTTT
>NZ_CALEVF010000057.1 GCF_937920395.1 uncultured Clostridium sp. | reverse complement strand
TGGTTAGTATGACTGAATTATTATCAATGCTTACAACTACATTATACGAGGGGGAATTATAATGCCATTAATAGGTAGAAAACATCTTGAAGATGTAGTAAAGAAACCAGTAAAAAGTTACTGGAACTTAAATGAACATCCTAGTAAGGATATGAAAGAGTTAAGAAGCAGCGATGGTGATCATTGGTATTACGTCAACACTAAAAGTAAAGAGAGTATTCAGAAGGCACAAGAAGCTGTTAGAAAGTTGTACATGTTATCAGTAGTATACAAGGAAGAAGGTATTGGTATACTGGAGACCATGCTTAAGGTATTAAAATAGAATTAATGTATTGAAATAAAGTTATATAGTTTATAAAAAAAGGTTAACCCAAATTTTGGATTAGCCTTTTTCTAATAAAAAACAGTCAAAATATATCTTGTATTAATATACTTCTTAACCAAAATTAAGTGCTTCATAGAGTTTCTATGAGGTCTTTTGTAAATAAATGATATGAATATTTATTAAATGGGAATATTAAAAGGAACAATAGATTTATGTGTATATAAAACATTAATAGAAGAAAATTTTTATTAAGGATTATATAATAAATAAATTTTAATGAAAAAATGAGAGAAGAGGATTCAAATGGAGAGGTTAGTGCTTTTAATTATAGGTATACTTAAGATTACCATACTTGATTTAACATTATCTGGTGATAATATTGGTGTGATTGCTTTGGTAACAAAAAGATTACCAGTTAAATATGCTAAAAAGGCGAGTTTGATTGGAATAACAGGAGCTATAGGATTAAGAATATTATTTGCTTGTATTATAACTCTAATAATGAATATACAATGGTTACCAATTAAATTAGTGGGTGGTTTATTTTTAGTGAAAATCACATGGGATTTTATTAAACCTGAATCTCAAGAGGAGAGTTGCAGTGTAAAAAAAGCAGAAAGATTTTGGGAGGCTGTGGCTATAATTATTATTGCAGACATTAGTATGAGTCTTGATAATGTAATTGCAATAGCAAGTGCAGCAAACGGAAGTGTAATGTTAATTATACTTGGTATTCTGATAAATGTACCAATAATTTTTTTCGGAAGTCAGTTTGTTGCAAATTTAATGAGAAAACATCCTATTGTTATATATTTTGGGGGAGGAATATTAGCTCATACTTCTCTTAAAATGATACTTGAAGATAATCTAACAATAAGGTATATAGGGGTTGCACCTGCATTGCTTACAATAATTCCATGGTTTTTTGCTATTAGTATTTTAGTTTATGGATGTTTAATGACAAAAAAATCAAAAACCGTTTTGGAAAGCAATTCGTAAACATATGATATATATAAAATTATGTTAAGAATAGGATAACTTTTATGACTACAAAAAACAAAATAATAATGTCGTTTTAGAATGAAATAATATGTAGTAATTTGTAATAAAATGTGGTAAAGTGTTACTGAAATATTTAAAAATATAAGGTATAGTAACAAAAGCTATTTTTGAAACGAGGATAATTATTATGGGTAGGAATATAAGTAGACGAACTACGGTATTAGGGTATTTTTCAATTGCTTGTTTATCATTAATTATAATATTATTTAGTATTTATAGTATGAATAAAGTGTGCAGTGAATCTGATTTTATTATTAAAAAAATAATTCCGGCAAAAATATTTTCAACGGAAATTCTAACTTCACTAGTTAATCAAGAATCAGGTATTCGGGCTTATATGATTTCAGAAAATAAAGAATTTTTAGAACCATATTATCTAGGAAATAAACAAGTACAAGGGTATTATAAATCCTTAGATAACTTGAAGGATACTCCACTTGGAATTGGTACTACCAATAAACTTAGCCAACAGATGAAGTTAATTCAAAATTTTTATAATCAACAAATAAAATTAGTAAATGATGGAAAAGTAGTACAGGCAAAGATTAATTTAAATCAAGGTAAAAAATTAGTTGATAATTTTAAAGTAACTGATAATATACTAGTAAATCAAATTGATTTAGAGGTAAATAGTTCACGGAATAAAGTTGCCAATACTCAGATAATTCAGAGATGTTTACTTACAGTTTTGGGGTTTGTACTTATTGTTGGTAATATTATATTTATTAAGTATATTTCAAATTTTATGTATGAGGAAGTTAAGAAAAAAAATCAAGTGAACAAAGAATTAAATAAATTACTTATTTCACACGAAGAGTTTATTGCAAATATTTCGCATGAACTTAAAACACCACTAAATGTAATTTTTTCAGCAATACAGTTATTTCAAATGTATTGTGATAATGGGTCATTAGATGATCGACGTGAAACGATTATTAAATATCTTGAATCGATGAAATTAAATTCATATAGGTTATCAAAACTTATAAATAATATAGTCGATTCATCAAAGATTCAAGCAGGTTTCTTTCAACTAAATTTATCAAACAAGAATATTGTTGAGGTTGTGGAAGAAATAGTTATGTCAGTAACTAATATCACTGATATTAAAGGTATACACATTACTTTTGATACAGATACGGAGGAAAAAATTGTTGCATGTGATCCTGAGATGATACAAAGAATATTATTAAATCTTATATCAAATGCTATAAAATTTTCCAATGAAGGTGATGAAATACTTGTAGAGTTTAAGGATAATGATAAATTTTTTAGGATTTCAGTAAAAGACAACGGGATTGGAATTGAAGAAAAAAACTTGAGTATGATTTTTGATAGATTTAAACAAGTAGATAAATCATTATCAAGAAATTCCGAAGGTACAGGCATTGGGTTAAGTTTAGTTAAGTCAATTGTAGAATTGCATGGGGGAATTATATATGCTGAAAGTGAATTTGGAAAAGGAAGCAAATTTATAGTTGAACTACCAGCTGGGAAAGTAATGCATGAGAATATGCTATATAGCAGCAATGGGAAAAGTGAAAATGAAAATATTCACGTGGAACTTTCAGATGTTTATTTGTAATTTAAAGTTATATTTATAAATATAAAAAATGATAGGAGTGAATTATATTAAATTTAAATGGGTAAGTATTTTTTTGCTTTTATTACTTGTTTTTAGTTCGGTTGGTTATAAATTTTTAGAAAATTCATCCTTAAATAATACCTTTAAACGAACATTAATAAGTGCACAGGTAACTGAGAGTACGGTTATTACATTCCCAGATAAAAATTTGGAAAAAACGATAAGAGATTATATACAATGCCCTACTGGAGATATTTTAAGGGATGATGTTGATAAGATAACAAATCTGCAAAATACTAAAGGTAAACATATTAAGAATCTTTCAGGAATAGAAAATCTCACTAATTTAGTATTTCTAAATTTAAGTAATAACCAAATTAGTAATTTAAAACCTTTGAAGGGATTAACAAGTTTAACTGATTTGAATTTGGCCTCTAATAAAATTAATAACATAGAACCGTTGAGTGGGCTTAATAAATTGACTCATCTGAATCTGGATACTAATCAGATGAGTAATATAGAACCTTTAAAGGGACTTACTAAATTAATTAATTTAAGCTTAGCAGCAAACCAAATGATTAATATAGAACCTTTAAAAAGATTAACTCATTTGACTAATTTGAATTTAGCTGATAACCAAATGCGTAACATAGAACCTTTAAAGGGGTTAACTAGCTTAGTCGATTTGAACTTAGCTGTGAATCAGACGAGCAATATAGAACCTTTAAAGAGACTTGATAAATTGACTAGTTTGAATTTAGCAACTAATCAGATGAGTGATATAGATCCTCTAAAAGGACTAACTAAGTTAGTTAATCTGAATTTAGCCGCAAATAAAATGGCAAGCATTGAACCTTTAAAAGGATTGAATAACCTGACTGATTTGTATCTAGATACTAATCAAATAAAAGAGTATTCTCCTGAAAGCACAAATTATAAAGAACTGGAAATGCCTAGTGGTGTGGATATAGCTATTACTTCTAAACAAAATATAACAACTGTTAAAAACCAGGTTGAAGATAATAAGGTTATTACTTTTCCGGATGGGAACTTAGAAAAGTTAATTAGAAATGCTATACAGAAACCGACTGGAGACATCTTAAAGTCTGATGTTGATAAGTTAACAAGTTTGCAAGAAGCTGAAGACAAACATATCACAAACATTTCAGGTATTGAAAATTTGACTAATTTAACTTCATTAAATTTAAGTAATAATCAAATTACTAATATAGAATCTTTAAAAAGATTGATTAATTTAACTGAGCTAAATATTAGTATGAATAAAATTGACGTTACAGATATGCAATCACTAAGAAATGCCTTGCCTAAATTGGATATCAAGTAGAAGAAGTTTATTAATATGGATACACTAAGGGATCATCTTAAGATTATTAAATTTTTTGAGGCTAGAGATGCAAAAAACGTAAACATAGAATAGAACTTCATTTTTTACGAACTATGGGTTGTTTTGAAACACATAATGAAAATAAATACCAACTCTTTATTGCATAAGAGTTGGTATTTATTTTTTTATAAAAGTATAGTATATCGTTGACAACAGACATAACACAACATACAATAAAAACATATAAATAGGGACTATAATTTAAAAAGGTGGTAATGTTATGAGAAGTGATGTAGTAACAAAAGGAACAAGCAGAGCACCTCAACGTGCACTATTTAATGCTTTAGGCTTTACAAAAGAAGAAATGGAAAGGCCTCTTATAGGCATCGTCAGTTCAAAAAATGATATTGTACCAGGCCATATGAATTTAGATAAAATTGTAGAGGCTGTGAAAATTGGTGTAGTAATGAAAGGTGGTACTCCAATAGTTTTTCCCGCAATTGCGGTATGTGATGGAATTGCAATGGGTCATCAGGGGATGAAGTATTCACTAGCTACAAGAGATTTAATTGCTGATTCAACGGAGGCAATGGCTATGGCACATGCTTTTGATGCACTAGTTATGGTGCCAAATTGTGATAAAAATGTGCCAGGACTTTTAATGGCAGCTGCAAGAGTTAATATACCAACTATTTTTGTAAGTGGTGGACCTATGCTTGCGGGTAAAATTGATGGGTGTAAAACAAGTTTTTCAAGTATAGCTGAGGCAGTTTCCGAGTTTAATGTTGGCAAAATTACAGAGGAAAAGTTAGAAGAATTTGAGAATAAGTGTTGTCCAACCTGTGGTTCTTGTTCTGGTATGTATACTGCGAATAGCATGAATTGTTTAACCGAAGTTCTTGGTATGGGACTTGGTGGAAATGGAACTATCCCAGCAGTTTATTCTGAGAGAATTAGGCTTGCAAAACACGCTGGTATGAAAATTATGGAGCTACTGGGTAAAAATATAAGACCTAGAGATATTATGACCAAGGGAGCGTTTGAGAATGCTCTAACTATGGATATGGCTCTTGGATGTAGTACAAACAGTATGCTTCATCTGCCAGCAATTGCACATGAGGTAGGAATTGAATTAAATGTTGATATGGCTAATGCTATTAGTGATAAAACACCTAATTTGTGCCATCTTGCCCCAGCAGGACATACATAT
>NZ_CALEVF010000056.1 GCF_937920395.1 uncultured Clostridium sp. | reverse complement strand
TATATCCTAATTTTCCCAATTATTATTTTTTCATAAGTTAGTTAACACTATCTTTTAGGGTAAACCAAAGTATACATAACAATGGAACCTTTACCCCAAATTAACTTAGTATAGGAAATAGTATCTCCCATTGTTTCAGACTCAGTATCTTTAAATGAACTCTTATCTGGATAAAGATCATTATTAAATGCGGCTATTTGTAGCTGTGCCTTTTTATCTTTTGTTGTTAAAATAACTCCATTCGTAACTCCAGCAGCCCCTGTTTGTTGATCTGCTAATCTATCAAAAATAGTAGGATAGACAATTGTATAATCAAAGGCCTTGTTAAAATAGCTTGCATATTGAACTTCATTCGCCTTTATTGCTGCATCTGCGGTTACTTTATCACCTGCAATATTGTTAGCAATTATGTCTTTCAATTCCCAAGCATCAACACTGTTACTATCCATTTTTATAAGTTCATTTATACTTATTAGCATCCTCATAGTTCTTACTACTTATAGCCTTATTAGCTAATGTTACATTTAATTTTATAAACTGTTTTTTACATAAATCAATATTCTTTTGTGCACTAGTATAAAGTTCAAAATTTGTTTTTGTTACTTTTGTAAATTTTGCTATACTAGCTAAGTAATCCTTAACATTCATTAATTTAATGCCAATTTGATAGCTTGCCTTCTCTATTAGTACTTTACTATCTTTATATGAAGATATTTGCTGTAGCTGCAATAATGCTTTCTCAAATTCATTAGCTTTCAATAACTTTGCTGCATATCTATAATGTGTTTCTTTAATTTCTTCATCAGAATTCTTATAATGTTTTAGCTTTTCAAATGCTGGTAATGCTTCATCATATTGACCACTGTTTAATAATTTTATTGCACTTCCATATTGCTTATTTTTTATTACCGCTGGTTTTATATACTTAATGGATACAAACATAATAAAGAACAATATTATTGCTGCCAAAGTGATTTTAGCTATTCGTATCTTTTTAACTTTTTGCTCCTGTTTTATAGCTTCTTTAACCTTAATTTGTTTTTCTTTTTCTTCATATTCTCTTTGTTTTTCCTGTTTTGCTTTTAACTCCATTTTTTCTTGATCTATTTTATAATCATTATAGGACTTTTCTAAATACTCTTTCCTTATAATCTTAAACAGATCTGCTTTATCTCGTCCACATCTGCAGCATGTTAAAGCGGAAATACTGTTTAATCTTCCACAGCTACATATCCATCCTACTTCTTCTACAACTTCTGGAATAAACTCTATACTGTAAGGATTCTCTTCTAATTTAATTATATCTAGTTCCCCAATTAACACATTCCCTAAAACATCTATCTTTGTTCTTTCAGGTATTTTATTAACCTTATCATCTTTATCTATTTTCTTAATATCTCCATTTTTATAAACTACCTTTTCAACCTGTATGTTAACCTTTCTTACATTTTTATTTATAAGAGGTATAGCAACATTATCACCAAAAGTATTATTTGGTTTAACATCTAGGTCTTGATAAGAATACTTAACGATATTATCATTTTCATTAATTTGGTCACCAGCATCATCAAAACATTCAACTAAAATATATGCTGATGAGATATTTTTATTTGATATATTACATATTTTTAACTGAAGAACAACATTATCGCAAGCAACATCATAAAGTAAAGAACCATTAATTATTTCTACTGGCCATTCTTTAAACCAATAATTAAGATCTATATACCTAATATTAGTATATCTGTTTTCAGCCATTATCATTTCCCCCTAATTCATTACAGTGGTGGTAAAGTCTCATCTAATATATTTTGATTTCTAGATCCGTCATTATTTCTGTTTAAGCCATCTAACAAATTAGTGATTCCCTCGCTTTGTCTTATATTGCTGATTTTATCCAAGTATCCAATTATAATGAATCCAACTCCAAGAATAGCAAACATTGTTGCTAAGACGAAAAAAGAAGTTGATCGAGCTCCATTAATAATATAATTATATGCATCTCCTCCAACATAAGAATTTACGTTCAAAGAAGATAATGCATCACTAGAGTAATAGTTTGTAAGTTTATCATATCCTTTATAAATCATAATCGATGACACCAAAAACATAATTCCAGATAATATATTCCAAACAACTTGTTTACTTTTATCCATTTTTTACACATCCCTTCACTTTAAATTAAAATGGAATTTATTTGTATTATATCATATATAAGTATTGTATTTAATTGTAAATAGTAAAATAAAGAAAGCCTACTTCATAGATTACTCTATTAAATAAGCTTTTTCAGTTACATATATTTATTTTTAATACCAAACATAATTTGCCCATACCTATGCCTTATACATCTATCGAGTTCCATAACTCTAATACCGAATCCTTAACATCATTCCATGAAATATCATCAGCATAACTATATTTTTTCTGATACCTAATCCAATGATTATACGAAATATCACTTAAGAAAACTTCTTTAAGAGTTACGTCTCCATCAGATAAAACACTAAGCGACCCTCTTTTTTCTGATGTTCCAATAACTGCTTTGCTCAATAAAATTTTATCAATATTGTTACCCTGCAACTTTAATAGAATAAAAATATCATAAAAATCCCTCATTCTTGTATTTGCAATGCCTCTTGCAATAATAGTCTCAAGTTTTTCTGCTATCACTGTTTCGATATTGTATGCAAGAATATTAATACTCCTATCTTCTAACAATAAGTCAAATGTATAACAAACTTCCTTTGGTGTAATTTTATCACCAGTAGTAATATCTACCTTTAATGGAATTCTAGCATCATTCATTAGTGCTTCTAGTGATACTCTAAATCCATTGTAATCATCTTCATCACGTATCTTTTCTATTTTTTTAAGTTCTATCTTTACTCCATCATTTATTGATACTGACAAAATAGCATCAAAGGCGCTTTTAATAGATTCCATGCTAACTGGATAAGATTTTATAGTTGCATCCATATCAATTGTTGATCTCATATCTACACCAACTATTGCAGCTACCAGCATGCCACCTTTTAGTATAAATTTATCTTTAAATTCAGATAGCGATATCCTCTCAAGCAGTCTTTCCAACATATAGTTTCTCAAAAGGATTTGAGCATTGATATTCTTTTCTTTACCCATATTTTTTATTAAGTCTTTTATTTGTCTTAAGTTTCTCATAATAAAATCTCCATATAACTTCTTATAGTATTTTGAACTCCTAATTTTTTAGAATATCTTAGCAACAAAGGAATATTTTTATCCTTATTATATAAATATCTCTTAATACCTTCATTTAAAATTGCAACATCCATATTATTACGGTTACGAACAATATCACAAATAGTCCTTTCCTTGTCATACACTTTAATAGGCCTTCCATACAAAGTCTTTAACTCAGTTACACCTATTAAATGGAGTTCCTTTTTAACGGTATAGACTTTAATTCCTGCTTCTCTTAAATTTGACCCATTATATCCAGCTGGAATGGTAACTGACCATTCAAGTGGATCCCTGTCTGTCAATTCGTGTAAATACAATGCAGTCTCGTGTGAAAAAACAATTCTCTTACTTTTAACTTGAAGTGTATACATCTCATCCTCAAATGCCTCAAGAGTAAGATATACACCCTGTGTGACTCTCTCAAGCTTATTCTCCCTGGTAAAAATCGTTAGATAATGACGTGGGATACCTGCCTCTTCAACCTCTTTAGTAATAATCAGGCCTTTTTTTTCAATTATTAATTTTTCTAGTTGTTCTCGATAATTCATACTATTAACCTCTTTTGCAATTATGCTCTTATTATACACCATTAAAGCATAATTGCAAATTTTTATATTGTAATTTTTTTTGGTGGAAGTTACTTTTACAATTCACCATATAAAAAAAGCTAAAAAGGCTGTACTCCTTTAATTTATATTAAAAGGAATGTTGCCTTCTCATATTGGATTACATATTCTCTTTAATGTGTAGATTGCTCTTTGTATATTTACAAACACATCTAGAACTGATATACAAATAATTGAATAACTTATCATATTAACTTCACTAATTAATTCAAACTATTGTGATAATATACTTCCTTTTGTCTCCATTACTTCCCCAAAAGTCAGCTAACTTTATTTCCTCTTCTATGCATACCTTTAATCCATCTTTTATATTTTTTAAAAGTTCCAACTTAGAGTATAATTCATTCATATATGCTTTATCTAAATTAACTGTATCCAATTCTCTATCACTAATTTGCTTCTCCACTTTCTACTGTAGTTAAACCACTTGCACCATCCCATTTATACCATGTTAATATTTTAGAACACG
>NZ_CALEVF010000055.1 GCF_937920395.1 uncultured Clostridium sp. | reverse complement strand
TAACGGCTTAAAAGTTAGGCGGTTCAATGATTGCAGAATTGCGCAATCGGCTAATGATATATTTTAGAAAGGAGGAAAAGTATGTCTACAAGGAATGGAAAAGATTATATTTATTTAGTATGGAAAGAGCCTAAAACAAGAAGACAATATATTGTTGGACAATTATCAAGAAACGGACAATTTGAATTTAATTATGGTTTTGAGGTTAATGAAGCAATAGAAAGAGACTTTAAATTGTTAATTTCTTTTGATGATATTAAGAAAACATATAAAAGTGACATACTATTTCCAGTATTTTCAAGTAGGTTGCCAGATAAAAAGAGAAATGGTATTGATAAAATTCTTTATAAATATGGTATGGAAGAATATGATGGCTATAAATTATTAAAAAGAAGTGGTGCTAGGTTACCCATTGATAATTTAGAGTTTATTGACCCCATATTAGATGATGACAATGGTGATGTTAAAAGAATTTTTTATTTGGCTGGACCTAGGCATTATATCGGATGCAATGGAGAAAATTGTGCTAAAGCATTAGATTTAAACGCTGGCGAAAGTCTACAATTAGTGTTAGAACCCCAAAATGAATATGATAAGAATGCAATAAAAATTGTCAATGAAAACAATGTAAATATTGGTTATGTACCAAGATATTACAATGGATGTGTTGCTGAGTTAATTAATAAAGGGTATATGTATAGTTGTAATGTTTATGAAGTTCAAAAGGATAATAATTGCAATGAGTGTGTTAAAATACAATTAAAGATGAAAGAATAAACTTTTTATAATAGTAAGATAGTTTTATAAAAATAATTTTAAAAAAGTTAGCCCACTTCAGTGATGAAGTGGGCTAACTTTTTTATGAGGGTATAACGTTGAAAATACTTGGGTAGTAAAGTTGTACAAAATGTAACTGTGTATACATAAAGTGCGAGGAAATACAAAAATAAGATTATAATAGGAAAGTAGAAAAATAAGCGTTATAATATAATTGCATTAGTGTATATTGATGCAATTATATTTTTTTTGGAGGAAAACTAATGATTACAGGAGAATTGAGAAGTAAAGTAGATAAAATATGGGAAATATTTTGGACAGGTGGCATATCTAATCCATTAGAAGTTATAGAACAATTTACATACCTTTTATTTATTAAAGGTTTAGATGATAAAGAAATAATAAGTGAAAATGAAGCAGCGTTTTTAAATATAGATTTTCAAGGAATGTTTGCAATTGATAAACAAGATTTAAGATGGAGTAAATTTAAAGATTTTGAGGCTGTTGAAATGTATAGGGTAATGCAACAAGAGGTGTTTCCATTTATAAAGGACCTTCATGGAGATGAGAATTCTGCTTATTCAAAGTATATGGGGGATACTATTTTTAAAATACCAACTCCATTAATGCTTTCTAAAATAGTAGATGGAATAAGCAATATAGATATGACAGGAAATGATACAAAGGGAGACCTTTATGAATACCTACTTTCAAAAGTTGCTACAGCAGGTACTAATGGACAGTTTAGAACTCCAAGGCACATCATTAATATGATGGTAAAACTTATGAAGCCAACACCAGAAGATATTATATTAGATCCAGCAGCAGGTACTGCAGGATTTTTAGTATCTGCACAACAATATTTAAGGGATAATCATGCTGATTTATTTTTAGTGAAAGGATTAAAAAATCATTTTAATAACACTATGTTCTATGGTTTTGATATGGATAGCACCATGCTAAGAATAGGTGCAATGAATATGATGTTACATGGAGTTGATAACCCTAACATTGAGTATAAGGATTCTCTTTCAGAAGTGAATACGGATAAGGATAAGTTTACATTGGTACTGGCAAATCCGCCTTTTAAAGGAAGTCTAGACTATGAAGCAGTATCAGCTGATTTATTAAAGGTAACTAAAACAAAGAAAACTGAATTACTATTCTTAGCCTTATTTTTAAGAGAATTAAAAAAAGGGGGACGGGGGGCTTCAATAGTTCCAGACGGAGTGCTATTTGGCTCAACTGGAGGACATAAATCCATAAGACAAGAAATAGTAGATAACCACAAATTAGAAGCAATTATATCAATGCCAAGTGGAGTGTTTAAACCATATGCAGGAGTATCAACAGATATCATGATATTTACCAAAACAGGCAGTGGTGGAACAGATAAGGTATGGTTTTATGACATGAAGGCTGATGGATATAGTTTAGATGATAAGAGAAATCCTACTGCGGATAATGATATAGATGATATTATAGAAAGGTTCAATAATTTAGATAAAGAAACGGATAGAAAAAGAACAGAACAATCTTTCTTTGTACCGGTAGAAGAAATAAGAGATAATGGTTATGACCTTTCTATTAATAAGTATAAGGAAATAGAGTATGAGGAAGTAGTTTATGATGCTCCTTGCGTTATTTTAGATAGAATTAAGGGATTAGAAGAAGAAATAGTAATGGGGATAGAAAATTTAGAAAGAATGATAGAGGGATAATGATATGAAATATACTTTGGCAGATTTATTTGAAAAACCTATAAGTGGTGAATGGGGAGTAGACTTAAATGAAGGAGAAAAAGGTGTTAAAGTTATTAGAACTACAAACTTTACTAATTTAGGAAGATTAAATTTAAGTAATATTGTGGTTAGAAATATAGATACTCAAAAATATAAAAATAAGATTTTAAGATATGGAGATATAATAATTGAAAAATCTGGTGGCAGCCCTACTCAACCAGTTGGAAGGGTCGTTGTATTTGAGGAAAATACTGATGAAAAATATTTTTGTAATAACTTTACATCTATATTAAGACCAACAGAAATTATAAATTATAAGTTCTCATTATATTTACTTAAAGATCTATATAATAGGAGAAGAGTATTAAGGTATCAAAATAAGACTACAGGCATCATAAACATAAGGATAAATGAATATATACAAGGCACTGAAGTCTCAATACCTAATAAGGAAGTGCAACAAAAAATAGCGGAAGTTTTAGATAAAGCACAAGAATTAATAGATAAAAGAAAAGCTCAAATAGAAGCTTTAGATGAACTAATAAAAAGTGTTTTTTATGGTATGTTTTCAGGTGAACAAAAAAAAGAAAATTTAGAAAACTTATGTTATCCAATTACAAAAGGAACAACACCATCACCAAAAAATATATTTAGAACAGAGTTTAAAGATGCAATACCTTTCTTGAAAGTATATAACATAAAAGATGATGGAAGTATTGATTTTGAGTATAAGCCTTCATTTATTTCAAGAATCACTAATGAATCAACATTAAAAAGGTCTATTGTATATCATAATGATGTATTGATGAATATTGTGGGACCACCTTTATGTAAAATAGGGATAGTACCGAAAACATTTGATAAGTGGAATGTAAATCAAGCTATTGCTATATTTAGAGTGAAAGAAAATTTAAATCCAATATATTTATTATACTGTTTAAAAAGTGATGAAATAACAAATTATATTTTAAGTTTAGCGATAGGAATAAGACAGCAAAATATTAGTTTAAAACAATGTAGAGAATTAGAAATAAAAGTACCACCAATGGTACTTCAGAATAGGTTTGCTATAGCAGTAGGAAATATAGAAAAACAAAAGGAACTACTCCAACAAAGCCTAGCCGAGTTAGAAAACAACTTTAATAACTTAATGCAAAATGCCTTTAAAGGAAAACTATTTAACTGAAAAAGGGGATGAGAATTTTATGGGTGAATTTTTTAATCATGTTGAGAAATTACCAATATTAATTAGAAAGTTAGTAGAATCACCAAAGTATAGGATTGATACTCTTACTGAAGGCAAAATTAAAGAAATACTTAATGAAAGCATGCCAGCTAAAGGTGTATATTTAATGTATGATAAAGAAGTCCCTATGTATGTGGGTAGGTCAAAAACACTAGCACAGAAAATTGGTACTGATGAGAGATCGCTAGGAGAAATGCAAGCTACAGTTTCTAAGAAAATAATGAAAATAGAGAGTAATGATTTTTTAACAATGAAAGATGCTCGAAGCTATTTATTTAATAATTATAATGTGAAATTTATAAAAATGGATGATGAGGTATTAAGGGCTATGTTTGTTATTTATATAGCTACTGAACTTTCAACACCGTTTAATAGCTTTATGGAAACTTAATAATATGAGTTAAGTATCGAGTAGAGAAATAAAAAGCAATATAAAAAGGAAAGCTGAGGTGTACTGACTATTGAGTATAAAAGAAATATATCTTAAGAACTTTACTGTATTTAAAGAAGAACATTTGAAATTTTCGAATGGTATTAATGTATTTATAGGTGAGAACAGTACTGGAAAAACACACTTATTAAAGTGTATATATGCAGCTTGTGAAATATCTAAAGAAGGTAATAGAAACATTGATAATATAAGTAATTATTTTGTTGGCGCTTTAAAGAGTGGAGAATTTTTTACAAAGCAGACAAAGCCACTGGTATTGGTAGTTAGACCACAGGATGATGGAATTATAAAAGATAAGCAATATTTAATGGGAGAATTGCATATTAATTTAGTAAATAATTCAACTAATAAGTCTATACAGAAAATTGATGTGGGTAGTGATGATGAATGTTCTTATGAAATAGGATTTCCAGATAAAGAACAAAAGGCTTTATTCATCCCTGCAAAAGAGATGTTATAACATTCAAAGGGTTTTTTAGCACTAAATAATAAGTATGACATGCCATTTGATAAAACTTATATAGATAGTATTACCAATGCTGAGCTTCCAGAAACTAAAGAAATATCAGCATTAAATAATAAGTTATTAAAGGCTATATCAATAATAATTGATGGTGAAGTAGTATATGAAAATGATACTTTTTATGTAATAAAAACCAATGGAATAAAAGTAGAATTTTCATTAGAGGCCGAAGGGCTTCGTAAGTTTGGACTTTTGTGGAAGTTAATAAGAAATGGATTGATTGATAAAGATACAATACTTATATGGGATGAGCCAGAAGCTAATATTAATCCGGAATTAATACCAGTTATTGTAGACATACTTATAACATTACAAAGAGAAGGCATTCAGATTTTTGTGGCAACGCATAGCTATAATTTTTCTAAATATTTTGAGATAAAGAGAAGTAGTAAAGATAAGGTTATATATCATAATTTATATAAAACAAGCGAGGGTATTAAGTCTGAAAGCAAAGAGTATTTTGGTAAATTAAAAAATAATTCTATAATTGAGGCTGATTCTAAACTTTTAGATGAAGTTATAGATAAAAGTTTATAATTTAGAAGAGTGGAAAGAAAAGTTTCCACAAATTAAAATTACAAAAGTAGTGAATGCAGATACTTAAATAATTTATATGTAAAATGGGGGATTATGGTTTGGGGAACTTTAATTTTTTAAGTGATAAAGAGATTTTCAAAAGTTTTACACCAGCGTGTATTGAAGCTGAGAAGAGTATATTAATAAGTTCGGCTACTTGTGCAATATTAACAAGAAGGGCGTTGGAGTTAGCTGTAAAATGGGTTTATAGCTTTGATCAGGATTTGAAATTACCGTATCAGGATCAATTATCGAGTTTAATTCATGACAATAGTTTTATTGTGCTTGTAGATGCAAAGATGTTGAGGCTTCTAAAATACATAGTGAGCCTTGGAAATGTAGCTATTCATACAAATTCTAATATTAAAAGGGAAGAAGCAATTCTCGCACTTCATAATCTTCATCAATTTGTTTCGTGGATTGATTATTGTTATGCTGATAATTACACTGCAAGTGAATTTGATGAGGATATTTTGTTACAAGGTGAAGATACAAGAACAAGACCAGAGGAGCTTAAAGACCTTTATGAAAAGTTAAGCTCAAGGGATAAGAAACTTGAAGAAATAATAAAACAAAATGGAAAACTTAGAAAAGAGCTAACAGAAAAGAGAAAGATTAATACTATTACTGAAAATTATGATTTCAATATAGATGAAATATGTGAACTGGAAACAAGAAAAAGATATATTGATGTTGAACTTAAACTTGCCGGGTGGGATTTTGGCAAAGATATTGGCGAAGAAATTAAAGTTGATGGCATGCCAAGCAATACAGGTTTTGGGTATGTAGATTATGTATTATATGGAGATAATGGCAAGCCAGTAGGTGTTGTTGAGGCTAAAAGAAGTAGTGTGGATCCAAAAGTAGGACAGCAGCAAGCAAAATTATATGCTGATTGTGTAGAAAAACAGTTTAATCAAAGACCTATTATATTTTACACTAATGGTTTTGAAACATATTTATGGGATGATTTTAATGGTTACTCCGAAAGAAGAGTATATGGTTTCTTTAAAAAGGAAGAGCTACAATTATTAATAGATAGGAGAATCAGTAAAAAATCATTTAAACAAATTGAAATGAAAGACAGTATAGAAAATAGATATTATCAAAAGGAATCAATAATTTCGGTATGTGAAGCAATAGATAAAAAGCAAAGAAAGATGCTTTTAGTAATGGCAACAGGTAGTGGAAAAACAAGGGCTGCCATATCACTAGTTGATGTTCTAACAAGACATAATTGGGTTAAAAATGTTTTGTTTCTAACGGATAGAAAGGCTTTAGTTAAGCAAGCAAAAAAGAGCTTTTCAAAGCTTTTACCAGACCTAGCCTTATGTAATCTTCTTGACAATAAAGACAACCCAGAAGAAACAAGAATGATATTTTCTACCTATCCTACTATGATGAATGCCATAGATGATACAAAGTCTAAGGACGGAAATAGGTTATTTACTCCTGGACATTTTGATTTAATAATAGTTGATGAATCACATAGAAGTATTTATAAAAAATACAAAGCTATATTTGATTATTTTGATGCTTATCTTCTAGGGTTAACTGCAACTCCAAAAGATGATATTGATAAAAATACATATAGCATATTTGATTTAGAAAGTGGGGTACCAACATATGCCTATGAGTTAGAAAAGGCAGTAGAGGATAAATACCTTGTAAGCTATGAGGCTTTGGAATATGAGTCAATGTTAATGAAAGATGGCATAAAATATGATAAGTTATCTGATGAAGATAAGGCAGCTTATGAGGATACATTTGACGATGATGACACTATAGGTGAAGATATTTCAAATACGGCTATTAATGAATGGTTATTTAATGATAATACAATTGATTTAGTTTTAAATAAGTTAGTGGAGGAAGGACTAAAAACTGAAGGCGGAGAAAAACTTGGTAAAACTATAATTTTTGCAAAAAATAATAGACATGCAAAGGTTATTGTTGAAAGGTTTAACAAACTTTACACTGAGTTAGGGGGCCATTTCTGCAAAGAGATTGACTACTCTATTAAATATGTAGATAGCTTAATAGAAGATTTTTCAGATAAAACAAAAATGCCACAAATTGCGGTTTCAGTAGATATGTTAGATACAGGAATAGATATTCCAGAGATATTAAACCTAGTCTTCTTTAAGAAGGTTAGATCTAAATCTAAGTTCTGGCAGATGATAGGGCGAGGTACAAGACTTTGTCCTGATCTTTTAGAGGTAGGAGTGGATAAAGAAAAATTCTTAGCATTTGATTTCTGTAACAACTTTGATTTCTTTAGAGTAAACCCAAAAGGGTTTGATGGTGCGACTTCTCAAAGCCTTACAGAAAAAACATTTAATTTAAAGCTAAATATTATAAAAGAACTTCAAGACCTTAAGTATCAAGATAGTGAATATAAAATTTTTAGGGATACTTTAGTTGAAAATGATGTGTTAAGTATAAATTTGTTAAATGAGGATAATTTTAGAGTACGAATGGAGCTCAAGTTTGTTCATAAATACAAACAATCAAGTGAGTGGATATCACTTGGAACATTAAGTGTAAATGAAATTAAAGAACATCTATCTTCCATAATTACACCATTAAATGATGATGAGTTTGCAAAAAGATTTGATGTAGCGATGTATACAATACAGCTTGCAAAGCTTCAAGATGGAAATGCAACAAAGCCTATTAAAGCTGTAATTACAACTGCACAGGAGCTTTCAAAACTTGGAACAATACCAGAGGTACAAGCTCAAAAGTATGTAATAGAAAAGGTTATGACAGATGAGTTTTGGGAAAGTGCAGATATTTTTGAATTGGATTCTGTTAGAGAGGCTTTAAGGGACTTGTTAAAGTATCTGGAAAAAGAAATTCAAAAAATCTATACTACACACTTTGAAGATTTAATTGTTAGTGAAAATAAAAGTGGGGCATTCTATAATGCTAATGATCTTAAAAACTATAGAAAAAAAGTTGAATTTTATCTTCATGAGCATAAGGATGAACTTGCCATTTTTAAGCTTAGAAATAATAAAAGGCTAACTAAACAAAATTTAACTTCATTGGAAGATCTAATGTGGACACAGCTAGGCTCACATGATGACTATAAAAAAGAATTTGGAGAAATGCCAGTTAACAAATTAGTTAGAAAAATAGTAGGTTTAGATAGATTGGCTGCTAATGAAGCTTTCGCAGAGCTTTTAAATAATGAAAATCTAAATGCAAAGCAGTCACATTTTGTGAAACTAATTGTTGATTACGTAGTAGTTAATGGCTTTATAGATGACAATAAAGTTCTTATCGAAGATCCATTTAGAAGCATTGGTAATATTACAGAGTTATTTAAAGAAAATATGGATGATGCGAGAAATATAATGGGGATCGTTGAGGGTATTAAGGTGAATGCTGAGGAAATAGGGTAAGTGCAATTAGATTGGCTTATAAAATTAAAGAATAGTTAGAATACTCTGAGAGTAATATATTGGAGTATTTACTTTTTTGTAGAAATATTAAAGGATATTTCTGGAGGTTTGTTGAATTGTGTCAGTAGAGTGATTTAGAGTTGTTAATAGATATAAAACCCATTATGTTTATAATTAGAAAGTGAATGGCTTTAAACATAATGATTAAGGTAGGGGGATATTATGATTAAATTAATAAAAGAGTTGTTTAGCTTACACAAAACTATTAAAGATAAACAAAAGCTGATTTTTGAATTAGATAATAACATAAATAATAAAGAAGAATTAAAAGAACAAATTAAAAATGAAGCTAGACAAGAAGCAAAAAAAGAGGCGACTGAAATTGTATCAAATGCTAAAGAAGAATTAGCAAGAATTAAAGAAGAAATATCTAAGCAAAATCAATATGTACAACAAATTGAAGAAATAAAAGGGGAATATGATAAAATTAGTAAGAAGGTATCTAAAGAACATAAGAAGTTATCTAAAATCAATTCAATATATGATAGAATTCAATATTTAGTAAAGAAATATGAAGAATATGATATCTTTAATGAGAATGTATCTAATCTAATATTAACTGATAATGAATATAATGATTATTTAGAATTAAATCCTACAATTGAATTGAGGCTTCATAGTATGGATTTTAAAGAATTAAAGAAAGCATATAATATAAATGAAAAATTAATAAAAGAAACATTTATTAGATATGAAGGTAGATACACGACAAAAGCGAATGTAGCAATATATAAGTTAATGGTAATTGCTCTAAAAGCAGAACAACAGAACATATTGTCTAATTTGAAGTATGATAAAATTGATAAATCTATTGAGGACATTAAGAAGACAACCGATAAGTATTTAGTAATAGCTGGTGAGGGAAACAAGAGCATTTTAAATACTATTACTAAATTTGTAAATGAAATCGAATATATGTTTATAAAGTCTATGGAAATTGAATACGAGTATTACATAAATAAGGAAAGAGCAAAAGAAGAACAGGCACGATTAAGAGAACAAATGAGGCAGGAAAATGAAGAAAGAAAAATATTGGAGCAACAGAAAAAGCAAGTTGAGAAAGAAGAAGAAAAGTATATCAATGAGATTACTAAAGTTAAAGAAATGTTAATCTTAACAGAAGATGAAGAAAAACTAAAACAGTTTCAAGCTAAAATATTAGAATTACAAACTCTACTTGAATTGGTAGAACATAAGAAAGATGACATAACTAAGTTACAAAATGGTAAAGCTGGCTATGTGTATATTATAAGCAACATTGGTTCATTTGGTGATGAAGTTTTTAAAGTAGGGATGACAAGAAGGTTAAATCCACAAGATAGAGTTGATGAATTAGGGGATGCAAGTGTTCCATTTTATTTTGATGTTCATAGCTTTATTTTTTCGGATAATGCAGTTGGATTAGAACAGAAACTTCATAGTCTATTAGATAAACAAAGAGTAAATAAAATAAATTCAAGGAAAGAATTTTTTAATGTAAGCATAGATGAACTTGAAAAATTAGTTCAAGAAATAGAACCATCTACAGAATTTAATAAAACTATGATTGCAGAACAATATAGGCAAACAATTTCAATTAATGAGGAGATGGTCAATTTGAAGAGTAAAAGCTCATTTTAGATAATATTAAAGCACCATATTTCTATAAGAATAAGGTGCTTTAATATTTTTAATCATATAATCTATTATTTAAATACTTTTTTTCAATATTATTTAGATGAATTTTTGTCATCAGTAACAATATCTTTTGAGTCTTTTTTCTTATTTAAGTATTCAGAGAGTTTTGTTTTAGAATCTGTTACACTACTTTTAACATCGGTAACTTTATTTTCAATGGTGTCCTTAAGTTCTGTAGTTTTATCTTTAATATTGTTGGTAATATCTTTTGATGACTTAACGATATCATCTCTAGTTTCCTTACCAGATTTTGGTGAGAAAAGTAATCCTCCTAATAAGCCACTAAGACTTCCTGCTACAGTACCGATAGCTACTTTTTTAGCAGTTCTAATTTTTGCTTGTTTTTGTATTTCTATTTTCCTATTTTTAAACCAATTTGAAAATATCATAATTATTTCCTCCTTAAAATTTTAAATGTTTATTATTTTAAAATTATTTTAACATTATTAATTTTGATCACTATATTTTCTTGGTTTACTGTGTTGGAGTATACTATGATGCCTACCATACATAAAGTAAATAGCTAACCCAATTAATAACCAAATTATAAATCTAATCCATGTTTCTAGAGGTAATGCTGTCATTAAGTAAACACAAGCAATTATAGTAAGTATAGGTATAAAAGGTACAAAGGGACATCTAAACTTTCGCTCAGCATCTGGCATAGTTTTTCTTAGTACTATAACACCAATTGACACAAGAATGAAGGCAAATAATGTACCTATATTACATAATTTTATTATCTCTTCTAGGGGCAAAAGTCCTGCCATAATAGCGGCTATACTACCTGTGATTATTGTGCAAAGTGTAGGTGTTTTGTGAATAGGGTGAACTTTTGAAAATACCTTTGGAAGTAGTCCATCTCTTGACATAACCATAAACACTCTTATCTGTCCATAAAGCATTACAAGCAATGTTGAAATCATTCCTATAACAGCACCTGTTCCAACCAGAGCAGCTCCCCAGTTAATACCAAAACGTTTCAATGCATCTGGAATAGCATTATTCTGACTAATTTCTTTAAAGGGAACCATACCTGTTATAACAACTGCAACTGCAACGTAAAGTACAATTACAACTCCAAGGCAAATAGCAAGTCCACGAGGTACATCTCTTTTGGGGTTTATAGTTTCTTCAGCGGCAGTCGATACTGCATCAAAACCAATATATGCAAAGAACATTATTGAAGCACCTGCCATTACACCTTTCCATCCATAAGGAGAAAATGGCTTATAGTGAGCTACACTAATATGAAATACACCAAGTACTATAAATAAAATAATCACACCAATTTTAATTAAGACTATGACGTTATTTAGTTTGGCACTTTCTTTTATGCCTATAAATAATATCCATGTTACAAGGCCTACTATAAAAACAGCGGGTAAATCAATAATCCCGCCGGCCGATGGTCCAACAGATATTGCTTTAGGTAAATCAAGTCCAGCAGAGCTTAAAAGCCCTACAAAAGTTCCTGACCAACCGGAGGCAACTGCAGCGGAGGAAACTAAATATTCAAGCATTAAGTCCCATCCTATAATCCAGGCTATAATCTCACCAAAAGCAATATATGAATATGTATAAGTACTACCTGCTACTGGAAACATTGTAGCGAGTTCTGCATAAGTAAGGGCACAAAGTCCACTTGTTATTGCAGCTACAATAAATGATAAGACAACTGCCGGGCCTGCCATATGTGCACCAACACCTGTTGAAACAAAGATTCCCGTACCAAGAACTGCACCTATTCCAAGTGCTGCAAGGTCAGTCGATGTAAGATTCTTTTTTAAATCAGTTTTTTTTGCAGCCTTAAGCTCCATTTTTAGTGACTTTTTCTTCCATATTCTCTTCCAAATAAGTTTCAAAATATTTGTCTCCTCGTGTATATTATTTTAGTTTATAATAAATTTTCTTTAAGAGTTAGTCATACTTCTGTATTAATCTAAGTACTTCAATAGATGCTTCGAATTTTCTCTGAACATCATCACTTTCCATAGCATTCTTTATATTTTCTAGAGCCAATGGTAGCAACTTTATCAAACTTTCATGTAAATCAATATTGTCGATAGTAGCTTCTTTTTTAACTAAAAACGCCTTAAATTCATCTATACGATGTTTTAGATGTGCAACATAATTTTGGGCGCCTAATGATCTTCGAACAGCTTCAGGTAAACTAGATCTGCTAATAGGGTTGTCCTTGTTAATAAATTCAACTTTTCTTTGATGAGGATAACCCTCAGCTACTTTAGTTGAATCATAATAATATGGACTTGTAACTTTTGCAAGATATATCTTATCTCCATAAGGGATAATACATAGGTCACCAACCTGAATATTATTTACAAATTGGTTGATAACACCAAGCTTAACATTTGAACAGGAATAATTATTCCGAGCAAGCTCTGTAAGAAGCTTGTTTTTAGGCATGTCTGTTAAGTCAATTAAGTTACTCCAACCTATTGCAATTATGTCATTTTCTAAAAACTCCTTTAATCTATTAATGTTTTCAGGATTGGTTCTTACCAACCATAAATCATCAAAATCTAACAATATAAACCCTCCTATAATTTATTTATTATTATCACTATACAACAAAGCCGACTAAAAAGCAACTAAACTCTACTAAAATTTACTAAAATAATAATAGAAGGTAGTGTAAAGTGATCTATGAAAAAATGAGATCAACTAGTTGGGCTTG
>NZ_CALEVF010000054.1 GCF_937920395.1 uncultured Clostridium sp. | reverse complement strand
TGGAGTTCAGACGTGTGCTCTTCCGATCTACATTAATATGTGGTACTAGATACGGAAATGTTATGGCATCACGTGGTTCAGTAATTCCATTATTCATAGAACAAATAAAAAATGGAGAAAGCTTAACTGTAACAGATCCTAATATGACTAGATTCCTTATGAGTCTTGATGAAGCAGTAGAACTTGTAATATTTGCATTCAAAAATGGTCAAGCAGGAGATATAATGGTACAAAAATCTGATTCATCAACAATACGTGATTTAGCACAAGCAGTAAGCGAATTGTTCGGTTCTAAGCAAGAAGTTAAAATAATAGGTACTCGTCATGGGGAAAAGGTATATGAAACGCTTCTTACTAAAGAGGAATTTGTAGTAGCAAATGATATGGGAGGATTCTTTAGAGTTCCAGCTGATAAGAGAGATCTAAACTACGATAAATATTTCAGTGAAGGCGATCCAAAATTATCTAAAGAAGAAGAATATAATTCTAAAAATACTCACGTCCTTAATGTAGAACAAATAAAAGAAAAATTACTTCAACTTGAGTATGTACAAGAAGAATTAAAAACTTTATCTAAATAATATGAAATAGTATTAAGGATAAATTAGTATAAAATATAAATGAAAAATTAATATGAATATTTAACGAAGTTAGTATAACACTTGTAATACTAACTTCGTTAAATATTATAATGCAAATAAAGTAATTAGGTAAAGTAATTAGATAAACAAAATAATTAAATTAGATTGTGAGGAAAAATATGAAGATACTTGTTACAGGAGCAAAAGGATTTGTAGGAAAAAACCTTATAGCACAACTTGAAAACAAAGGTTATACAGATATTTTTCAATATGATGTGCAAACTGATAAGGCATTACTAGAAAAGTATACTAAAGAATGTCAGTTTGTTTTTCATCTTGCAGGCGTTAATCGTCCAAAAGATGAGAGTGAATTTATGAAAGGTAATTTTGGATTTACTTCAGAGTTACTTGAGCTTCTTAAAAAGAATAACAACAAGGCACCTGTTCTAATAACATCATCCATACAAGCCGAAAAAAACAATCCTTATGGTATTAGTAAAAGGGCTGGGGAAGATTTATTATTTTCTTATAGTAAAGAAACAGGAGCTAAGGTATTAGTTTATAGATTCTCTAACCTTTTTGGTAAATGGAGTAAACCTAATTATAATACTGTAGTAGCTACATTTTGTTATAATATAGCAAACGGCTTAGATATACAAATATCAAATCCTGATGCCGAGCTTGAATTATGTTACATAGATGATGTATTAGATGAACTTACTCGTGCAATGAATGGCTATGAGTCTAAAAAAGGTAATTATTGCTTTGTACCAGTTGTACATAATATTAAATTAGGAGATCTTGCAGCAAGGATACAAAGCTTTAAGAAAAGTAGAGCGGATTTAAGTATCCCAAATATGCAAGATGATCTTACTAAAAAACTATATAGTACTTATTTAAGCTTTTTACCAGAAGATTCGTTTTCATATGATTTAAAGATGAATAAGGACAATAGAGGATCTTTTACTGAATTTATTAGAACAGTTGCAAGTGGTCAAGTTTCAGTAAATGTTTCTAAACCAGGTATAACAAAAGGAAATCATTGGCACCATACTAAAAATGAAAAATTTGTAGTAGTTAGCGGTGAAGGACTTATTAGATTTAGGAAATTAGGAGAAGATAAAATAATTGAGTATAAAGTAAGTGGAGAAAAGATGGAAGTAGTAGATATTCCTACAGGATACACTCACTCAATAGTAAACGTTGGTAAAAATGATTTAGTTACAATAATGTGGGTTAATGAATGTTTTGATCCAGAAAAACCAGACACATTTTATTTGGAGGTATAGACTTTATGAAAAAGCTTAAGGTAATGACAATACTTGGAACAAGACCTGAGATAATAAGACTATCTGAAGTTATAAAAGCTTGCGATAGGTATTTTGATAATATTCTTGTACATACAGGACAAAATTGGGATTACACACTTAATGATGTGTTTTTTAAAGAGCTAGAACTTAGAGCACCAGATCATTTTTTAGGAGTTGTAGGAGATAACCTTGGTGAAACTATGGGAAACATAATAGCTGAGAGTTATAAAATATTAGTTCAAGAAAAACCAGATGCACTTGTTATACTTGGAGATACAAATAGTTGCCTAAGTGTCATATCAGCTAAAAGATTGAAAATACCAGTATTTCATATGGAAGCAGGAAATAGATGTTTTGATCAAAATGTACCTGAGGAAATAAACAGGAAGATAGTCGATGTTACAAGTGATGTCAATATGGCATATACAGAACATGCAAGAAGATATTTGTTATCAGAAGGAATGAGAAAAGAATATACTTTTGTTACTGGCTCACCACTACCAGAAGTTTTCCACAGATATATGGATAAGATTGATGAGAGTGATGTTTTAACAAAATTAGGACTTGAGAAAAACAAGTACATTTTAGTAAGTGCTCATCGTGAAGAAAATATAGATAATGATGAAAACTTTAAAAGCATAACTGATGCTCTAAATAAAATAGCTGCGACTTATGATATGCCAGTTATTTATTCAACACATCCAAGAAGCTGGAAGAAGATAGAAGAAAAAGGAATAAAATTTCATAAGAATATAAGACAACTAAAACCATTTGGTTTTTACGATTATAATAAACTTCAAAAGGATTCTTTCTGTGTATTATCAGATAGTGGATCACTTGCAGAAGAATCAAACATCATGGAATTTGCAGGAGTTTCAATAAGAACAAGTACTGAAAGACCAGAAGCAATAGATAAAGGTTCAATAATACTTGGTGGAATTACAACTGACAGTATAACTCAAGCTATTGAAATAATAACTACGCAAAAATCATTAGGAGAAAAAACTGTTAAGGCACATGATTATACAGATATTAACGTTGCCATAAAAGTTGTTAATATTATTCAAGGGTATACAAGTGTTATAAACAATTTTATATGGAGGAAGTAATGAACAATCAGGGAAAGAAACTAAAAATTTTAATGATAGGTCCATTTCCAGACCCTATAACAGGTATGTCTGTATCTAACCAAATGCTTTTAAGTGGTTTAAAAGAAAATGGTCATGAAGTTGAATTTATAGATAGTAATGCTGAAAGAACTTTTACAAGTCTTGCAGCTCAAGGTAATTTCAGTGTGAAGAAGATTTTAAATAGTCTTAGGCCAATAGCTATTGGCTGTTATAAAATACTATTTGAAAAATTTGATATAGTCTATGTTACACCAGCACAAAGTTATTTGGGGTTTCTAAAGTACACTCCATTTATAAATGTTGCTAAATTCAAGAAAATTAAATGTTTCCTCCATTTCCACGGAGGATTTGTTCGTATTATGTATGACTCAGTTGATGCAAAAAAACAAGAAACCTTGAAGTCTTATTTTAATAAGAGTACAGGAATTATAGTTCTTGGAAATTCATTAACTAAAATGTTTGATGGGGTCATTGATAAGGACAAAGTTTTTGTTTGCGAAAATGGCGTTCAGGATGAATACATGTTAAATGAGAAACAATTTAATAAAAGATTAGATGATAATAAGGAAATAGAAGAATTGAAAATATTATATCTAAGTAATTTAATGCTTAGCAAAGGTATATTAGATTTATTAAAAGCTTGTTTAATACTTAAAAAAGAAAATTACAAATTTCACTTGGATTTAGCAGGTGGCATCGAGGAAGAAATAGTTGAACCAGTTAATTCAATGATTAAAGAGCTTGGAGATAATGTAACTTATCATGGAGTTGTTAAAGGTTATAAGAAGTCGGCTCTACTTAAATCTAATAATGTTTTTTGCTTGCCAACATATTATCCAAATGAAGGTCAACCCATTTCTATTTTAGAAGCGATGGGAAATGGACTAGCTATAATTACTACTTATCAAGGTGGGATAATAGATATATTTAAAGATGGTGTAAATGGAGTCAAATGCATTAAAGAAGACCCTAATTCAATATGTGAAGCTATAAAGAAATGTAGTCTAGGGTATACTAAATTCGCTAAGAAAAATTATTATGAATGTTTAGCAAATTATAATAGAAAAGAATTCGTAGGTAGAATAGAGAATATAATCATAAAGCAACAAAGGAGAACATAAGATGAAGTTTAATTTAGCATTTCACAAAAGGAATTGGGTTGTCGAACTTGTTTGTTTATTAATAATAAGTACTGTGATACTAATCCCAGTGCATAATAACGCTGTAACTATTGCATTATCAGAGATAATTGCCATAGGAGTATTTATATATATGTTTATTTATCGTGGGTTAGTTAAACATGAATATATTTTTCCTGAATTTTCGAAAAGGGTTTTTTGGGCATTGTTTGGTTTTGGTATTTATTTTGTAATACTTTTTGCAGCAAGATTTTTGCTACATTTACCTTTTGCATCAATAACATGGCCTATAAGATCATTAATACTTGGTTCATCTGTATTTTTCTTGATGGACGAATATAAGCCTAAAGTACATTCATTATTGTGTGGAGTAATAGTGATTTATTCCCTATTAAACCTAACAGAGTTATTTGATTGTTTCAGATACTCAGATATACGAAAATTGAAATTCTTAGATAATATTAATATATATATGTATGTTTGTATTATGTTTATAACATTTGCTGTATGGGTGATAAGAGAATGTTCTGAAAAGAAATTACCTTCATGGATTGGAAAAGTAGCATATGCAAATATGGGAATAAGTATGATTTTCGCATTTCTTTCTGGAGGAAGAATGGGATGGGTAATCATGGGTGCCGTATTTGTAGCAGCTTTCTTTCTAGTGTTTGGACTTAAATGGTGTTCATGGAAGCGAATTTTGCTATTTATGTTAGCATGTGTTTTGGTTACTGTACTTGCGGCAGCTGTAAACTTTATGAAATCCAAAAGTAATGTATACAGATCATTTTCTCCAATAGTAAGTAGAATTCCAGGACTTAAACAACCACCAGCTGAAAGCACTGATGACGAAGATGGTCAAGCAACTGCAGAAGCTAGTGATAAAATCCGTGGTATATTCTGGGCTAAGGCATGGACTGCAATAAAGAAAGATCCAATTCTTGGAGCCGGTACATTTGCTGTAGCTTATAAGGAAGCAGTGCCTGTGATTCAAGCAGATACAGGAAATAAAATAATAGTACTTAAACCATCACCACGTCCAGCTCATAACTTTATACTTGAAACTTGGATGGGATGGGGAATTGTAGGATTGTTACTATATTTAACAGGAATAATTTCAGCTTGTTATTATATAATGAAGAAGTTTGATAACATTCCAAAACATTTTCGTATATGTTGTATACTTCCTATAGTATCAACAGTAATTGTAAGTTTACTACAGTCATTTATACTTCTAAATTTCCAAGCTGCATATATTATTTGGTTCTGCCTTGGTTTTGCATCAGTGGCAAATCACTACTATAAGAATGGAGAAATTAGAGATTAGAAAAGCTTTAACGCAGCTATGATGCTATTATTGATCATAGCTGTTAATTAAGGGGAGGATAACTTTGAAGAAGAGAATTTTATTAACATCTCAAACTGAAGATAACATAAAAGCTTTATATAATTATTATGAAAAAAACTTAAAAAACGACAGAACTGACATAATAGTAGAGTACAGTAGTTTTTATAAATATAATAAATTTGTGCACACTATTATAAGAGGAAGTCAAATGATAAAAAATTATTCTGTAGTTGTTTCAGATTATACAACAAGTGTATTCTGGAAAGCTAAAAATGGTGTTTTTATGAGCCACGGATATGGAACTAAAAGTACTCCAGGGAATAATGAACTTAACATTAAAAAAACTATGGATATCTATAAGGGTATTAGAACTAAAATAAAAAATGTTGTAACACTATCAGAAAGAGATAGTACTTATTTTTTAAGATCAGATGAACTTGATAAATGTGCTCTTCCAAATTATATGCCACTAGGCTTACCAAGGAATGATATGTTGTTTGATAAAGAATATATTAGTGCATGTAGAAATAAATTCAATTTGAAATATAATACATTAGGTAAAAAGATTCTATTATTTTGTCCAACTTGGAGAGGGTATAAAATTGATAAAGAATTCCCAATTACTGAAAAAGATTGGATCAAGTTTGACAATTTTATGGGAGAAAACGACTGGGAAATGATTTATCGTCCTCATTACATGGAGCGGTTACTAGATGATAAAATATTTGCTAATATGAAGAACATTGTAACAATAGATTTTAATGAAGAAATGTCTACTCAAAGTATACTCGCAGTTAGTGACATGGTACTTACAGATTATAGTTCAATTTATGTGGATTATTTAGTATTAAATAGACCAATTTGTTTCCTTCCATATGACGCAGTTCAGTATGATAAAGAGCGAGGGCTTGCTATAGATTTTAAAAAAGAAATAGATACTCCTGGTCCTAAGTTAAAGATCATTGATGATTTAATAGATTATGTAAAAGATGTCTCTTTGGGTAATGATAAATTTATAAAAATCAGAAAAGATGCTCAAAAGAACTTTTATCGTTACTTGGATGGGGATAGCTGTAAAAGAGTGTGGAATTTAATATTAAATCTTGCTGATAAAAAGTAAGTATGCAGAAATTAATGAATATTGCTACAATACTTGCATATTATTAGGAGTTAAGATTGGTGATGGTTGTATTATTGGAGCAAATTCGGTGGTTAATAAAGATGTTTCTAGTAACAGCATAGCTGTTGGTTCGCCAGCTAGAGTTATTAAAACGTATAATTTCAAGGAAAAACAATGGATAAGATAAAAATCTAATAGAAACTATGGTTATTATAAAAATTTTAGGAGGCAAAATATGAAAGGTATTATTTTAGCTGGAGGTTCCGGCACAAGACTATATCCAGTAACAAAAGCAGTATCAAAACAAATACTCCCAATATATGATAAACCAATGATATATTATCCATTATCAGTATTAATGCTTGCAAATATAAAAGACATATTAATTATTTCAACTCCAAGAGATATAGTTACTTTTAAAGAGTTATTAGGTGATGGAAGTGATATAGGAATTAACTTGGTGTATGCAGTCCAGGAAGAACCAAGAGGACTTGCAGAAGCTTTTATTATAGGAGAAGAGTTTATAGGAAATGATAAAGTAGCATTAGTTTTAGGCGATAATATTTTCTACGGCTATGGATTTACTGAAAGACTAAAGAGAGCAGTTGATAGAGAAGAAGGCTCAACTATTTTTGGATATCATGTAAGCAATCCAACTTCATTCGGTGTGGTTGAATTTGATGATAATAATAATGTTTTATCTATAGAAGAAAAACCAGAAAAACCAAAATCAAACTATGCGGTTCCTGGATTATATTTCTACGATAACAATGTAATTGAAATTGCTAAAAAAATCAAACCATCTTCTAGAGGTGAAATAGAAATAACAGCAGTAAACAATGAATATTTAAGGCGTGGCAATTTGAAAGTTGAACTTTTTGGACGAGGTATGGCTTGGCTTGATACAGGAACACATAGAGGATTACTCGATGCAGCGAACTTTGTAGAGGCTATACAAACTAGACAAGGACTATACGTAGCTTGCATAGAAGAAATAGCTTATAGGAATGGTTTTATAAATAGAAAGCAACTTTTGAAATTAGCAAAACCTTTAATGAAATCAGAATATGGTAAGTATTTAATGCAGATTGCTGATAATGATGATAAAGCTGATTTAGAAGCAGACCTAGAATTAGAATAATAATAAGGAGGAATTATAAGTGTTTAATTTTATAGAAACTAAGATAGAAGGCATATACATAATAGAGCCAAAAGTTTTCGGTGACAATAGAGGATACTTTATGGAGACTTACAACAAAAATGATTTCTTTGAAGCTGGACTTAAAATGGAATTTGTTCAAGACAATGAATCAAAGTCAAAAAAAGGTGTACTCCGAGGACTTCATTTTCAAACTAAACATACTCAAGGTAAATTAGTTCGTGTTACTCAGGGTAAAGTTTTTGATGTAGCTGTAGATTTAAGAAAAAATTCATCCACATTTGGTAAATGGGAAGGCGTAATCTTAACTGATGAAAATAAGAAGCAATTTTATATTCCAGAAGGATTTGCTCATGGATTTTTAGTTATGTCAGATGTGGCTGTTTTTAATTATAAATGTACAGATTATTATGCACCAGAGTACGATAGCGGATTACTATGGAATGATAAAGATATAGCTATTGATTGGCCACTGGTCGGTATAGAAGAAATTCTATTATCAGAAAAGGACAAAGTGCAAAAGGGATTCAAAGATTTAGAAACAACATTTTAATATAAATGGGCATAATAAATCATGAAAACTTATTTAATAACTGGTGGAGCCGGATTTATAGGTGCAAATTTACTACAATAATATGTATAAAAAATAAATACTGTAATGAAACTCTTAGGGTTTAGGCTTTAAGAGTTTTATGATGTTTTTAAAAGAAAATTTATACTTAATGGTGTTACTATACATTTTTTTGTTATTAGGACAAATTAATTAAACTTTTTAAATATATTATGGTATACTAAATTGTACATATAGGTGTTAATTCATAAACGAAGCTTCGTCTTTTATGTATAAATACATAAGATTTACAGAAAAATGCAACTAAAATAGATCACCATTTATATAAACGCGATTACAAGGCATCACTGTTAGATTACTAGTATAATCATGGTGAAATTAAAGATATTTAAATTGTAGCACCTTGGTAGCTATGAAGGTTCTAATTAAGGAGATACTAACTTTGAAAAAAAGAATATTACTAACATCTCAAACTGAAGATAATATAAAAGCCTTACAAAATTATTATATAAAAAACATACAACAAAATAGACCAGATATTATAATAGAATATAGCAGCTTTTATAAATGTAGTAAAATTTTACATTATATTATAAGAGCAAGTCAGATGGTTAAAAATTATTCTGTTGTTGTTTCAGATTATACAACTAGCGTTTTCTGGAAAGCTCAAAATGGAGTTTATATGAGTCATGGTTATGGAACTAAAAAGTCTCCAGGTAACAGTGAACTTGGCATTAAAAAAATGATGGATCTTTATAAAGGAATTAGAACTAGAATAAAAAATGTTGTAACACTATCAGAACGAGGTAGCACCTATTTTTTAAGGTCGAAAGATCTGGATAAATATGATCTCCCAAATTATATGCCTCTCGGATTACCAAGAAATGATATGTTGTTTGATAAAAAATATATTAGTGCATGTAGAAATAAATTTGACTCCAAATATGATACTAAAGGTAAAAAAATTTTATTATTTTGTCCAACTTGGCGAGGTTTTGAAATTGATAAAAAGTTCCCGATTACTAAAAAGGACTGGATAAAGTTCGACAAGTTTATGGGAGATAATAACTGGAAAATGATTTATCGCCCTCATTACTTAGAGAGGTTACTTGATGATAAAATATTTGCTAATATGAAGAACATTGTAACAATAGATTTTAATGAAGAAATGTCTACTCAAAGTGTACTTGCAGTATCAGACATGGTACTTACAGATTACAGCTCAATTTATGTGGATTATTTAGTACTTGATAGACCAATTTGTTTTCTTCCATACGATGTAGTTCAGTATGGTAAAGAGCGAGGTCTTGCTATAGATTTTAAGAAAGATATAGATACACCTGGACCTAAGCTAAATGGCATTGATGACTTAATAAGTTATGTAAAAGATGTTTCAGGCGATGATGACAAATATAAAAATATTAGAAAAACTGCTCAAAAGAATTTTTATACTTATTTAGATGGAGACAGTTGCAAAAGAGTGTGGAATTTAATATTAAATCTTGCTGATAAAAAATAAGGAGGCAGAAATTAATGAATATTGCTATAATACTTGCTGGTGGAAAAGGTACTAGAATGGGAATCGTTGATCAACCAAAACAGTTTATCGATATATATGGTAAACCAATAGTTGTACACACAATCGAAGCATTTGATATACATGAGCAAATAGATGCAATTGCAATTGTTTGTCTTAAAGAATGGCATGAGGATATAAAGATATGGACAAGAAAATTCGAGCTCAATAAAGTAAAGTGGATAGTAGATGGTGGAGAAACAAGACAGGAATCCGTTTTAAATGGTCTAAAAGCCATAGAGGAAGATGTTAATCCTGACGATATTGTTGTTATTCACGATTCTGCAAGACCACTAATATCTCATAGGATCATAGTTAATAATATTGAAGGTGCCAAGAAATATGGTGCTGTTGATACAGTTATTAAAGCATCTGATACCATAATTAAAAGTTTGGACGATAATACTATAGACTCAATTCCTGTAAGAAAAGAGTTATATATAGGCCAAACTCCTCAAAGCTTTGTATATTCAACTATATATGACGCTCATAAAATTGCAGCAACATCGGATCTTCAGGATTCAACAGATGACTGTAGATTAGTATTAAATTCTGGTAAAAAAGTCCATTTAGTAGATGGAGATAAACTAAATTTCAAGATTACTACAATGGAAGATCTACTCCTTCTAAAATCAATAATTAAAATGAGCAAATTGGAGAGAATATAATGTTAACGCGTGGATTCAAAATAGTCCAATCAAAGAGGTTTGAAATTTATGTAGAAGATTTAGAAGTGACAACTGGAGAAGCTGTGGTTAAAATAGAAACAACAGCTGTTTGTAAGGCTGATTTAAGATATTACCTTGGAAGTCGTGACGAGAGAACCTTAAACTTAAAATATCCTATAAATCTTATACATGAGGCTATAGGAACCATTGTTAAGGACCCAACTGATTCATTTAAAAAGGGAGATAAGGTTGCATTAGTCCCTAATTTAATGATAGATAAAGATAAACAAGATGAATTTGATGTAGCCTTATCTAAAAATCCAAGGCTTGGTGAAAATTACTCTCCTAAAGCGTTATTTGCCTCTAGTAGTTATAATGGATTTTCAAAGGATTATATATCGTATCCAGCTCGTAATCTTGTAAAGATAGAAAATACTATTGATACGAATATTGCTGTTTTTTCAGAGCTTATATCTGTAGCAAATGCACAAATTCGCAGAACAATATTAAAGGACAACGATGTTATAGGCATATGGGGCGATGGCATCCTTGGATATATATTATACAGCGTACTTAAACAGGTACATAATGGCCCTATTATAATTATAGGACATAGTAAAGAGAAATTAGATAAATATGAGGGTGTACAAACTTATCTTTCGAATGATCCAACTATTAAAAGGAGCAAAATTAATGTTGCATTTGAATGTATAGGCGGATTGGCCGCTGAAGATGGAATTGACGAGATTATAAGCAGCATACTTCCAGGTTCTAAATTAATTCTTGCAGGTGTTTCTGAGAATCCTGTAAAAATAAACACACGAAAAATTTTAGAAAAAGGCCTAGCACTTTATGGAGTTACAAGAAGTAACGTAGAAGATTTTAAATTTGCATCAGAATTACTTAGGCGACCACATTTTAGATCAGATATATCAAAACTTATTTTAGATGTAGTACCTATTTATAATATTAAAGATTATTATAGGGTATTTGAAACAGAAGCTAAAAGTAGATCACTTGGAAAACATATTATGAATTTCAAATTTTAGTGTTAAGTTTATATTAAATTAAATGAAATTAGAGGAAATTATATGAATATAAAAAAATCATTAAGAGTAATACTTGTAGAATGTTTTGGCATATTGATTGGTATACTTAGCGGACTTGTTATACCAAAGGTCTTTGATATACAATCTTATGCTTATCTAAAAACATTTACTTTGTATATCTCATATGCAGGCATGATGCATTTTGGATTCTCAGATGGGATGTATTTAATACTTGGTGGTAAAGATATAGATGACATAAAAAAAGAGAAAATAAAAGGCTATTTCTATGTTATGCTAAAAATAGTAACCATTGTAGTAGTCATATTATTTATTGTATCATTTTTTGTTAAAGATGTAGCGTTTACTTACTTTGTATATTATATAATGCCATGGCAGATTGTGTTATTTATTTCGCTATTATATAGAGCTACAGGTGAATTCAACAAATATGTAGTAGTAAGAATAGCACAGAATATAGTAAACTTAGCATCTATTCTTGTTGTTATATTACTTTTAAGATCACCGGTTTTATATATGAAGATTCAAGTTATTGGTAATTTACTTATAGCAATAGTTAGTGGAGCATTAATTATTTCTTCAACGAAGAAGACAGAAAAAATAGAACGCTCAGAAATAAAATCTATAACAAGTATGGGGTTTACTATAATGATAGCAAACGCAGTAAGTCTTTTATTTGTTACATTGGATAGATGGTTTGTTAAAATAAAGTTTACTGTTAATGATTTCGCATATTATTCTTTTGCGGTATCAATGTTAAGTTTGTTTTTAGTATTAATAAATTCGGTCACAGTTTTATTTTATCCTTATCTCGCAAGAAATAAGGGGGACGATAGGGTTGTCTCAAAGGTTAAAAAATATATCATATTAATATGCAGTTTTGCACCTGCTGGTTATTTTATGCTCGAATTCATCGTGAAAAACTTCCTACCGGGATATATACCATCTCTCGAAGTATTAGGAATATTAATAATTGGTATACCATTTATTACTTTAACAAATGTTCTATATGCAAATCTTTACAAAGTGGGTCTGAGAGGCAAAGAGTATCTAATTGTTGCTTGTAAAATGGTAGCATTAGCATTTGTGTTAAATGTATTTGTATCATATGTATTAAAACAAGCTGTTTTAATTGCATATTGTACCGATATTACCTTATTTGTATGGTATGTGTATTCTTCAAAAGATTTTACTGGACTTAAAATACACAAAAATGAGATACTACATTTTATAGTATATTTATTTTGCTATGAAATTATTAGGATAATTCCTACTCCATCAATACTTAAGATGTTTATATTTATCATTGGTATGATAATTTCAGAATGCATATTCTTTAATGGTGATATGAAAGATATTGTTTCGATGATAAAGATTAGAATAAAAAAGATAGATTAGTATTTATATAATACTAATCTATTTTTTGTAAGCGATGGAACACATACCGTTACCTAAAGATACAGCTCCACATTAATTCGTGGAGCTGTATCTTTTAATAAAATCCTTCTTTGCAATTTTCTTTATATAGTTATGTAAGCGATGGAACACATACCGTTCCCCTAAAAAACAGCTCCACATTAGCATGT
>NZ_CALEVF010000053.1 GCF_937920395.1 uncultured Clostridium sp. | reverse complement strand
AATGTAAGCTGGGAGCGTAAAGCTTACAGTGTAGGGCGTCCTTGGACACGCCAAAGGGAATAAGGCTTCCTAGCTTAGTTAGGTTTAAAGTAATTGTAAACTTCCTTCTAAATAAGAATCACCCATCCTCTATAGGTGGGCGAGGGTTCAAACAGTTGACACTACAGTACCTGATGGAATATAATAAATTATCTTAATTACTTAAGCTTTTTAGTACTGTGCTAAAAAGCTGTTTTTATGGAAGGAGGTATAAGCATGTCACATAAACTAAACGAAATAGAACTAACTGAGTTTTTATTAACTGAATCTATAGATGAAGTAAACAAACTTATTCAGTTTATTCATCCTGCTGATATTTTAATAGCTATCAGGCAATACGAAGGATTAAAATTAGATTTATTTAAAAAACTATCTCCAAATATCATTGCAGATATTATTGATGATGCGGATGATGATGAAAAATATGATTTACTATCAATTCATGAAGATCTCATGCAAAAGAAAATTATACATGAAATGTCCTCAGATGAATTGGTTGATTTATTAGAAGCAGTAACAGAAGATGAAGCTAAAAACATAATGATAAAGCTTGATAAAGAAGATGTTGCTGAAGTAACAGAATTGTTAACCTACCCTCCAGATAGTGCTGGTGGAATTATGGCAACTGAATTTGTAAGTATAGAAGAAAATATGACTATAGGCGAGACTCTTAGTTACCTTCAGAAGGAAGCACCTGACGTAGATAATGCCTATTATATATATGTAGTTGATGAAAATGCTCTTTTAAAGGGAGTTATATCCCTTCGCGAAATTGTAATTAACACCTTTAATGTGAAAATATCCGATATTATGAACGATAATGCCATGAGCATACCAGTTGATATGGATAAAGAAGAGGTTGGCCACATATTCGAGAAATATGGTTATCTAACTATGCCCGTAGTAAATGAATCTATGCAGATTTTAGGGATAGTAACTTCAGATGATGTAATGGAGATTCTTAGTGATGAACATACTGAGGATTTATATCGTCTTGCAGGTATAAAAGAAGATGAAAAGGTCACTGGCTCACTTAAATCTGCCGTGAGAAGTAGATTACCCTGGTTATTTGTAAATTTATTAACTGCAATCTTAGCCGCCGCAACTGTTAGCCTTTTCGAAGGAACAATACAAAAGGTGGTAGCCTTAGCCACCTTCATGCCAATAGTTGCAGGTATGGGAGGTAATGCAGGCACCCAAACTCTAACAATAATTATTCGTAGCATAGCACTAGGAGAAGTAACTGCCAAAAATTCCTTAAAAATATTATTGAAGGAATTTGGTGTAGGCCTATTTACAGGAATCGCCATGGGTATTGCAGTAGCATTCTTAGGTTACCTATGGGAAAAGAATATTGTTTTTGGAGTAGTTATTGGTATTTCTATGGTACTAAACATGGTAGCTGCAACCATATCAGGTTTTACAGTCCCAGTTATCCTAAGAAAACTCAATATCGATCCAGCACTTGCCTCTGCTGTGTTTGTTACCACAGTAACAGACGTTTTAGGATTCTTTTTCTTCCTAGGACTTGCAACACTATTTTTACCTTACTTAATATAAAAAAGAAAAAAGTATATAAAATAACATTAATATTAACAGCAAAAACGATTATGTTTACATAGTCGTTTTTTATTGTTCCTTTATTTCATATTTCTAGAAAGATTCGAATTAACTTAAAGTTCGTTTATTTCATAGTGCTTAGTAGGGATATGACTTTCACAAGGTACCCCTGTCTGACATTTTCCACACCCATATCTTGGTTTGTATTTTTCATATGTTGTGTCTACAAAATTAGAGCATATAATATGATTTTTACCCTTATCTAAAGATATTGCATTAACTGGACATTTTCTAACACAAGCACCACACTTTGAGCAATACTCATATATATTTTCATACTCTCTTTTTCTAGGTGACAAATACAATTCTGTGATGATGCTGCCAATTCTTCCTGACATACCTTTTGCCGTTATTAACCCTTTAGAAAGTCCAAATGTTCCAAGTCCACCAACAAAGGCAGCGTGTCTTTCTGACCAATTGCTAGTAAATGACGCTTCAGGATGTGGAGAATTATTATTAAGTTCACCTTTCATCCAGAATCTCTCATCCAATGTAGGCACTATACTATTATATCCAGCATTTATTAATTCTGACTTTAGATATATACATAGCTTGTTTATAAAAGCTTGACCTTCGATACGTCCATGCAACCATTCTTCAGAAGGCCATACCTTTTCTCTCCTATTTCCCCTTTTAACTACTTCACTAAATGGTAAAAAAAACGAAATAACCGACTTTGATTGTGATAACCATTCTTTTGGTTTTAAAAAATCTTTTCCAATTACAGTAGGTTCTTTAAATAATGTAAAGTACTCATCATCAGAATCAGCAAATCCGAATATTGGTGTTTCAAAAATCTTCATTCCCACAACACTTTCAGAAATGGCAATTTCATTTGATATATAATTGTCCTTTGAGTTTTCAACAAAGTCCGATGCTATTCTTATTAAATCCTGCTTATTCATATCATACCTGGTTAATTAAATCTAAACAAATCTGAACATATCAGATTATCTATAATTTAAACACCTTATCCTTTCCAATAAATTTTTATTTAACTCTACTATACTACAACCACACAATTGTATCTTTTTAATATGAAAAAAAGCTGTAATAATTATTATTTTAAAGAATATAGTATAGAAATAATACAAATTACAATTGTAAACTAAGCAATTTCAATTGTAATTGAAATGAGGCGTTATAAAATGTATGAAATTCCTAAAATAACAAATGCAGAATGGGAAATAATGAAGATAATATGGGTTAGTCCTGATATTTCAGCAATAAATATTATAAACGAACTAAAGGATAAATCTGAATGGAAGCCTGCTACAGTTAAAACTCTAATAAACAGATTATTAACTAAATTAGCAATAGGGTTCAATAAAGTTGGATATGAATATTTATATTTTCCTTTAGTATCAGAAGATGAATGTGTAAAAATAGAAAGCAAATCCTTCATCAATAGAGTATTTAATGGTTCTATGAAATCTCTACTCTTAACCTTCACCCAGTCGGAAGAAATATCTGAAACCGATATAGCTGAGTTGAAAAACATACTAGATCGAGCAAAAAAAACGAAAGGTTGATGTATATGAACTTATTAGATGTTTTTGGAAAGATTGTAATTTCATCTTTAATAGGCAGCATAATTGTACTTATGATATTAATTATAAAAGGTATGTTTAGAAATAAGTTGAATTTTACTTTTCGCTATTATATATGGTTAATTTTAATTATAAAGTTTATAATTCCCATTGGGCCACAAAGCCCATTAAACATTTCTAATTTAAATAATAATTTTCACGCACAAACACAAATAACACAAATAACACAAATAACACAAACTAATTCTTCAACAGAACTTAAAGTTTCAGACCTTTGGGCTTCAAAATTAATAAGTAAGTTACCTCCTCTAAATAAAGATGTAATTATTAACACTATAAGCATTCCCTTAACCCCAAAGTTAAATATCGAAGGAGCATTTTGCTTCATATGGTTGTTTGGTCTTGTTTTATTAATAGGGAAATTAGTTATAGGATATAAAAGACTAAATAATATAATTAGATATTCTTTTAAAAATGTAAACATCACACACAAAAATATTCTAAATGAATGCATGAAAGATATGAATATAAGAACTGATGTCGAGTTAACATATTCTGATAAATTAAGTAGTCCTTCTTTATGTGGACTATTTAGCCCAAAAATATTAATACCAGTAAGCGTAGCCACAAATATTTGTGATGAAGAATTTAAATATATCATAATACATGAACTAATCCATTTAAAAAGCAAGGACTTAATAATAAATTGGACTGCTACTTTATTATCTATGATTTACTGGTTTAACCCAATCTTGCTCTATGGTTTTTATAAAATGAGACAGGATTGTGAAATTTGCTGTGATGGTCAAGTTATTTCCTATTTAGGAGAAAGTGAAAATATACTATATGGAAATACAATAATAAAGGTATTGGAATTAGGTGGAAAAAGCAATAGGCTCACTGGCGCCACTTCAATGGTTTTAAATAAGTTGGAAATGAAAAGGAGGATTATTATGATTTCAAAATATAGTAAGATAAACATTAAAGGTATATTACTAGGTGCTATAGCTGTTTTTATTATAGGTGGTTTTGGTATCGCTATAAACACTTCGAGCATAAGTTTAGATAAAAATATTGCCAAAGCCACAACATTACAAATAAAAACACCAATAGTAACTTCTAAAAAGTCGTCAACCACTATTACTACTAATCCTACAGTGCCATTTTCGGCTGACATAGTAATTTACAATAGCCATCCTAATGAAGCCTACCCTTCCGGAATAAAAGTAACAGATGTAGGTGCTTTAATAAATGATAAGCTTGTTAAAGAAGGTTTCAATAGCCATTTTGTAAAAGTTAACCCAACTAAAAATTATAATAATTCATATTCTGCAACTCGTAATATGATAACAAAAAATGTAAAGCAATATTCAAATACTATTTTACTAGACATACATCGAGATTCAACAGTAGAAAACAAATCAGATGCAAAAATAATGTTATTTGCAGTTACTAAATCAAACCCTCGTTATAAAGCAAATAAAAGATTTGTTGACAGTCTAATAGTAAATATTAAAAATTCAAAAGTTATTGAAACAGGGATACTCTTTTATCAATATGGAATATCTTTTTATAATCAAGATCTATCTAATAATTCAGCACTTATTGAACTCGGAAATACTACGTCCAGCAATAGTGATATTGAAGCTTGTGTAAATTCACTAGTTTCAGCCTTAAAGAATACTCAAAAGGTCCCATCTAACTAATAAAGCAAGTAAATATATTAGTATATAAATTATTAATACAGTTATCATAATCTAAATTCAACTAAATTATTTTAATGGGGAGGCTGAATATGGGATGGAATGAGGTTAGAAAAAATAAAAATGGTAGAAAAATTATTAATGTATTACTCATTGTTTTTTTACTAGGCTTAATTTTACCCGAAAGTGCTAAAGCAGATAATACAGTAAAGTCTCCTCAAAATTACTTTTACACGATGGTTATTAAGAATACAATAGCTGCAATTACTCCTAAGGGAAAGACAAATAATGAAGTTGGTATAACAAAACATCCAATTTTATCATTTTTAGGAGTGGACTTTTCTAACCCTATATCAATAATAACAAAACAAATTGCATATTTGAACAACAATTATGTTAGTCCTAGTGTAAATAATGAAGTTGATGATATAAATACAATTATTCCTTTCAAATTGCTTGACAATCAGGTAAATAAGTCCAATGTTCCTACTGATGTATCAAACCTCTTTAATAACGATTTAAAGCAAAATCTAAATAAATCAAATCCACGAGTACTAATATATCATTCTCATACCACAGAATCTTATAAATCATCAGACAGTGATAAAACTAAAAACTTTTTCAATTCCAATGAATCACTAAATGTAGTCGCTGTAGGTGATGTAATCGCATCCCAATTAGAAACGAAATATGGAATTTCCGTTATACACGATAAGACTGTAAATAATATACCTGATTATAATTCATCGTATAAAAATTCTGGAATTACCTTAGCTAGGTATTTAAAAAAATATGGTAATTTTGATTTAATTATAGATTTACATAGAGATGGTGTTTCTGGTAAAAACGTAATAACAACTAAAATAAATGGAGAAGATGTCGCTAAATTTATGTTTGTAGTTACACGTCAAAATCCTAGGTATGCTAAGCAGATAAAACTAGTAGACTCCATGGTTGGAATATCAAATAAATTATTTCCAAATCTTATAAATCCCCTAGAAATCACTTATCGTGACTGGGGATGGAATTTCTATAATCAAGCTCAAAGTAACACTGCCGTACTTGTTGAGGTAGGCGATAATAATTCTACTATAGCACAGGTAAAAAACACTGGTATGTATTTATCAAGAATATTTGCTGAGCAACTAAACGGGAAAAAATAACTGAATTCCTTATGGGATATGCTGTATATTAGTATTATATATTATGTTACATTCGTTAAACGCAAATAAATGAACTATTTTTAATGACGTACGTTTAATTTATATAGGTGGTGAGGTATTGGATAATATAAACTTAATTGAAAAAGCTAAATCCGGTAATATAAGTGCTTTAAATACTTTACTAAGTGCGAATTATCCAATATTACAGGGCTACGTTATAAAAATGACTGGAAATATCGATATAGCCCAAGATATCGTGCAAGAAACTATGTTAAAAGCAGTTATACATATTAAAAAATTTATCCCTAATGCCAAATTTTCTACCTGGCTAATTACTATAGCTACTAATTTATATAGAGATTTACTTAGAAAGACCAAAAATTTAGAATTAATTTCTGAGAATATCGAAACAAAGGAAATTAGCCCTGAAAGATCTGTAATTTTTAATATTGAATATAATGCAGTTAAGGAAATATTATTGAAACTACCTTATGAAAAAAGAGCAGTTTTTATATTAAAGCATTATTATGGTTACAAATACGAAGAAATTGCAGGAATTTTAAAATGCCCTATAGGAACTGTTCGTTCAAGACTTCACAATTGTATAAAATATATTATTTCGGAGCTAGATAGAAAGGGGATAATGTGAATGAAAAACTCAGAAAATATGTATAAAAAAGTAATAGATAAATATTATAATGAGCTACCAGATAAAGTTGAAAAAAATATGTCAACTGAAGAAATAATTTTATCTGACAAACTAAATTTAGCTTTAAATAAAATGGATATTTTAAAACCAGATATTTTAAATTGTGATATAAATATACTTGAAATTATTAAAAAAGGAGAACTAATAAAACAAAACAGAAAAAACTCTTTAGAATTTATCTTTTTTATATCATTGTCCTCATTAATTATTTCATCTTTAATTTTAATAACATTTTATTTTGGTGATAATTTTTTCGTATACTATGAATTGTTAACCTTCATTCTTATGCCAATTGTAATAATTCCATTAGCCAAAATATTACAAACTGGGGGTAATTAATATGCATCCTAAATTGGATACAAAATCATTAATTATTCTTTTGATTTGCATAGCACCATTTCTATTATTTCAAGCGGCCTGGATTTTTAAAGACGCAAAAAAGCGAGGAGAAAAATTCTATTGGATTTGGGGTTTTGTAGGTCTAATAAATATACCAGAATCATTAATTATATATCTAATAGTTACTAGAATAATATTCAACAAAAATAAAAAGAAAAAAAAGATAATAAAATAGTGAACTTTTTATATTTTCAATCGTTAAATCATTGTAATATACAATATATTTTATTTTTATGAGGAGGTTCACAAAATGGGGAATTTAACAACAATAGAACTTTTAAAAACCCTTCTTCCACTTATCATCATCCAATTGGGCCTTATGGTTTTTTGTTTATTGAAACTTTCTAAAGATAATGTTAAATACTTGCCAAAATGGCTTTGGGCTTTGATAATTATTTTTGGTGAATTGCTAGGTCCAATTGCTTATTTACTTTTAGGTAGAGAAAGGAGTTAATTATGCTAAAAGTTACAAATCTAACAAAAAACTATAAAGAGTTTGAGGTTTTAAAGGGAATAAGTTTCGAAATCAAAAGAGGAAAAATCCATGGTTTTCTTGGACAAAATGGGTCAGGGAAGACAAGCACTATGAATATTCTTACTGGATTAATTGGGTATAATAGCGGTGACATAATGTATAACGGTAAAGATTTCAACAAAAATAAAAGAAGAATTTTAAAAAATGTGGGCTACCTTCCACAAAATCCTGTGTTTTATAACTACATGACTGGTTATGAGTACTTAGATTTTATAGGAAGACTCAGCAATATGAGTATCACAACTATTAAGAAGAGGTCTAATGAGATTTTAGAAATTGTAGGCCTAAAGGATGCTGGAAATAGAAAACTCAGTGGGTTCTCTGGTGGAATGAAGCAACGTTTTGGTCTTTGTGTCTCTCTATTTAACAAACCAGAATTATTATTTCTTGATGAACCTACCTCAGCATTAGATCCAGAGGGACGTATGGAAATTCTTGAATTTATTAATAGTTTGAAAAATGAAGGTGTAAGTGTTTTTTTATCAACTCATATTTTAAATGACGTAGAAAGAGTATGCGATGAGGTAAGTATATTAAAAGACGGGAAAATAGTAGTGTCCGCAGGTCTTGAAGAGTTAAAAAATGATTATATTCAACCAATTTATGATCTTGAATTCGAATATGACTGTTCAAATTTCAAAGAAAAACTTTCTAAACTAAATTGGGTGGAAAACATACAAAGTAATAAAAACAAACTTAATATTTATGTTAAGGATATAAATTTAGCAAGAAGTAAACTATTGCAACTCCTAGCTATAGAGCCTAATCACTTGATGTCATTTAATTTAAGAAAAAGTAATCTTGAAGAAATTTTTTTAAAGTTGGTGAATAAAGATGCCCACATTTAAAGCATATTTTAAAAAAGAAATTCTGGAATCAATATCGCAATATAAATATATAATCTTAGCTGTAAGTTTTCTGTTCTTTGCAATTTCAGACCCAATCATGGTCAAACTTTTACCTGAAATATTAAAAAGCCAACTAACAACGGGGTCCGCAGACATAAGTACTTTATTACCTCCAATCACTCAATTAACAGGTATGCAAAATTATATAAAGGACTTGTTTCAAATAGTAACCCTTGTAATAATTTTCACCACTTGTGGTAGTTTAAGCGATGAGATTACCACCGGAAAGCTTATATTTCCTTATTCTAAAGGAAGCCTACCAACTGGAATAGTACTTGCTAAATTAATAAATTATACTCTAGCATTATCTATCTTTACATTTATAGGATTTTCAGTGAATTACTATTACTCTGGGCTTTTATTAAAAGGCAATCCAGTTGCATTTTCATCAGTCTTATCATCCGCAAGCCTATTATCAATATATTACTTCTTTATAATAACCTTAGTATTATTTTGTAGTAGCATAATCCAAAAAGGAGTAATTACAGGAATTATAGTTTTAGTTGTAAACTATTTTTCTGTAGCAATTACAGGCATAAAAAGCATATCAAAATTTATTCCCTACAATTTAGTTGATGGAGCAACTCAGTTTAAACATATAAATCTTACAACAACCATTACTAGTGTGATTATCTTATCCATAATCCTTATTTTATTAACCATAAGGAGAATGAACAAGGTTAATGTTGTGTAACTTATCTTGATATTCGAAATGATAATGAAATATTGGCATTAATGTAAATCTCTTGCAAGCCTTCCTAAAAGGAAGCTGTATAACCATAACAATGCCGAATTATTATCATCTTTCTCCAGAAGTGCCTTGAAAGGAGATGTGCAAAAACAATTGAAATCTCATTTAGAAATTCTTGTTCCGCTAATGTAAATCTCTCGTAAGCCTTCCTGAAAGGAAGCTGTAGAACCATAACAATGTCGAATCAAATAATAATTGTTACTCTCCCCATAGAACTGCCCATAGGATAAGAATTTTACATAAGCAAAATATTATCATTCCTTAATGAGATTTCATGTTTCGAACTTTCTTTTGACTTTGACTTTCCCTAACCGAATTATTATCATCTTTCTCCGTAAGTACCTTAAAAGGAGAGGTGCAGAAACAATTGAAATCTCATTTAGAAATTCTTGTTTAAAAAATGACTCCCTCTCGCAAGCCTTCCTGAAAGGAAGCTGTACAACCATAACAGTGCCAAATTATTATCATCCTTCTCCGGAAGTGCCTTGAAACAAGAGGTGCAGAAGCAATTGAAATCTCATTTAGAAATTCTTGTTTTGCCAACATTAGATTCTCGTAAACCTGCCAGGACACATAACAATTAATAATTGTTATGTCCCCCAGAGAACTACCCAGAGGCCCAGGGTAGCGAACCCGAGACAGGACGTCAAGTGTGAGCACGTAATAATTAATAATTATTACGCCCCCCAGCGAACTACCCAGAGGCTGAGAATATAATGTTAAGCAAAACATTAGAATTTCTTAATGAGATTTCACGCTTCAAACTCTTATTTCAAGGCACGCAGGAGAATGATGATTTTGCTACACTTTTATTTGTGATGATGTCCATGTCCGTGATGTGGCAATACCTGTTGTATTTTAGCTTCTTGCTCTTTTGTTATAGTACCATTATCAACAAGTGCCTTCATAGGATTAACCTTAGTACCATCCATTTTCTTCATGTATTCTTGTCTTTCTTTTTCACTCATATTTTGCATCTTTTTAAAGTTTTCTTTTCTCTGTGTTTGTCTTGTCATTATACTAGCTTGAACTTTATTACTTTGCTCAGTTGTTATTACTTTATCATCCACAAGACCCTTTAACCCAGTTTTTATTTCGGCAGTTTTAATTTCTGTCCTTTTAGCATACATATTTTCACGAAGGGCATCCGATTTTTCCTTAGTTAAGATACCTTCTGTAACTAAGTCGTTAAATAATCCACCTTTTTTACCATCATATTTACCTTCCTTATTTTTCTTGTGATTCATTTGTTTTTCATCATATTTTACCTTCACATATTCTAATACCTTGTCTCCTTCAGCTTTAGTAATAATATTTGAGTTTTCACTCTCCTTAACTACAATTTGAAGTGTAGCCTCCATCTCTGCCCTATGTTCTTTAGCTTCTTTTTTGTTACTTTGAGAATGTTTGATATTTATACTTGTAGCACTCTTTGCATTCGCATCGTTGTTACCAGTAGCAAATGCAAGACTTGATCCAGAAAAAGCTATGCCTGCAGATAACATTCCACTTAATATTTTCATTTTTAAAGATACACTTTTCATTATTAACACTCCCTACCGTAAATTTTTTGTACCCAATTATTATTACTGAAATAAGGTAATTATATTCGCCAATACACGAACACTTATTCTTATTTTTTGTGAACTTTATGATAAATATTTTAAATATTATATGTTGTCTTTAATATTAAAACCTCAATAAAAAATATAGATTATAATTTAATTGAATGCTATAATATTGTAGTTTTATATATTATAGTTGTAAATTTAATTAATTTAATAAGCTTACTAGTCTTCACATTTGTACTTTACTTTATGTTTATATTTTAAATAACATACTATAGACAATATTAACATTGTAATTTATACTTATTCTTATAAAAACAATAATATTTATATGGATAGTTTGCTAAAACCTACATTATACGAGAGGAGGATTTATCAAAAGTTTAAATATTCCTTTTGATAAAATCAAAAATGCCAACTAACAATATTTTAAAACCAATTTATAAAAAAATAGCTATTGATATTACTAACAGAATATTATCCGGAGATTTTTGTATAGGGGATAAGTTATATGGTCGTTCTTCCCTTGCGAGTGAATATAACGTATCACCAGAAACTATAAGAAGATCTATAACTCTTCTAAGCGACATGAATATAGTTACCGTTACTAAAGGAAGTGGAATAGTAGTCACCTCTGTGGATAATTGTCTAAAGTTTATTGATAAATTTAAAGATATAGATTCAATAAGTTCTATTAAACGAAATATTATTAACTTACTCGAACAGAAAAAAGAGTTGGATAAAAATATAGATTGTTCTATTGATGAACTAATCGACTATTCTAGTAGATTTAAAAATAGCAATCCATTTATACCATACGAATTTGAGATACAACCTGAAATGGTTGTCATAAATAAAACTATATCTGAATCTAAATTTTGGCAAAGTACAGGTGCAACTATAATTGGTATACGGCGTGATGATAAACTAATGCTTTCGCCAGGTCCGCAGTCTAAATTTAAAGATAAAGATGTCTTCATAGTAATTTGTGACAAGTGTAGTTATAACCGAATTAAAGCTTTTCTTTATGGAAATTAAATAATTTTAACCCCCCTGTATCTCATTTTATATTAATGTGATATGGGGGTTTTTTTAATATAATAATATATATGTTTTTTATTAACAATAATCTACTTTTTTTCTAATAAAACATTAATTTACCATAAAAAGCGACAAATAAGTGCTATAATAAATTCTATACTATGTAACAACTTAACGTTATATTTAAGTTGTTACACATAAAATATTAGGGGGCTTTAACTTTGATTGAATTTAAAAATGTAAATAAAAGTTTTAATGGTAGGCAAATATTAAAAGACATAAATATTACTATAAAAAATGAAGAATTAGTTGTTCTAATTGGACCTAGTGGTTGTGGAAAAACTACAACTCTAAAAATGATTAATAAATTATTAACCCCCACTTCTGGTGAAATACTAATAAATGGTAAAAAAATTGGAGATCAAAATACCATAAAATTAAGACGTAATATGGGTTATGTTATACAGCAAGCAGGACTTCTCCCACATTTAACTATAGGTGACAATATATCATTAATACCCTCTATAGAAAAAATGGATAAAAATAAAATACATACTAAAGTAATTAAATTATTAGATCTCGTAGGACTAGATCCTAAAATGTACATAGATAAATATCCCAGTCAATTAAGTGGTGGTGAGCAACAAAGAGTAGGAGTTGCAAGAGCCTTTGTAATGAATCCCGAGATAATACTCATGGATGAACCCTTTAGTGCCTTAGACCCAATATCAAAAGCTCAACTTCAAGATGAGGTATTTAATATACAACAAGAATACAAAAAAACCATAATATTCGTAACTCATGATATGGATGAAGCATTAAAACTAGCAGATAGAATTTGCATTATGCATGATGGACATGTTATTCAATTTGATACACCATCAGAAATATTAAAAAATCCTATTAATGACTTTGTACGCGACTTTGTAGGTAAAAACAGAATATGGGATCAACCCGAATTAATTAAGGCAAAAGATATTATGATAAATAAGCCTGTAAAATCGGTTGGAGAACGAACAATACTCCAAGCAATTGAAATAATGAAGACAAGCAGTGTAGACAGTTTACTTGTTGTTGATAAAAATAATGATTTAACAGGTCTTATTACCCTAAAACAAATCAGAACGGCTCTTAGAAAAAATCCAGATAAAACTAAAAGAATAAAAGACTTAATGGAAACCGAGCTTATAACCGTAAATCAAGAAAATTCAATAATAAATATATTAGAGGTTATAAAAAAGGAAGATATAAATTTTGTTCC
>NZ_CALEVF010000052.1 GCF_937920395.1 uncultured Clostridium sp. | reverse complement strand
TCTGCGACCCATTCTTTATAGATGTCTGAATCATCATCCTTTTCAAAGTCTGCTGTTATTCCAATAATATATTCGGCCTTTCTATAGTAATATGCAGTGCTATTACAAGGTACTTCTTTTATTGTACCACCCAAAGAATATAGTCTAATAAAGCAATTATCTTCGCCAGGACTATTGTCCACGAACTGGACTAATTTTTTAATATTTTTTTCAGATAATGTCTTATATACAAATCTTCCAGTGGCTTTAAATCTATTTGGAGGCCCGTAAAAAGAAGCAATAGCTTTTACTGCAGAAATAAAAGGTACATATTCTATTGATGAAGCTTCTAATAAAGCAGGAAGCAATAGAAAGTCTTTTAGAATTTTTTCTGCTTCTAATTTATCTCCATAGAAAAATCCGTTTAAATAGATGCCTTCTTTATTAAAACCAGCGAAACAGCTAATTTTTTCAGTGGCAGTTTTAAAGAAACATTGCCAAAGGTCAAAAAACTCTTCCCTAGAGGCTTCATTCCATCTAAGCTGTATAACAGTAATTTTGTCCACTTTATGAATTTTAAAGGTATAAGATATTACTACTCCGAAATTTCCTCCACCTGCGCCTCTACACGCCCAGAATAACTCTGAGTTGATGTGATCATTTGCAATTATTAGAATGCCGTGTTCATTCACTAGTTGTATTTCTAAAAGATTGTCCGTAACTAAGCCGAAATTTCTACAGGATAATCCTATTCCTCCTCCCAATACTAAGCCAGAAATACCAACTGTAGGACATGTACCGCCATTGAAACCATAACCCTTATCGGCAAGTATTGAGTATATGCTCAAAAGATTTGCACCAGCCTGTATTACTGCAATATCATGTTTAGTATCTATATTAACTTCACTTATACAAGATATATCAATTACTAATACACCTGTACCTGTTGAATAACCTTCATAATTATGACCTCTGGTACGAACGCGAAGTTCTACGCAGTTTCTCGTGCACCATTTAATTGCATTAGATACATCTATATAATTATGACAATAAACAATAGCTAAAGGGAATTTGTTAATGTCCAGGTTGTATTCAAGTCTTAAAATAGCATATTCTTTATCGCAAGGGGTTATAACTTTACCTGTTAATCCTTGAAAATTCAAATTATCGCTCCTTTGTCAAAATAGTATTTAACACAAGTGTTCTTAGGTGTTTATGCTTAGTGTGAATTGGTGAAAATTACGTTACTTTAGTTATCAACTTATTTTCGATCGCCTAGATTGCAAAGAGCATATGAGAACAAGTTTACCAAAATGTTGGATGGACCGGTGCCTTGTGGTTGTTGACATACAAATTCTTTTGTTAGAGTATCTAAAATTACATGGCCACGACCAATGCTATATTCTGCTAAAACTGACCTCTGAATGTTATTGAAAGTTGCTGTCATTAGTACTGTGGAGTCTCGCGGCAATGTAATGACTTGCTCTAGGTTGCCGTGACATACAGAGCAACCACACTCCATATCGATATTATTGTTACTTAATTGTATTGGACAATTTGCAAAAGGATGCTTCAATGCCTTTTTAGTCAAGGTAAGATCTCGACATGGATCAGGAAATATTAAGTAAGGTGTACCTTTTGCACATGGGGCAATATAGCCACCGGATAATAAATTATCTCCCATATCTATAATTAAAACACCGCCAGCCCTTACAAATGCTTTCAAATTAGCTTGGGCATTTGGGTCATTTTCCTCTGCTGCGCTAGTTGCACTCCCTTCACTGTTAGATGGAATCAAAACAACTGCAGTATTACATGGAATTCAAACTGCAAGGTCGCTCACTGGGTGTATAAAATAGTCTGTTCCCAATATTTTTCCCAAAAATAACAGAGTAGCATTATTACGATTTTCACCGAACCAAGGGATATAGTTTTGATAAACGCAAATTATAGGGCTTCGTACCACCGATGTTTCGATAGGTGCTAATTCTGTTGTATAAATAGGATCCTCGGGAATATAATCAACTTCAGGGGTAGTAGTATTGTCGCTCATTATATTTGCTCCTTTTCTTTTTATTGTCATGTTGACATAATATCTTATGCTTATATAGCCAAAAGGTGTACAAGCATTTAATGACTTAAAAAATCTGATTGTAATTATGAATTTACTTTAGAGCATTACTATCACACCCTCAGTGAACACTCCTAAAGGAATAGGAAGCATAGCAATAATTATAAGACCTAACTTTTTAAACCCTTTACTATTATGATTTATCATCTACTTTTACATTTAAGTTCTTAAAATTTTGATATAATAGTATTATCAAAAATAATATATTTTCATTAGGTTGAGTTATTTATAGAAAATTGGAGGGATTATTTAGTATGGAATATAAGGTATATATTGTTGAAGACGATTTATCCATAAGCAATTTATTGAAAGATTATATAAAGAAATATGGATTTGCAGTTAAAATCGTTGAAAACTTTGATAATATAATGGAAGAATTTAATTTGTTTAATCCTGATTTGGTGTTAATGGATGTTAATTTACCTAAATTTGATGGATTCTATTGGTGCAGACGAATAAGAGAAATATCAATAGTTCCTATAATTTTTATATCTGCAAGGGAAAGCGGGATGGATCAAGTGATGGCACTTGAAAATGGTGCAGATGATTATATAACAAAGCCCTTTTCTTTTGAAGTTGTGTTGGCTAAGATAAAAAGCCATATTAGGAGAGCTTTTGGAAATTATTCTATTAATAATGATGAGCGAATTGTGGAATTAGATGGCTTAAAGTTTTATCCGGAAAGGCTAGAACTTAAGTTTAAAGAGAAAACTTTAATTATTACGAAGAAAGAAGGAATGCTCCTGGAATGTCTTATAAAAAGATATCCTAGAGTTGTTAGCCGCGAATATCTCTTAGAAAAAATGTGGGATGATATAGCTTTCGTTGAGGAAAATACTCTTAATGTAAATGTAACGAGATTAAGAAAAAGATTTCAAGAGTTTAATATTGAAAATGGAATAGAGACTGTATGGGGATTAGGCTATAAACTAAATAAAAACTGGTAGGATGTGTCAAGAAATGAAATTATTCTTAAAACACTATAAAACATATATATTTATATATTTCTTTAGTATCATTTTAACACCTGTTTACTGTGCCCTTAAAAAGTACATTGTGATTTCAGAAGTTATATATATAATCTTGTTTAATTCATTTATACTCCTATGTTTTCTAACTTGGGAGTACTACAAAACGAAAGAGTTATATGGATTATTTAAAAGAGGACTGCACTCAAATGAAGAGTCAACTTTAGCGATTGGAGACTCATTAATCTCAAAAAACGTATCAAAGCTTTTGCAGCAGCAGTATAAACTCTATGAAATTAAAATACGAGATTATAATAGAAAACAAAAGGAGCATATAACATTTATTAATCAATGGGTACATCAGATGAAGACCCCCCTTTCTGTAATACAGCTTCTACTTGAAGAATGTGACGGAGAGCCACGTGCAGAAAGCATTAGTGAAGAAGTTTATAAAATAAATACGAACTTAAACTTAGCCTTATATTTTGCGCGAGTTGATGCTTTTGAAAAAGATTTTGTTGTAGAGAAAATAAATTTACAACAGTTGGTTTTAAATACTGTGAATAAAGAAAAAAAGCTTTTTATAAAGAATAGGATATTACCCAAAGTAGACATTGATAGAACAATTGAAGTTTATACTGATGGAAAGTGGATGAAATTTGTATTAGAACAAATTATAACAAATGGCATTAAATATTCAGCAGGAATAGGTAAGGTATTAACCATACAAGCCTGTTTACAAGAAAAACATGTTGTGATGGAAGTTATTGATGAAGGTATTGGTATATCTGCTAAAGATATTAGAAGAGTTTTTAATCCTTTCTTTACTGGGGAAAATGGGCGCAAATATGGTGAATCCACAGGTATGGGCTTATATATTGTAAAAAAAACATGCGAAGACTTAGGACATAAAGTAGAAATAGAAGCTGAAGTTAATAAAGGTACTAAAATTAAAATAGTGTTTTAGATAAATTATTATTACTATCTCCTAACCTTACACACATGTAATAAAATTGTAAGGAAGTTAAATGGCTAGAATCCATTAAACTTATTATAATTAAATAAATAAGGTAGAGAAAAGGAGGGCTGAAAATGGAGATATTAAAAATTAGTAACTTAAGTAAAGTATATGGTAAAAAAGTGCTTTTTAATGCTATAAACGATATAAGCTTCAGCATAGAGGGTGGTGAATTTGTTGGAATAATGGGACCTTCTGGCAGTGGTAAAACTACCCTTTTGAATATTATTTCAACGATAGATAAACCTACTTCAGGAGATATCTTAATAAAAGGTAATAATCCCATAGGTTTAAAAGGAGAGGAGCTTGCACTATTTAGAAGAAGAGAGTTAGGATTTGTTTTCCAAGATTTTAATTTATTAGATACTTTAACAGTAGGCGAAAATATTATTTTGCCTTTAACTTTGGATAGTGTTCCAATAAAATCGCAAGACATGAAGTTGAAAAAAATAGCTCAAATACTAGGAATAGAAAAGCTATTAGATAAGAAAATATTTGAAATTTCGGGCGGGGAATGCCAAAGGACTGCTATTGCAAGAGCATTAATACATAGCCCTTCAATACTTTTAGCAGATGAACCTACTGGAAATTTAGATTCAAAAGCTTCCAATACTGTTATGGAGTTGTTTGTAGAAATAAACAAAGAAGAGAAAGTTACTACTATTATGGTGACTCATGATCCCTTAGCTGCCAGTTATTGTGATAGAATATTATTCATTAAGGATGGTGGTATATACAATGAAATTGATAAGAGTGGGAGTAGGCAACAGTTTTATCAACAAATAATTAATGTACTTTCACTGCTAGGAGGTTCTAACTAATGGATTTTATTACATTTGCATATAAAAATGTATCAAGAAATATTAAAGCATATTTTGCTTATTTCCTTAGTACTTGTATATCTTCAGCATTATTTTTTTCTTTTACAATGTTCTTATTTCATCCCAATAAAGGACAGTTTAAATCTTATATCGGAAAAGCGATTTTAGTAACAGAAATTATCGCATATCTGTTTCTCTTTTTCTTCGTGTTTTACTCTGTAAGTGTATTTTTAAAAAGTAGATATAAGGAATTTGGGGTTTTATATATAATAGGGATTTCAAAAAAACAGCTTTATAATATGATTTTCATTGAAAATATTATTATAAATGCAGTTGCAACCTTAGGTGGCATAATAATTGGATTGGTGTTTTCAAAAATATACTTAGTTATCATAGAAAGGTTATTAAGACTTAGTTCCTTAAGTTTTTATTTTCCTGTAAAAGCAATAGTTATAACGTTTGCATCCTTTATACTTTTAGGAGTATTTGTTTCACTTTTCACTTCTTTTATTATAAAAGAGAATGAGGTTTTAAAGCTATTAAAGGGTACAAAAGCTCCTAAAACAGAGCCTAAAACCTCTATATTTTTAGCTGTGCTTGGATTTTCTATGTTAATAATTGGATATTATAGTGCGTTAACTGTTAGCAAACAAAATCTTGATAAAATAATCTTACCCGTTGTAGTTATGGTTATATTTGCAACTTATCTATTGTTTTCTCACCTTAGTGTTTTTTTCATTAGATTACTAAAAAAGAATAGAACATTCTATTTAAAAAACATAAATCTCCTTTTAATATCAAACTTGTTTTATAAAATAAAAGATAACTCAAGGATGTTTTTCTTAATAGCAATAACCTCAACAGTAGCTTTTACCTTCATAGGGTCTAGTTTCGCATTTTGGAAGAATACTTTAGGAGATATTGAAAAAAGATATCCTTATGATTTTACCTATACTACTTTTGGCCAGTCGGCGAAGCTAAAAGAGGAGATTAATTTCCTTGAACATACTCTAAAAGAAGATAACTACGATTATAAAAAAGTTAAAATTGAAGATACTTATAATTTTCAGATAAAGGACTGGTCTGATACCTATAAAGTATATGATAAATATTTCGACAAATATGGAGATGATCAGTTTAGCTTATTATTATCTAAATCTCATATTTACGAAACTGAAAAGAGAGCTTATGGAACGATAATGTTTTTATCAATATTTATAGGAATTCTATTCTTTGTTACTTCTGGAAGTTTTATATATAATAAATTTTACATGGATGAAGAAGTCGATAAACAAAAATATGTGCAATTGAATAAAATAGGGCTTACATATAATGAAATTAAAAAAGTAGTCACACTTGAAATTGGAGTATTATTTTTACTCCCATATATTGTTGCAGTAATTCACTCCTCCTTAGCACTGACTGTATTAAAGAATGTCTTTAATATTAATGTCACAGGAGCTGCATTTCTTGTAATGGGTAGTTTTTTATTAGTTCAAATACTATTTTTTCTATTTATAAGAGAAAGATATTTATCGGAAATTAGAGATAGTTTAATAGATTTTAAATTTGGAGGTTAACGTAATGGAAAATTCTATAAGGTTCACAATTAATTCATGGACCATTCTTGTACCAATATTTCTGTTCTTTTTAACGCGTATTATATATCTAGCTAAATATAAAAATTTTAAATATACTTATGTGCAATATACTTTATTAACAACATTTGTTATTTATTCATTATGTGTTATTCATCTTGTACTGTTTCCAATTGACGTTAATATTGGACTTTATGCTAATCAATCACCCTGGTACAATTCCATAGATTTTATACCTATACTAACGATTGATTTAAAAACATTTATTTTAAATATTGTTATGATGATACCTTTTGGCATGTATTTACCACTAATAGCGAATAAAATTGATTCTGCAAAAAAGGTAGCCAAACTGGCATTTTTAGTTAGTCTATCAATTGAGATAATACAGTATATTATCGGTGCGACGCTAGGCAGTTTAAGAAGCTCAGATATAAATGATATTATTGCAAATACCATTGGGGCAGTATTAGGGTATATACTAATAAATAAATTATTGAAATATAAGTTATTTAAAAATATTCTGACTAATAATTACCCAAGGGTCTGACCCCATAGCCGTCAACCTAAGACAACTCAGTATTTGACCTAGGTCTATTTTA
>NZ_CALEVF010000051.1 GCF_937920395.1 uncultured Clostridium sp. | reverse complement strand
ATAAAAGTTGTTACTGGTGACATAAGAGAATATGATGGAATGAAAAGAATTATAAAGGGTCAAGAAGTAGTTTTTCATCTTGCTGCACTGATTGCAATTCCATATTCTTATTTATCACCTATGGCTTATGTAAGAACAAATGTTGAAGGTACCACTAATGTTTTAGAAGCATGTAGAGATTATGACATAGAAAAAATTGTACATACGTCAACGTCTGAAACTTATGGAACAGCTCTTTATGTACCAATTGATGAGAAACATCCAATGCAGGGACAGTCTCCATATTCAGCATCTAAAATAGGAGCAGATAAGATGGCTGAGAGTTATTATAGAAGCTTTGATATGCCTATAGCAACTATAAGACCATTTAATACTTATGGGCCAAGACAATCCGCAAGGGCTGTAATTCCAACAATAATATCGCAGATACTCGCAGGCAAAACAGAAATTAAACTTGGAAGTTTAACACCAACTAGAGATTTTAATTTTGTAAAAGACACTGCACAGGCTTTTATAAAAATAGCAGAAAGTGAAAAGACTATTGGTGAAGTTATAAACGCTGGTTCAAACTATGAAATAACTATAGGAGAAACAGTTAAAAAAATAATAAAAATAATAGGTAAAGACGTAAAAATTATTTGTGATGATGAGAGATTAAGACCAACCAACAGTGAAGTTAATAGATTATGGGCTGATAATACTAAAATAAAAGAATTAACAGGCTGGAAGCCAAATTACACCATAGATGCAGGCCTAGAGGCAACAGTAGAGTGGATAAAAAATAATATGCAGTATTTTAAAACAGACATATACAATGTTTAACAAAAGAATAACGTTTAAAAAAATAGGAGGGTTTTATTATGATACCTTTATGTATACCAGAGATAAGAGGCAATGAACTAAAATACATAAAAGACTGTATAAATACTAATTGGGTATCTTCAGTAGGAAGTTACGTTAATTTATTTGAAGATAAATTTAGTGAATATGTTAGTAGCAAAAGTGCTGTAGTTACAATGAATGGTACTGCTGCACTTCAACTTGCATTGCTAACACTTGGAATAGGAGCTGGTGACGAGGTTATAGTTCCATCACTTACATTTATATCTCCAGTTAATACTATAAAATACGTAGGCGCAGAGCCTGTATTTGTAGATGTATGCCGTGATACATTTGTTATGGATACTTCTAAAATAGAAGAATTAATAACACCTAAAACAAAGGCTATAATGCCAGTACATATTTATGGTCATCCTGTAGACATGAGTAAAGTAATGCAAATAGCGAAAAAACATAATCTGTTTGTTATAGAAGATGCAACAGAGGCATTAGGTTCTACTTGTAATACTAAAATGGTAGGAACAATTGGTGATATAGGTTGTTTTAGTTTCAATGGTAATAAACTTATAACTACTGGAGCAGGTGGAATGCTTGTAACTAACAATTTAGAGTACGCTAATAGGGCAAAATTTTTATCTACTCAAACAAAAGTAGTTACTGAGAATAAAGCATTTTATCATTCCGAAATAGGATATAATATGAGAATGCCAAACCTTTTAGCTGCATTTGGAGTAGCACAGCTTGAGAATGTTAAAGAATATCTAAAAATTAAAAGAGAAAATGCAGTGTATTATAACCAGCTTCTAGGTGAAATTAAAGGAATTACATTACCAACAGAAAAAGTAAATGTAAAAAATTGTTACTGGCTATATTCAATATTAGTTGAAGACGAATACGGTATAACTCGTGATGAACTTATACAAAAATTAAATGCAGGAAAAATAGAGGCACGACCTTTCTTTATGCCTATTCATGGTATGCCACCATATAAGGGAAGTAGACATGGTGATTTAACTGTTACTAATGAGTTATATGCAAGAGGTATAAATCTTCCGAGTTCTGTGGGGCTTAAGAAAGAGGATATTAAAGTTGTATGCGAACTAATAAAAAACTCCAAGAAATAACTTTGTTATTTCTTGCGTTTTTAATGATATCTCAAGGGAAATCATTAATTAGACCACTTTAGTGGGTTTTTTAGTTGCATAGGTATGCTTAAAGTGGATAGGAGAAGAATATGAATATAGATTTTATTAAGAAACTATACCAAAATAGATTGGTTAAAAGTGGGATATGGTTTACTATAGGAACATTTTTTGTTCAAGGCATTTCGTTTATAACCATGCCTATTTTTACACGTATGCTTGGGACTAGTGGTTTTGGAATAGTTAATGTATACACTACATGGCTTTCCGTTTTTACGACCATAATTACATTAGGACTCTTGGCTACAGTTAATAATGCAAAAGTGGATTTTAAAGAAAGATATGATGAGTTTGCATCCTCTATACTTTTTTTAGCTACATTGCTTGCTATTTTATGGTTTATAATATCATTTATCTTTAAAAAGCAAATAGGTAAAATAATTGATTTAAATTCTATATTAGTTATGTGTCTTATCATTCAAAGTTTTTTTGGATTTGTTGTGGATTTTTCTAATGCAAAATTAAATGCTGAATATAAATATAAAAAATATTTACTTATATCAATAAGTAGTGCTATTTTAAACACAATTTTAGCTATAATTCTTATATATAATTTTAAAACAGATAAATATTATGGGAGAATTGGTTCTTTACTTATTGTTGCTATACTTTATGGAACAGTTTTATACATAATCGCAATGAGAAAAGGAAAAACGTTAATTAATTTTAAATACTGGAAATATGCTTTAATATTATCGATACCAGCAATTGTACATCTTTTATCAGGGGTAATATTGCAGTCTGTGGATACAGTAATGATAAATAGTTTGTTAGGAGCAAGTGCTGCAGGAATATATAGTTTTGCATATAAAATAGGAATGATAATGTACATTGTATGGCTTGCTTGTAACAAAGCTTGGGTTCCGTGGTTTTATGAAAACATGAAAGAAAAAAATTATGATGATATAAGATTAAAAATTAAATATTATATTATGATATTTTCTGTCATGGGATTTGTATTAATATTTATATCACCTGAAATAGGAAAGTTAATGGGAACAAGTGATTTTTACAAAGGACTAGATTATGTGCCATTAATAATGGTAGGATATTATTTTCAATTTTTATACAGTATACCAGCGAACCTTGAGTTTTATACTAAAAACACAAAACTACTTTCACTTGGAACGCTTATTGCAGCTTTAACAAATGTCGTATTAAATTATATTTTAATTCCAAGGTATGGAGCAGTTGCAGCTACTTGGACAACAATAATAGCATACGTTATACTGTTTTTATATCATTACTTTATATCCTTACGTATATTTGATGTAAGAATATATACTTTTAAGCCATTTGCATATGGTATTATATCAATAGTATTAAGTAGTATAATATTTTTTATAGTGAAAAATAATTTAATTTTGAGATATGGAATATTGCTAGTAATATTAATTGCATTAGGTTATCAGATCCAAAAGATTAGTAAAAAATCAATGCAAAAATAAATGGAAAGAGTAGGATGAATTTTAATGGTTAAATTAATATATACTGCACAAAAAAAAGAATTAATAATGAATGGTGAGGTTATCGATTTATTTGAATATATAGGGAATCTAAAAATAGAAGATGAAGCCTTCAAATATTTAACTTACTTAGAAAATCAAAAGGTTAATGGGTTAAAACTTGAAGAATTATATTTATACGATAATATCCCATTATATGTTTTCGATAGACCTACTATATATAGAAAGTTGAATGGTTTGATTTTTTGTATTATGGTGATAAGAAATATCAAGGAAAAAATTAACGAAGTAGTAGAAGTCCAAACGGATGATGAAGTTATGAAAAAGGTTTGCGATGATGTATTTAACATTAAATGTAATATAATATATAGTGAAAAAAATATTCGGCCTATAAATAAAGTCAAATTAGTTAGAAGATTTATAAGAGGAATAGGGAATTATTGCAAATTTTTGTTTGGTAATTCGCTTTTCAATAAAAATCATTTTAAAGATCCATTTTTAGTAGTATCACATGCTTCAGATTTAAATCCTGTTAAAGGCAATAAAAATGGCTATTACGATACTCAACTAGGACAAGTTATGTATAAATTAAAAGATAATTATAATATAATAAATTTTCAACAATTAAATAACAAATATATTATAGATAAGACTTTAAATTATCATGAAAATTTTGTACCCTTTGAATTATTTATTTTCTTTAAAAGACTTAAATCTAAAAAATATGTAAATAATAGTTTAATAGTAGATAATTTAGTGTATGTTAATAAATTGGATTTTCATTTCAATCAACTAGATCTTAAAAATGTTATGATCAATTATGTAATGAAAAATTTAAAAGAGAATTATTATTCATATTTATATGAGTTGGTAGCAGCAGAAAAATTTATTGAAAAATTTAAGATAAAAAAATGTTTAGTAGTTGGAGAAGGAGATAGAGGTCGATGTTTTATAGCTGCAGGCAATAGGTGTGAAATAGATACCTATGCTGTTCAACATGGAATAATAAATGAAACATCCTCTACTTATATAATTAATTCTAAATATAAAGAGGTTATAGTTCCTAAACATACATTTGTGTGGGGACAAAACTATAAAAATTTATTGATAGCTCATACAAATGTATATAATAAGGATAATATTAGTGTTGTTGGGCAAGTAAGAACAGACACCTTAGTTCAAAAGGGATATTTAAAACCCAGTAAAAGAAGTGGGATTCTAAAAATAGTTTATGCAACACAATATTTTAGGGATTTACTAGAACCTGCTACTATAATGTTATTTAGGGCACTAAATTTAATGAAGGAAGATTATGAATTAATAATAAAACTTCATCCCGCTGATTTAAACTTCGAGTTTTATGAATCTATGGTGGAAAAATTCCATATAAAAAACTGTAAAATCATGAAAGATGGAGATTTGTATGAATTAATTAAATGGAGTGACCTCATAATAAGTGTACATTCAACAGTGGTTGTAGAAGCTGCGCTTATGAATAAGCCATCTATTTGTATAATTCTTCCTAAATATAACGATGCAGGTAATTTTGTTAAGGATGGAGTTTCATTTGGTGTTAAGGATGAAAATAAACTTCTGGAATATATGGTAAAAATAAATTTAAATGATATAACATTGAATAATAACATGAAGAAATATATTACTGAAAATTTTTATAAGCTAGATGGAAAGGTAACAGAGAGGATAATAGGTATTATAGAAAATCCTAATGTGAGTGTAAACCAGATATCTAAAAATGGTGATTTATAATTAATTTTCTAATACTATTGTTTGTAATTAAATAGTATAGAAAATAGGAGGAAAGCTATGGTGAAAATTTGTTTTTTAGCAGATGCACAAAGTATACATACTAGAAAATGGGTTCAATATTTCTCTAGCATTTACAATGAAATTCATATAATTTCTATGAGAAAAGCGGATTATGTTTATGAAAGTAATGTATATGTGCATGTACTAAGAAATATATCTAAAAATAAATTAAGTTATTTTTTATTAATTAAAGATATTAAAAAACTAGTAAATGAAATTAGTCCTGACATATTGCATAGTCATTATGCTACTAGTTACGGACTCTATGGAAGAATGTGCAATTTTCATCCATTTATAATTTCTGTATGGGGTAGTGATATATATGAGTTTCCAAAAGGTAACATTGTTAAAAAATTGTTACTTAAGTACATATTGAAAGGGGCAGACAAAGTCTGTTCAACAAGTTATAATATGGCAGAAGAAACAAAGAAATATTATAAGAAAGACATTATAATAACCCCATTTGGTGTTGACATAGGTAAATTTAAATGTTACACACCAATATTAAGCAGCAATGATATTACAATAGGGGTTATTAAGGGATTAGAAAAAGTATATGGAATAGATTATCTTATTGAAGGTTTTTCAAAGGTTATACGTGAATACAAAGGTAGCAAAGAACTAAAGCTTTTAATTGTTGGAGACGGTACACAAAAAATTAAATTAGATTCATTAGTAAATGAACTAGGTATTAATTCTAATGTTACCTTTATAGGAAGAATAGATAATGATAAAGTACCTAAATATATAAATATGATGGATATAGTATGTCTACCTTCGTTAAGTGAGAGTTTTGGGGTTTCAGCTGTTGAGGCGTGTGCATGTGGAAGGCCAATAATAGCTACTAACGTAGGTGGATTAAAAGAAATAATTTTTGATGATTATAATGGTTTTATAATAAAGGAAAAAAGCAGTGAAGATATAAAAATAAAAATCATCAAAATGATTCAAGATGAAAAAAAGATGATGGAATTTTCAAAAAATGCAAGAAAATTAGTTGTTGAGAAGTATAGTTGGGCTAACAACGCAAAACTTATGGATAATTTATATAAAAAATTGGTATAGTGGTGATATTTTATGAGACCATAGCATTTATATATTTTTAAGGGAGTATTTTGTTTTATTGTGGTATGATTCCATAATTTAAAAATACGAGAAAACTATTCAGGAGGATGAAAATGAAATTAACAAAAGAGCTTCAAGCTTATTTTAATTATTTAAAAAAATACATTTATATAATTTTAGGATTATATACAATTATAGAAATAGGACTATTTATAAAAATCGGTACATCCAATATACTTATGTTCCTCAGTAGCATATTTGTGACCTTATTTATAATTTGTAGTTTGATTTTGATGTTTAAGAATTTTATTATAGCAAGTAAAATTTACGCTATATCAATGCCTATAATACCAATGGTACTTTATATTATGCATAGGCTAAATCTAGCTGAGGTAGGTCAAGTAGTATATATAGTTTATTTTGTAGTTTATTTAATTATGATGATTTTTGAAAATAAAAAAGGTGAATTTGATTTTTCAAGACTTACGCGTAAACATAAAAAGATAAGTATACTTTATGGTATATTGTTAATACTTGCAGTGATATCTTCTATAAGGAGTATACATGTATTGGAAGCATCTAAACTAGTGCTACTTAGTATGGTTACAATGATGACTTATAGCATAGGTATGCTTTGTTATAAGGAAAATAATAAAGACCTTTATAAAGACATATTGCTTTATTTATGTATAGGAGTTACATTATCATCAATACCAGACATAATTGTTACAGTATATAATTTGATTGTTAGAGGCAATAATCAGCATCTTTACGGAGTACTTGGTAGCAATTTTATGCTTGGTTATACAATAATGGTAATGCCATTTATATTATTATATGCTACAAACAAAGGATTATCGGGAAGCCATAATAAAATATATAAATTATTATTATTAATACAAATAATTAATTTTGCTACTCAAAAATCTAGAGGTATACTTTTAACATTAGCAATTTGTTTTTTGTTTTCTATTATAATTGATAAAAAGAATTGGAAAAAGTATGTTCTAATTTCTATAGTTGTATTTTCTTGTATGACTTATAATGTTATGCATAGATGGGATGTTGAAAATATTGTAGACGGCATAAATATAACTACTCCAGGAGGAATTGCCACTAGTAACGCAAAAATATGGGATAGATTGATCAATCAAGCTAAAGATAGAAGACCTATATGGGCATTAGCTTTTGGAATGATTAAAGATCATTTGTATTTTGGTGTGGGGCCTGGACATTTTAAATATTACTATTTACAATATGGCGGTAATCCTAAAAAAATGTATAGATGCCCATAATATTATTCTTGATTTAATGACAGAAT
>NZ_CALEVF010000050.1 GCF_937920395.1 uncultured Clostridium sp. | reverse complement strand
CATTTCTTTTTAATTTCATTTGAATAAAATGATAAAACTTCTTTAGCGGACTTGCAATAAGCTAATTTATGAGCAATACCGCTATTTGCATTATACTTCCGTTCCTGAATTACATTACCAGGCTTTTTAAACCCTAACGATAAAACTTCTTTATCATATCTCATGTAACTTATTACTGTATTATATGGGAGTGTTACTACTAGCATGATTATACGTGTTTAATCCAATTAACTAAAGGGTATTCATTTTTTGCCATGCGAATAGTATCATGTTGTATTTGTCTTACTTGCATAATCATATCAATTTTACGTTGCTTATCGGCGGTTGTATCTGCTGGCACGTCTTTAATATCTCTTACTGTTCTTTTATTGTCTCTTAATGCTACTTTAAATATCATAAAGGAGGCATCTCTAAATTGTTTTTCCATGGTTATATAGTTTTTAGTGTTTAAATCCAAAGTGAATAGTTCCTTTTCTGTCTTTAAATGCAATCATTGTGTCTGGTGCCTGTCTATCAATTGAGACTAAGTCAATCTCTTCGGGCATTTCATATTTATTTTGATTTTTAGTTTCTCCAACCATTATACCTAATGAAAATGTGCCTATAATTGCCATTAACACAGCTGTTGTTTTTATTATTGCTTCCATGATTTCTATTTATTAAGTTGGTTTAAATTATAATTTGTTTACTAGCAATATTTCAATATAAAGGGGTTCAAACTTCCGCTTTCCATAAATAATCTTAAAAAATCGTCTTTGTCTGCTATTAGTCCGCCAGTGCCCATAATATTTTCTTCTTTTTCTTCATCGTTAATATCAACCGTTTCAAGTCTTACGCCTCCGTAAGATGAAACGCTCAGCCTTATATAGTCGCTTTTTGCCTCCATTACTTCGTTAATTTGCTCTTCCGTAATAAAGTTCATTACTTCTGTTAAATTGTCTTTTGTTATCATAATTTCTAATTTTTAGGGGGTTATTTGTTTATTTTATTGTTTAAATTATAATTCCTTTTTGCTCTTCGGCGGCGGTTCCAATTACTCACCTTTTACTAATCCTTCTCTTAATACTTGTAAGTAATATACTAATTCATCTATATACTCTACATTAAGACTTAACCACTTTGTTTTATTTCCTTCATAATCTGATATACACACACTATAAGTACGATCACCAAAAGGCTCATTTAATTTATCTAACTCTTTCTTATAATAGCTATCAGAAGCTACTACGTTACTCCTAACACCACCTAACCGCTTATCTATACTTTCCATTATCTTTATGTTTTAAATTGTTTATACTAATTCCCTTTAAATAATCAACCTATATCCCCATTTATCCAATTGTAACCGCTTACAAACGACTAATATGTGGGAGGATTATATAATTATTATACCTCCAACTATCTAACTATCAACTATTTACGCTTTAAAATACTCATGTGCAATTTACTTTCTAAGTCACTAACTAAGTCGCCTAAAATCTGGCTTAGATCACCTAAATGGAGTGCTTGGAGGTCACATATACAGTCGAATTCTTGGTTTATTGAGTTAATTACGCCTAATTCTTTGTATGCGCTTAAAATACAGGCTATCGCGCTATGTTTTTCTTCTCTTTCTTGCATCATTAATGCATTAAGTCTAGTTGTTATTTGTGGATTTCTCATGTTTTCTAGGGTTTTTAGTGTTTGTTTACTCAGTGAATTAAAAATAAAGTGTCGTTTATGCGAGGGTTATATAAAAACCACTCAGTCAAATGGTGGTTTCGCCCTTTTTAATCTTCAAGCTCTTGTTTTAAGTCTTGTAAAATATCATCATCGCAATCAGCGTCCCAGTTATCGCGAATAACTTTTAATTCGTTTATAATCTCTTCTCCTAGGATATATACATACATATTACATACATGCTCGGCTTCCGATAAGTCGGTACTAACTTCGCCAAACTGGTCCTGTTCGTAGTCCTTAATAACCTCCATTGCGTTAAATATTCCGCCGTTTGCTATTAACCATTTTTCAGCTTCAAAGCGTCCTATGATAAAGTAATCAGTATTAAACACTTCGTGGTGTATTTCACTTACTGGTTTACCGTTTAATCTTCCGTCGTTAATAGCATCTATGATTAAGCTTTTTAACTCTTGTTTAGTGTTTCTGTTCATGGCTTTATGTTTTAAATGTTTATGTTAGTTTGTTTCCTTGTATCAAATATACAACTGATTGAAACGAAATAAAAGCTTTTCGCATAGTTATATAACCACTAACAAATTTGTTTAACCACTCATCACATTAGTATAAGATTTGGACGTTAATTGACGTTAGTTGTGTAAGATTGAATGTATTGTTGAGTGTCCGCCGATGCTCAAATTAATATCGTGCCAAACTCTTATTTTTTGGATATATTACATAAGTGGTAGATATATAGGATAAACGGCAGGCTTATCTCTAATTCTAATAGCTTCAATATACCTTACAATAGTCCGCTAAATTAATTCTATGCGATTCTAAGCGATTAGGATATTTATGCGTCTTATCTAATTGTAGTCGTTTGTAAACGGCTATGCTAATTGTATCATATAAAACTAATTCAATATTGAATTATAAATGCGTGTTTGTTCGAGCTTATTAATTATCGGCGGACTATACAAATTGTTTATGCAAGGCGGCGGATGTACCAAAGTATTAATTTATTGTAATGACTATATAAAATATAACAAGGATAAAACAAACACATATCCATAAACCAACAAGCTAACTGGTATAAAACCCTCCTTTCTAATCCCTAATTCCTTTTGTCTTAAAACCTATTTTAGCTTTTGACTCCCCCCGTACCAGCATTTCGATTATACTTTTCGAAAGCAGGCTATATAGTCCCCTCACTTAAAATATTTTTATAATTTTTTTTCTTTGATATAATTAACAATTGGATTACCTTACTTAAAATATTTTTATATTTTTTTTTAGGAAAGTGTAACTAAAGTGTAACTTTTATTTATTTGTGACGTATAAGTAGGAAAAAAGATATGGGGTATGGAGTAGTAATAAGTGACAAAGGTACGTTTGGGTTTGAGACTAAGGAAGGGTGGGATGAATTTCATAGATTAGAAGATTTAAGGAGATTAAACGAAAAGGAGTACGCTAGGCAATATAAGTCAGAGAAAGCTCATTACGTGTTCCATGGAGGCTGTTTAGGCTGTGTTACGTCATTACATTATGGATTAGGTAATTGTTTAGGGTGTAGTTATTTTGGAGAAGGGAGTAATATTAGTTTAAAGATTGAAGATTTTAGTAAGTAATTGGGGTAATGTAATATATAAAACTAAGAAGATATGAGGTTTGAAATAAAGAATAAGTCTTACGCAAGCTCTATTATGTATAGAGTGTGTAAGGGATTGAATATTTCCGAGAATGATATTAAAAGTGGTAGTAGAATAGCTAAGGTAGTTGAGGCAAGGGCGTTGATTTGTAAATTACTAAGAGATGGCGAAGAGTGTTATGAAAGTATAGGTTTAGTTGTAAATAGAGACCATAGTAGTGTGATATATTTAGTTAAAATGCATGATAAATACATTAATAAAAGTGAAGTATATAAAGAGCATTATAATTTATTGAACTCTATTAATATTACCTTAAGTGTTATGGATAGGATTAATTATCATAAAAATAAAATTGAAGAATTATATAAGAAAATAATTGTGACCTTTTAAGATAATTAGAGTATAAGTATGTATGGGAGATAAGAATAAGGGTACCGCCGAAGTTGCGGGTAGAAAATTGATTATATGCAGAAGCTAACATTAATAGAGGATATAAGTCCTGAGGAATTAGTAAGGTATTATCTACCAGAATCGGATGATGAAGATGTGGATTGGATATTATGGAATAAAACTTGTTTTCCTTATGGACCGATAAGTAAGATTAATGATATGGTGTACGCTCACTATTTAAAAATTAAGAATATAACTCAAAATTGAATTAAAAAACATAAAATAATGGAAAACAAAGTTTCAGAAAAAGAAAAATATTATACGCCAAGTATTCAGGAATTTCATGTTGGGTTTGAATGTGAATGGCAATGTAAAATTAGAAAAGAAACATGGAATAAGCAGATTTGTGATACTGATTTAGTGAATATAGCTTATAGTGCAATTGAGCATTCTGATGAAGAAGAGCTGTATTCAGAACAGTTTAGAGTAAAATACTTAGATAAAGAAGATATAGAAAGTTTTGGGTTTAAGTTTGACGGAAAAGGAACTTATAAATTAAGTAATTATTGTTTAACGGGTCAGTTAGAATATCAGAACATAGAAATTGAACAAACCCATGAAGATGTTTGTATGGGAGAATGGAAGTATTATGACGAATTAATTTTTAGAGGTAAAATTAAAAATAAATCAGAATTTTCAAGGTTATTAAAACAATTATCAATAATTTAGCCATGGTGAAACAAGAGAATAGAATAAAGCCTTATGCGATATATGATAGCAACTATATGTTGGCTGGAGTAGAATTGTATAGTGGCGGAGAGAATGATCCAATAGTAGATGCTACGATATATGCTAGAGATAACTTAGCTTTTGATGCTAATGGTAATAAGTTACCTTTTAGTTTACAGGTTGGTATGCCTGCGCAAGACATAAATAGGGATTTAGGATTTTTAGAAGATAAACCTAAGACTTATAGGAGGTGGGACCAGAAGATATGCATTACTATTATTGTATGGAGTAATATAGATGACTATTTTTTCTTTGAAGATAGTGAGAGTTCGTGGGGTGAAATAATTTAATTTAAGTATTATGTATAAAAAAGGGTATATAAGTGGGCCAACTACGATAACAGGAATGAGATATTTAGATGTAAATGGAGTAGAACATTTTGTTAAAGCTAATAAGCCAATCTTAATTAGACTTCCAGATGATGAATGGATTGATTTATACGGAAGTGAAGATTGGAAAAAATATAAAAAAGATAGAGATAATGGCAAGTAACGACGAATATCAACAACAAAGAAGTTTTAAGGTAAAGAAAAGGGTTTCGTTAATGGTAGAATTAGCTGAATATTGCGAGAAATTCACAAATGATTGTGATGTTTTTTGGTTAGAAAAGCACAATAAGTCTTTATTAAAATCAGAAGAAGAATACATAACAAATAAAACCAAATATATATGAAAAGAACAATTAAAAAAATCACTGTACAGACAGGCGGATTAAAAGGATTAATCTTAGAAGGTCGAGAAGATGTAGCTAAGGATAACAAGATTACGGAAGATGGATTCAAGTTGACTAAACGTCATCCTATAAATGCAGACTTAGAAGATAAGCTTAAAGAATTTAGGTTCTTTGCTTTAGATATTTGCGGACTTATCACAGATGAAACTCGTAAAGCAGAGAAAGTAACTTTATTAGAAGGATGTGATGTATTAAGTATTGAATTTGAAGGAGGAGTAACTGGTTACTTCAAAATTAAAGTAGCGAGTAGAGTATTTGATACTAAGACTATTACTTTAACTACACCCAAGACAGACTCTAGTGATGGATATGAGTACTTCGATACGGTAATGAATGTTATTGAGTCTTTATTAGAAGAAGTGGAGCAGTACGAGAAAGGATTGAAAAAGATTAGTGATGAAGACTTAATGATAAGTTATATTCGTCACGGTAAGGATAAAAGTATGGATATGGATAAATTGAATGAGATGTCGGCGGAGGAAAAAGCTGATTATTGTCAAGGCATCTTAGAGAAGTTAGGGTGCTTAGTTATTCGTCCTGATGAAGTATATGAAGAAGGAGAAACAGAAGAAGTATCTTTAGAAACTAAGGTAGTATCTGCCGAAAATGAATTATTTGATGCTTCTAATATGAATTTAGTAGATAAAGAAGAAAGTAATTCTATTCCTGAAGGAGAAGGTTTGTGGCCAATGCTAAAATCTAAACCAAATATAGAACCTTTGACATTAGAAATAGCCGAAAAAGTTAAACTTAAAAAATAAACATGATTCACAATCTATTTCCAAATGAGGTGTATTTAGAACCTAACGAGCATAAGTATTATGATTCCGAAGGTAAGCAATACATCTCATTTTCGGCACTATATGGCAAGCTTGTAAAGAAGTTTGACGCAGATAAGATAAGTAAGTTAGTAAGCAAGTATGGTGATAAGTCCGCGAATGATGTAAAGGCAAGTTGGGAACAAACTGCTACTAACGGAACACGTATAGACAAGGCACTAGAAAGATATGCTCAAACAGCTACCATATCAGAAGAAGATAGTGATTTAGCAGAGCTTGCTCCCGATATATTAAAGAAGTATAAGGTATATAATAAAACATACGAGCAAGGAATACCTTATTCCAAAGATTATAGAGTGGCTGGCAGTTGGGATAAGCTAAGTTTAACTTCTAATAGAAAAGATAGCAAATTCCATTTATCAGACTTTAAATGCTTTGAGAAAGGACTACCGTCTTTATTTACAGTTAGTGGACAACCTTGGTTACACGCTCCTTTTAATCACTTGCCCAATACGAAGTACACTAAGATAAGTTTTCAGTTGTCTTTCTACGCGCATTTATTTGAAGAATTAACAGGGCGAGGATGTGAGAGATTATTTATAGATTTAATAACTCCTGTATTTGATAGTAACCATAGATTACTAAGTTATGCTAACGAAGTGGTACCTATAATGTATCTAAAGAATGATGTAAAAATATTCTTAGAAACCTTCAAAGGGGAAATAATAGATATGCTTGATGGAACTTTAGATGTATTTGCGACATCCGAAGAAGAAGAAATATTTTAAAAACTAATTCAAAATTGAATTAAAAAACATAAAATAATGGAAAATAAGTGGTGTGTTAGGTATGTATTATGTAGTGATAGATGTAGTTTAAATACACTGTCGCTTATTCCTTTCGGCGGATTCGGAGAAGGAGAAGGTAAATATACTTCAGAAGAAACAAGTGTCGTAGTTAAGTTTATAGGGAATTATAAAGTTCCTCAATTTGACGATAAGTTTAGTGGATGGGAAGAATTTAGGGATAAATTAAATAAAGAAATATATAATATTTACGGAAAATAAAATGAAATCATTTATAACATCAATTTCAATTACACTACTAGGCGGATATATAGTGTCTATGGTAGTGGCTAATGAAGATATAAGAATACTTATTAAAAATGATAATAAGAGATTCGCTGACACTCCGAGTTACTACAAAAAATACATAAGAGAAAGTATAGTTTATAAGAATAATCATAAATAGCCTTGGGAGGGCTTTGTAAAACCTACAAATAAAATGGGAACAGAACAAATTGCACAATTAAAAATGAGATGCTACGAATTAGCAAAAGAAAGTCTTGGATTATACGGTCAAAATATACCTGTAGATAAGATTTTAATAGAAGCTAAAAAGATTCAAAAGTTTTTAGGTGTATAAGGATTGTAATTATTAATTAAGGTAACTATATACAATTTTACACTAAAAAATAAATAACAATTAAAAACTAAAAAAAATCATGGAAAAAACCATTAAAAACGGCGCTAATATAATAGCAGATGCCTTAGAGAAAATATCTAAAATTCTAAAACTAGAATATTCAGATGAAAATAAATTGGATGCAATTAAAGTTTTGGCTATGAATGCTCTTGCTGAATCTCATTCTACTGAAAGAGACGAAATAAATAAGTTAATCATTACTCGGTAACCGAATCTTGGATAGCTTTTACTTTAGTTTCAATATTAGATAATCCAAATAAAAGTATCTCACTAGCTCTAGCTAATGAGATACTTTTTGTGTTTTTAGCTTTTTTTCTTCTCTTGCATCTAAATATACTTTGCATAATAGAGGTAGTATAGTTGCATCATATTCGCTATCTTCTTTGCCATTCAAATCAATATAATCAGATTTGTTGAGCACTGCCTTTAACTCGTTGCTAACATAGGGTTGAAGGTTATTTGCGTCTAAAAAAGCTGGCATATTGGGCACACGAACTTCATTCTTTGCTCGACCCCGTTTAGTCCGTCCAAATGCTTTAAAAATAGCACTATAATTGATTATTCTAGTACCGTCCTCTAAAACAGCAACCTTTAATTGGAATATTTTATATAAGATTAATTAAAAATTACTAAATTAGCGGTGGGTAACGAGATGTTATACCACCGCTTTTGCGTAAAAACTATTTGCTATGTCTATGTTATTCTATGCCGATGTTAAAAACAACATCATATTACATCCAGATGTTATAAAACTTTGTCCAGAGCTTAGTTTACTAACAGATAAGGAGATTTTATTTATCATACTTTGCTATGATTACAATTCTATTTATAGGCAATTCCCTGAAAGACAAAGGCTATCTAAAGCTATATGGCATGTATGGCAAGATAATAAGCCGGAACTATTAGATGAAGATAAGCGTCCTCAAAAAATAAAGAAAGCGATAGAGGCGTATAAGTCTTTACAATATAATAGAAATATTGAATTGGTGGAGATGTATAATCGTAAGATTGATGATTTACTCAAAATTTTAGAAGAAGATAATTCCACAAACGGCATTAAGAATGCTATGGATAGTATTGATAGATTTAGAAAGGCTATCCGCGCGATAGAAGCAGAAATCATAGAGGAAAAACTTATTGACGGAGAACTAAAGGGTAATGTGAAGCGTAGTTTCTTAGAGGTTTTGCAATCTAATATTAAAATGTATTATGCAGTAACAGCTAAAAGAGGATAGATATGAATTACGCAGGGAAGAGAATAGAAGATTTGCCAATACCTCAGTTACCATATATTAAATCGAAGGGATTTATGCCGAATCCAGTAGTAGTAAATGGCATTCCAGAATACGCGGATAGTATATCTAATCCTAAATGTATAGGCACTCCAGAACATGAACAGTATTGGACGGAGCAATTATATAGATGTATTAATGGTTATCAGACGGGTGGAATATTTTTGCCCGGAAGATTCTATTATTATATGAATTTTAACTCTATGGCAACCGTAACAGGCGTAATTACTCCAGACTTTTGCGATATGCACTTACAGTTAGCTTATGTAGTGGAGTTCTGTAAAGATAATAACCTAAATTTAGTACTACCAAAAAAGCGTAGAGCCGGAGTATCTGAGTTCTTTCAGAAAGCAGTAGTAGATTATGGTTATAGGTTTATTCCTGCCTATCACGCAGGCGTGGCAGCGGGTAAAAAGACGTATGCGGATGACTTTATTAAGAAGCTTAAAATATCAGAATCATTATTGGTACCTGAGTTTAAGTTGAATCAATTAACTAAGAATGAAGAGGAGATTACTTCGGGATATGTAGTAGTAGAAAATGGTAAAGATGTAGAGAAGGGGATAAAGACAGAGATTTACATAAGAACTGCACATAATAATCCAAATATATTAAAAGGAACTTATTTGAATGATGTTATTTGCGAAGAGGCAGGTGAGTTTGAGAATTTTAAAGAGTTTTATTCTGCTACTAAGGATGCTTTAACAGACGGCGGAGTGCAGGTAGGGGTAATGTATATTTTCGGTACAGGAGGTAATATTAATAAAGGCTCTAAGGATTTTAAGTTTATCGTAGAGAATTTAAAAGATGTTAATGCTATTATGTTTGTATTAACTGGGGAAAGATTTAAAAAACCTTATTACGGTGGAGCAACTCGCAAGGGCAAGGTAATAGGGATAACTCCAAATTTATCTAAGATTTATAAACCTTATCAATTAATAGGGTGTGAAGATTTAGTTGCCGCCAAGGAAGATATTTTAAAAGAGCGCGAAGAACTTAAAAAGGGAGAGCTTAAACTTTACTTAGAACACTTACAAAATAATCCACTTACTCAGGCGGAGATATTTAGAAAGATGTTTAGTAATAAATTTGATATACAAAAAATAAATGCTCAACAGGATGAGATTTTAATCAATAAGGACAAATACTTAAAGTGGAAATTAGAATGGATAACTAACGATAAAGGAGAAAGGATAAATCCATTAAGGGTAAAAGCTATTCCTGCCAAAGATACAGATGATGAAAGTGATTGTATTTTAATACTTAATGAATATCATCCAGATAAAAAGTATAAGAATTTATTTGTTGCGGGAATTGATAGTTATGATCAAGACGTAGCGGTATCTAAGTCTTTAGGAGGCATGTGCGTAATTACTCGCCCTAATCCATTTGGAATTCCATTTAATATGCCAGTAGCAGTTATTTGTACCCGTCCAAAAAGAAAAGAAATATTCTTTGAAATGTGTTTGAAGTTATCTGTTTATTATGATTTAGTTGGAAATACATTAGGTGATTTGGCGAGTAGTTCTGGTATATTAGCTTGGTATAAAAACAATGGATGTACTAAATATTTAGCGCATAGACCTATAAAATTTGAAAGCGAAAATAGCGAGCAGAAAAGTGAATTTTGGTTTAGATTAATAGCGCATAGTAGAAATTTAATGGTAGGAGCTATGCAGACAGCTATATATGACCATGTACAAAATATTTGGTTTCCTGAATTAATTAATCAGTTAGGTAACTTTGATGAAGTAGAAATAGGAAGTGATAATGACTTGGCGGATGCTTATGGAATTGCAATAGTACAATCTATTAGTTTGAATGTTGCTCCGAGAGATGATACTTATCAGGAAAAAGAAGACCCATTTAGTCTTCCTGGATGGCATAAAGATAAGTTTGGAAATATGGTTCCGTTTGGAGAATTTACAAGGCCAGAAAATCCTGAAACAGATTATGAAGGTTTTGGTAGTTAGTTAATTAAATTTTACTATTTTTGAGTAAAAATACATAACATGAGGTCCTTTCCAGATCAAGCAATTCCAGAGTCAAAAAAAACGCCTGATTGGTGTAGACTTCATTTAGATTACGGCCAAGATTTACTTAGAAACTCTAATTATCAAAGAGGACTAATGGATGAGTCTTTTAAATCATACAACGGTATAAAGCCACCAGAAAGTGTATTATATTTAACTAAAACTTACGGCAAACAAAATAGAGCTAAGTTTATTCCTTACAGGGCGCATAGTTCTAAGATTAAATTAATGGTAGGAGAGTTTTTAACTCGTCCTTTAAACGCTACCGTAGAAACTATAAATAGAGAAGCTAAATCTGAAAAGATGGCGCAGATGGATTTTATGTACGGAGCTATGGAGGCTAAAGCTGAATTAACTCATCTTAAAGATAAGGTAGGGGTAGATGTAATGGAGGGTGCGCCAATACCTGATGGAGAAGACGATCCGACGTTTGAGAGAATGTCTCCAAAAGATAAGGAAGAAAGTATCATGCAAATTATATTAAATGAGCAAATACCTTCTTTAGATTTAAAGCAAAAATTCTCTAATGATTTGTTAAATTGCGCGGTTACATCAATGATTTATGGTAAGATAGAAAGAGATGAAGAAGGAGAAACTCAGTATATCAGTATTGACCCACGAGATGCTATTTATGAAGAAATAAAAGGAGATACATATTTAGAGAAAAGTCCTATTATGGGATGCCGTCAATGGCTATCTGTGCATGATGTATTAAGAAGATACAGATTAACGCCTGCGCAAGTAGAGAAGCTAAAAGATATATCTAGTAATCCAGAGAGTTATATTTCACAAGCTGGTAATGTAATTAGGCATTCACCTGTTGGCGGATTAGTAGTAGAAGTAATCCATATAGAATGGAAGTCTGTTAAAGCTATGTATTTTAAGAAAGTTCTTAAAACAGCTACTCAATTAGCATTTGACTCAAGCGAGAAGTACATCTATACAGAAATGGACACAGAAGCTTATGAGAAGAATATTGATTGGCATAAGCAACAAGTAGAGAAAGGTAAATATGAGATTGAAGTAAGATATATGGAAGACCTATGGGAAGCAACTCGTATAGGTGGGCTTAAAGAATTAGATACTAACATGCGCCGTGCACAATTTCAAATGAGAAGTGTGGATGACCCAACTAAAATATTAAGTGGTTCTTATACAGGCTACTTATGTGGAACAGTAGATGGAAGACGTATCTCATTAATGAATGAAATGGAGAATTGGTCTAATATATTTGATATTGTAATGTATCAGATATTGAAAGATGTAAATAAACATAAGGGTACATTCATAGGATTTAACACAGCTACATTAGGCATCAAAAAATCTGTAACTCAATTAAATTACGATATTGTAAATGATAGTTTTTTCACTTATGATACATCAGCAAGCGGTAACTTTCACGGTAGAGATTCTATGCAAGGAGACCCTGTTAAGGTACATGATTTAGGATTAAGCTCATCGTTTCCGCAATTAATGGCATTAAAAAATGACATCTTAAACATGATGGATAAGATGACTGGAATTAACAATGATAGAGAAGGTCAAATACAGGCTAGTGCAACTGCAACTAATACTAATTCAGCTATTCAAGCTTCTAGGACAATAACAGAACCATTCTTTTACGGAGTGTATCTTTATATCAATAAAACTTTAACTAAGTTGGTGGAAAGTACAAAAGTTACTTGGGCATTCTATAAACTAGAGAAAGGTGAACAGATATTAGGAGTAAGTAAATTCAAATATTTAAAAGTATCTCAAGAGATAGGATTTAAAGATTACGGCGTTCATTTACAAGATGGAGGTAAGTACGCAGAGATTAAGCAGTTTATGCAAAGGATGATGGAAGCTTCTTTAAACGCAAAAGAAATGCGTCCTGAAGATGCTTTGAAGTTTTTAATATCTGAATCATTTGCGGATCAAAAAGCTGTATTAGAAGAGTCTTGGGCTAAGATTAAAGAAATTGAAGGTCAATCACAACAAGCTAATATGCAGAACCAACAACAAATGCAGGCTCAACAATTACAACAACAGATAGCGTTAGCGAGAGAAGCAAGAGAGGATGAACAGTCTAATCAAAAAGATAATATTATCTTACAGGGAGATGTTGATATAAAGGTTCAGGCGGCAGCGGCAGGAAATAAGGTAATAGAAAATCAACACAAATTTATTAATGAGCAAGGCGCAGAGACAGAAGGAAGTTAAGTATTGCAAATGCAGGTAAAAGACCAACAAAAGATACTTTGATTAAATTAAAAGAATCTCATGCTAATCAAAAAAATGAAAACTTAAGGATATCTATAATTCAATTAGATTTTAACGGAAAATTTATAAAAAAATTTGAAAGTATCTCAGAAGCCTCAAGAGTTATGCAAGGTGATGCAAAAGGAAGCGCTAATTTAACCGCTTGCCTTAAAAAGAAAAGAAATTTATATAAAGGATATAAATGGGAATATCAATATAAATTTTCAAACGAAAATCTAAACAATACAAATATTTAATATATTTGACTTAAAATACAAAACATGACAAACGAGGAAACGATAGTAGTAGAAAATACTCAGCGAGACGCAGAGCCTACTCAAATGAAGCCGAATTTTGATTTATTATCAACTGATGCAACTTTAAACGGAAACGTAGAAGCTCCAAAAGAAGAAATTAAAAAAGAGGTTAAAACAGAAAATACACCAGCAGAAATTGCCGAAACGGAAATTGCTTTAGATGCGGATAAGCCTACTGAAGAAGTTAAAGAAGTTATTGCTGAAGAAGTTAAAGATGTTCCTGTAGAGGATGTATTAACTTTAGATGATGATAGCGCTACTGAAGGAGAAGCTGATAGTTGGGTATCTTATGCTAAATACGAAGGCTTAGAAATATCCGAAGATACTCCAGAAGCTTATATAACAGCTAAATTAGCAGTAGAAACTGAGTCATTGCAAAAGAAATTAGCGGAAGTAGATTCTAAAAAAATGGAAGATTACTTTCACGACTTAGACCCACGCACGCGCATGCAAATTGAACTTGAGAAATCGGGTTTAACGAGAGAACAAATTGAGGCTCCTTTAAACAACATAGCTAAATTTAAAGCTTTAACAGATGTAGAATTATACAGAGCTGATTTAGAAATAAGATTACCTAATGCTGATACGGACTTTATTGATAAGTATGTAGAAAATGCAACTGAAAATGGTCAAGTAGGATTAGAAGCAACAAGAATAAGATTAGAATTAGATGCGGAAGCGCAAGCAATAGAATCTAATTACCAACAAATAATTGAAAAATACAAAGCGAATAAAGATAACTTCTTGGCGGAAAAAAGCAAAGCGGAATCTGATTCAATAGTAAAAGCTCTGAATGAAATGTCAGACTTTATTGGTCAGCCACTTGCTCCAGAAACTAAGAAAGGCTTAACTGAAAGGTTCAATAATGGCAAGTACAACCAATTAATGAAAGACCCAATTATGCAAGCCAAATTTATAGCCTTTGTAGAGCTAGGAGACAAAGCCGTTAAAAATATTGAAGCTAAGAGCTACAATAAAGGTAAACTCGAAATAGCAAATAAACTGCATAACACACCGCCAGTAATAACTGGAGGAGCAGGAACAAACATGACAAACACAATAGAAGGGAATTTTGAACGATTAGAAAATGACGCTGTTTTGAAAGGTAAAAATTAAAAACTTAAACCTTAAAAATAACAAACAACTATGCCAACTTTAAATCCAGGTCAAACAAACCTAGTAAGAGGTACATTCTCAGCAGACTGTACCCTAGAGTCTGATTTAATTAGAAATCAGCAAAAATTTCCAGCTATCCGCCAAATGTTAGAGCGAGTAGACCAACGTCAATTAACAACTCTATTAACATCTGGAGCTGTTGGCCCTTACGGTATTGACATTAATAAGCCAACTAAATTTGGTAAAATCAAAGAAGGTCAAGCTATTGGAGACAATTCTTTACGTTTCAACGTAATGGGTCGTATTCAAAAATCTTCTACTATCCTATCTCAAGTAGGTGGTACTAATGCAGATGGTTCTTTTCAATTAATCATGAAAGATAACTACATCTACAAAGGTCAAATGGTAGTATTCTATGGTAATCGTTTCTCTGCAATGACTATGTCTGAACCTACTAAGGTAGCTGCTGGATGGTTATATTCATTCCAACACCCACAAAAAGAATTATTTGTATTCGCTACACACGTTGCTGCTCAACCAAGCGGAACTTATACTTGTTTCCCTTCTACAACTGGTTATGGAGAGAAGTCTTTAAAAGGATACGGTCGTGACCAATTCCCTGATACATTTATTGTAGATATGACTACTCAACGTAAGACTGTTAGTATTTCAGGTGATGCTGCTACTGACGTATTATGGTATGAATACATGTCTTCTAATGGTCCAGTTAAAGGTTGGAAATTCGAGAAAGTACGTCAAGCTGAAGCTCAATGGGCTATGGAAAATGAGTATGCTAAAATCTTCGGTATTTCTACTATGAAAAACTCTGATGGTTCTCGCGCGGGTGTAGCTAACTTAACTGATAATGAAACTGGTAACGGTATTATCATGGGTGACGGTATTGAAGAGCAAATCTCTGGAGGTAATGAATTATATGGTTCAGGTGTAAATGGAGAGGCTACAGAAGATGATTTTGTTGATTCAATGAAATTATTAACTAAGCAATCTTCTACATCTACAACAGGTGTAAACATTATCTTTATGACAGGTATTGATGGTTACTACAATGCTCAGAAGAAAATGGCTCGTTTTATTGCTGCTCAGAATGCACAATTAAAGCAAGACGTAGTAGGTGGTGCTGAAATCGAAGTAGGTTACCATATCATGAAAATGAACTTTGCAGGTAGTTCAGTATCTTTTGTACAACATCCTTTATTTGATGATGAATTACGTTTTCCTGAGAGAGGTAATGATGGTCAATTAATCATGTCAAGTACTTATATTGGTGGAGATTTAGGTTCATTTATGGATTCTAACATCGAAATTATACCTAAAGGTGCTTACGGAGTTAATCGTTCAAATATCACAGCTACTATTAATGGTATGACGGGTTTACCTGGAGATGCTATTACGGAAGAAGATGCTTGGAAGATGGCAATGTTAAAACAAGATTTACTTGTTATCTATAACACTAAAAAATGGATTATCATCCGTAAGGGTATGTAATCATTAAACAATTAAACTTAAAAATCCTAGCAGAAATGTTAGGATTTTTTATTTACATCTATTTCATAGTAAAATATATCATTTTCTTTTTTAATAAAATTAAATTTATAATTTTTCATTGGAAATTTTTTAATTATTTCTAAAAATGCAGTTTCAATAGTGTGGTTATTATTTTTTGTGTAATAATAGAATACGCTTTCGTTCCAAACATATCCTTTCATTGGGCCTATAATGCAAGCTAATTTATATGCGGATTCGCTTATAGTTGTTTGTATTTTCACTTTGTGCATAATTTATAATTTTACTAGTTAAACGCAGGTAAACCAAAAAGGTTACATAAAATAAGATTTAATTTTTTCTTTAAATCTATAAAATTTAGGGTTATTACAGGCATTATCGAAAGACTTTTCGGATTTAAAACATGATAAGAATGATTCAGGCTTTTTAAAATGATTAAATTCATAAAACATAACACCATCATTAGAAATATTTGCTATAATTTGCTTAGAGCATTCCTTTAACACAACTGCATTATTGTCATTTCTGATAATTTTTCCAAAATAAACTTCTTTTCCTAATCTTTTAAATAATTGCTTCTTTGTCATAGTTGTATAGTTTTATTAAATTGATAATGTATTTAAACGTATATAAATCAAAAAGGTTACGTTTATAATTCAACTTTGAGTTATTTTTACTTAAAATTAAGATTAGCAAACTCGCCATGGTATTTTTTAGCAGCCTCGTCATATTTTTTAGCGGCTAAAATTTCTCCTTCTTGGGTTAATGGAAAAGTTCCTAATTCTTTTTTTCTTGAATTATTTTTTATTTGAGCAACATATTTAATATACGTGTGTATTATCTCTTTTTTAACATTTCTACAGTAAACTTTTTTAACACTGACTCCTAAATACTTAGACGTTCTATTTTCTAAAACTTTCCTATTGGCACTATTTTGAGAGCTTGTAGCGATTCTTAAATTATTTTTTTGGTTATTCAAGGTGTTCCTGTCTTTATGGTCGACTAATATGTTTTTATCTGATAATGATAAAATAACTCTGTGCATTTTTATTAGCGTATATTTTTTATCGCCATTACTATATCTTTTTCCTGTAAATTCTTGTCTATATGCGTAAAATCTTCCGCCTCTTCCGTCTTTAGCAAACCACTTCCATTTATTTAAAAAAACATAATCTCCATCATCTACTTGAGTTATATAATCTCCTTTACCTAATTTTATCTCTTTCATAATAAAAAAACCTTAATGGCTTTCATCGGGCATGACTACTAACCAATAAGGTTTACTTTAAAAAAAATATCTTTGAGCGAATGCCCTCGCTTTTATAGCGCAAATATAATAAAATAATTAAAGAATGTATAATTTTATTATATTTGCTTAATAAATAAAAATAAACAAAATGAATGTATTTAATTTAACCGATTCTCAAAATGTAAGCGAAATGCTGAAGGAGAACATTGATTATGTCGTTGTAAAAGATGGCAACGGCTCAGAAACTAAAATAGTTAATCTGGCAAACCCAAAAATCTGTATTCGTAAAGGATTTATTGAAATCGAATGCATGAAGCGTTCCAATAAGCATGAAAATGTTAAAATGGTTCGCAGAGTACGCGACAAGAAAACAAACCTTTACATAGGAGTGCCAAGTGGTATTAACTCGGATACTAAAGAACTTCAATGGAAAGGATTTTGGATTGACGATAAAATGTCATTTGATTTATCTATTCCGGACCAAGCTATTGCATGGCATGTTATTAAAAACAGTCAATACGTAGAAGGAAGTCCTAATCAACAAGGTAAAAGCACTTGGAGAGTAATTGATAAAGAAGTAAATGCTCACAAGGAAATTGATAAGCGTACATTAAGACGTAAAGCTGAAGATATTATTGAGACATTGAAAGGAAGTGCTTTAACAGAAATGGCTATTACTTTAGGAGTTAATGTAGACGCAAATCAAAGTGTATTTATGATGACTAATGAAGTGTTTAGAATTATGGAGTTAGACCCTAAGAAATTCATTGATTTGTATAATAATCCACAGCGCGAGTACATCTCTGTATTAAAAAGAGGTGTAGCTAAAGGTAAAATCATTTTTGATAATACTACAGGAACTTACATCTATGGTAATATGCCTATGGGTCATAATGAAGAGATGGCGGTTCAGTTCTTAATTAACAATACAGGTATTGCAACCACTATTACTATGAAATGTAATCAAGAAGAGGCAGAAAGTAAGAAAGCTATGGAGCCTATTTATGTTACTGTTAGTAAAGAAAGTAAAGAAGTGGATATGCAACGTAAGATAATGGAATTAGAAGCTGAATTAGCTAAAACTAAGGCGGTAGAAGAATTTAAAAGTCCATTTGCGGAGATGTCGCCAATAGTTGAAAAGAATGATTCTGATAAAGAAGAATTAGAAGCTTTAAGAGAAAGAGCAAAAGAACTTAAAATATCTTGTTGGGGACTCCCTAAAATTTCTAAAGAAACTTTATTAAAGAAAATTGCTGATGCAGAAAGCAAGTAATAAACTAAACTAAACATAAAACTAAGGAAGGTAAGCTAAAAACTTACCTTTTTTTTATTTACTTTTATTTAAAATTTAACGCTATGAATGCTATACAGATATACTATGCTATTGGAGTTTACACTAATACTACTCAGCACTCAAGATATTTATTTTCAGAAGTCAATAAGGCTGTAAACGATGCCATTAAGGATAAAATGGATGATATTATAGACGGACCTAATAAACAAGGATTAATTGGTATAGATAGAATACAGAAGTTCAGAGATGACTTATACACAATGATTAAGATAAGTACATCTGTGCCGACAACTACAGGGACTATTAATGGTATTATTACGGAGAATCATTTTAATTTCCCTGCCGATTATCAAACTTATGTATCTATGACGGCTACAATAGATAATTATACTACTTATTTAAGAGAAACTAATTACAATATGGTAGGCCCATTATTAGAATGTTCTTTTAGAAAGCCTAACAATAATAAACCTTATTTTTTAGAAGATAGTACAGGATTAAAATTATATAGGGGAATAGGCGGAACCGCATCTTCAGCTACATTGACTTACATTAAACAGCCAACCCCTTTTTATATGGGTAATGAATCTAATTTAATAGATGCGGGCATGGGCGTTTTAACAATTAACACCTCATATACAGCTGTAGATGACTCTGTTTACAATGGAGTTACTTATGTAGCTGGAACGGTATTTTCTACAAATGGCGCATTAACGAATTTAACAAGTGGTCAAGTTATATTATCATCTATATTAGTTACTATAGAGTTACCAGAGAAATGTCATGATGACGTGGCTAAGATGGCAGCTAACATATTATTAGGGGTAACAAGTGCATTTGAGAATGCTGCATTTGCGGAAAAAGCATCTACTTAATTTGTATTGAAATAGTATTTATATTTACACTCATTATAAACCAAATAAAAACCAAAAAACCCAATGTCACAGAAAAACAAATCAGTATTGTTTAATACATCCGCAGGTACGGACGTGCAATACAGTGGCCAGGAATTGCTAATCGCAGGACTTGACCTAATCAATCAAGGGAGAATTATTAATTTCTCTCAAATCAATTATCGTGCTGAAGTAGCGCAAGTAGTAACAATAGGAGCGACAGCTTTTACTCCAGTAGGAAGTACACCTTATTCAATTGAAATTGGAGACAATTCAAGAGTAGACCATGGCTTTATGGAAAACTTGAAAAAGTATTCTTACACAACTCCTGCTGATATTACAACTTTAGGAGCTACCGCTGCTTTACAACGTGAAGCTATTTACGCAGCTTTAATTCTTAAAATTAACAAATTAGCGTCTAACTTTGTTACTGCTGTAAGTTTAACGGGTGGTGCAGGATTTACTGTAACTGATAAAGCTGGTTATTTCCCTTACAACAAGCAAGGAATGACTAACCGTAAAGGAGCTTCTTTAGTGCGTCCTATGCAAAATACAGATGGAACAGGATTCTCTGCTTCTAACTATGTATTAACAACTCCTGCTGTTTATGAATTTGGAACAGGTTTAAATTTATTAAACTCAGCTCCTGTTTTAGACTTTATGACAGGTAATTTAATCTCTGGAGAATTAGATACTCCATTAGATTCTACAGGAGCAACTGCTGTAAGCGGCCAAAAATACAACATGTTCTCAGTTTCTTATTTGAAGCGTGTTGCTTTGCCAACTGCATTTAATGGTAACTCTTATGTTTACTTGTTATTAACTCAAACTGCTTATGTAGACAATGGCGCTGGTGCATCTACTGCTAACTTAGCTGGTTATATTAACTTTGAACGTTCAATGCATAGAGGATTAGCTTATCAATATTTAAGTAATCCTACTGCTCAAATTGATTTTTTAGATAACGTTATGTTTTTTCAAGGACCTGCTGGTGTAGCTCCTGTAGGAACTTCTGGCGTAGCTAACTCTTTGCTTTCTGACGCTAAGTGGATTTATACTAATATTGGTTTAAATTCTGTATTAGCTCCAACTCCAAGCAACGGTGGTTTAATCATAGACCAAACATTAACTGCTGCTATTGGAGCAGAATATACTCCGTCTTTATCAACATTAGCTCCAAAAGAGTTTACTGTAGGTAAGATTGATTTCTCTATTTTTGCTCGTATTTCAGCTACAACAATGGCTAATTGCACTTGGTTAGTTGGTTTTCACGTTAAAACGGCAGTAAGTCAAACTTTTTCTTATAGCGGATTAGCAGCTATTGGTTCAACGGCAGCGGCAGCTACAATTGCTTCTACTCAAGGGTCATTAAATGGAACTGTAGTATCTACAGCTACTCCTGTAACTTTAGCTAACGCTACTAATTATTCTGTGGAAGTATTAGTAAGTAAATTAGGTGTAGTTACTTGTAAATTAAATGATGTTGTTTACCCTGTTTACTCAGTAGGAACAACTCCATTAGTTTTACCTGCTGGAATGATAGTTGTGCCATTCTTTAGAGGAGTTAATGTTGGCGGTTCTGCTGCTTTATTAACTGTATCTGAGGTATTAGCATTAGCTTCTGCAAGCTGGAAAGCATAATAAATATTTATTTAACTTTAAAGAGAGGATAAGCTAAAAACTTATCCTTTTTTTATTTATTTTTGATTTATAAAAACATAATAAAATGGCATCAGGACCCGATAAAGAAACAATGGCAATTATACATGCTATTAAGGAAACAAATAGTAAACTATCTGATAAGGTTTGTTTATTAACTGAAAATTTAACTGTATCTGCGTCAGCTCAATCCTTGCCATTTACTGGTATAAATAGTGCAGATGTTGGCGGTGTTATTATTAAGGTTAGAAAATCTGGAACACCAACCGATTCTACTTATTTAATAAGATATACTCAAGCCAATGGGTCTACTCCTACTGCGTCTGTAGGTATGTGGATGGGAGATGGGGATTTATTTGAAATTAATAATAACTCAAACGTTGTTTCGTTTAAGGTTATATCTACGGATGCTACATTCGCAGTATTATCTATAGAATACTACGGTAAATAATTAATAAACATGACTACTTTTACTACAAAGAAAATAATTTCTCAAAAATCAAATTCAGGTTCTTCTGGAGGCGGAACGATATTGGGTAGTGTAGGAGCAACGAATGGACTAGTACCATTCGGGAATGGCACGGCTAATACCATTCAATCAAGTATTAATTTTTTATACACAGAAAGTGGATTAAATTCATTTTTTACAGTTGGTAATACTCGTAATGATATTCCGATGTTTGTTACAAACAGAGTAGCTATAACAACCGCATTTAATACAGATTTTGACCCTAATATAGTTTCGGCTCGTACAATACCAGATTCTATTATAACCAATTCACATGGATTCGTTGAGGCTACTGTTTTTAAAAGTACTACAGGAAATTTAGCTAATAACGCTTTTACTGATAATGGAATATTAACCGACCCAACAGGTGGAGCTGGTAACTATAATCATCACGCATCTTATCAAAGTCAAGTAAAATTAAACAACACTGGAACAACTGGTAATTTATATTTTTGCGCTGATGCCCCAACGGTTAATAATGGAATTTTAACTAATAGATATGGATTCTATTTTTATGATGGAGTTGGAACCGGCACAATAACTAATCAATATGGCTTATACGTTCCCACATTAGCAAAAGGAGCTACTACAAACGAAGCTATTCACGTAGTATCAAATCCAAGTTACTTTGGTGGTGCCATAAAAATGGTAACTACTTCTGGTGGAGCTAATGTAATTGCGCCAGCTATGGAATGGTATCACGCAACTACTATTAAGACATCGTGGATTGCCGACAAAATTATAAATAATACAAGTGAATTGAAATTTAATGTTTCTACATATAATTTCGCAGGTTATAAAGAGATGCTGACGTTACATGGTGACGATAATAATACTAACTCTGATTATGCTTTATTAAATGCAACAAAAACATTTGTAGGAGGCACCTCCACGCCAACATCAATATTACATATATCCGCTGGTTCGGCAACTGCAAACACAGCTCCATTACAAATAACAAACGGACAACGCGAAGCCGTAGCGAGAGGTGGCTTATATGAGTACGAAAATAATCATTACAAAACAAATAACTCACTAGTTAGATATGGTTTAGGCGGGACTATTAAAGATTTCATTACAGACGTTGCAAGTACTAATGTTACAACGGAACAAGATATATACACTTATACTACATTGGCTAATACGTTAGCTATGAATGGGGATAAGATAGATGCTGAATATGGTTTACAATTAACGAGTACGGGAGGTTTAACTAAACAATTAAGAGCTTACTTTGGAGGAACTTTAATATTTGACTCTGGCGCATTAAGTCTTTCTGTGGCAACCGATTTTTGTGTAAACTTATTAATCATAAGAGACGGGTCAACATCTGTTAGGTGTGTAGCAACCGCTAATACTACTGGAGCTTCCACTAATGCTTACGCTAAAGTAACTAAAATTACAGGATTAACGTTAAGCAATACTAATATATTAAAAGTTACAGGAACCGTTGGTACTGGAGCCGTAGCTGGCGATATTACTGGAGTATGTGGAATGATTGAAATTAAAGCAAATGCATAATAAAAAAATATTATATTTGAAACATGGAACAAGTACAAATAAGTTTAGAATTATTAAATAAAATAATAAATCAATTGAAAGTTTCTCAAGGTTTTTGCTTTGATAGCGAAACCGATGAAGTTATTAAGGATTTAGAAATATTACATAAAAACATATAAATATGGAAAACGAATTAGAAAAAGCGCAACAATTAATTGCTGAAAAAATTAAACAAGATGACGACGCTTGTATTGCAGAAATTAACGAAGTACTTAAAAAATATGGAAGATTAATTGAGGTTAAAAATCAGATGGTAATTAAACAAACTGATACAATTAATCCAAACCCACCACCAAGACCGCAGTCATGAAATTAATAATAAATATATTATCAGTATTTTCAGTATTATTATTTGCTTTAAATTATAATATTGCAAATTACATATTGCCATACTCTATAAATTATGATGGATGTACGGCTATTAGATATAATATTTATGCTTTAGTAATTGCTTTGTTTTCTATTTGTAGCTTATTAGAGCAAACTAAATTTAGTAAAATGATACTTACTATCGGTATTGGTTTTTGTGTTTCTGATGTGATTGATAGATTTATATTTAATGAAACTGATTTTAAATTAATTGGAGATAGTATAATGATTTTAGCAACAATAATAACAGCACTTTATAAGTATGTCAACAGCGGAAGTAACAAACCTTAGTAATGATTTAGCTTCTGTAAAATCAGACATGAATGTTTTATCTACTCAATACAGAGAGATGAAGCACTTAACTGGAAACATGGCTCAAGGCATTAATAATATGCAAAGCTCGCAAAATAGGATGGAGCCTATTGTAGAAAAACTTGACGAGTTAGTGCAAAAGTTAGTTGAAAAAGTAACAGGAAACCAACAATTCGACCAGATAGGTATAATTCAGATTTTAAAAAATCAGGAAATTATAAACAGGGAGGTTAGGGAGGCTTTAACGATACTTCAAAAAGAAGAGGAGATTAAAGGTCGGTTTCATAAATTTTTTAAAAAAGTAGGTAACTGGTTAATAGCAGTAATAGGCGGTTTGACGTTTTGGATTATGGATCATGTTTTACCTAAATTTTTTCACTTATAATTGATAACAGAACGTAGGCATAATTACTTATTTAAAAAATTAAAAACAATGACAGACATCGAAATTTTAGCATCATTAAAAAAAGTAGCAATTCTTTACGGTAAAGAAATGGCTATTAAAGTTGAATCACTTTTTAGAAATGAAACAAAGCATTTTAAAAGTGGTAATTTCTTAATTTGCTTTTCGCCAGGAATGGAAGCGACAGTTGAAACTATGCCTTACGGATGGAGTTCTTTATCCTCGTTTTGGAAACAACACCCAGAATATGCGCCAATAGGAATTTATAAGCAATTTGAAAATGACAGCTTAATGATGAAGTCGAGAGGCGAAAGAAAGTTTATTAAGTTTCCTAATTTGGATGCCTCTATGATTACGGTAGCCGAAAGGTTAAAAGCTAAAGGAGGTGATACAGGAGCTTGGGCTTCAAATGATCCAACGGCTCAAAAGAAATACAGAGAATATTTATTAAAAATTAAAACCCCTTTAGCAAATTCATTATGATGCCTAAACTAAAAACTAAATGGGAATACGTTAAATGGTTTTTGTTACAAATCGTATTAACTTTTTCAGACCAACCTTCATTTTTTAGCTCTAAAAGAATAGAGCGTTTTATGATTTTCTTAAATGCAAATATTGCATTGGATATTTCAATTCATTATCTATTAAAGCATGATAAAATGGACTATATCGCAGCGGTTGCAATATATACCGCTCAAATGATTTATGCTGGTTATCAAACAAAACAAATATTTAACGAAAAGCCAAAGGCGGTTATAACAGAGGAAACTCCAACATCGACAATTGAAGTAACTGAAAATAAATAGTTTATTTAGAAAATAAGTAATATATTTGAAGTATACCACAGTTTTTTTAATTTAGTCAGGGGTTAAACTTCTGAATTAAACCCAAATTATTTTATAGTTTGGGTTTTTTTATTTAACTTTGTGGTATGAAAAACAAAAACATTTACTACGCATTTGGAGCAAATCTATTAATATCAATTAACGTTATATTTTACCCATGTACGAAAAAATAAGACCCTACATAACCCTTTTAATGGGTTTAATTATATTCATTTTGCTATGCTATAAATGCGATAGCAAAGCGCCTATAATGCCTAAGGAACCAGATACTAAAATTATAACTATTAACTTAGATTCGGTTAAACTACTTAAAGGACAGGTTAAGCTATTACAAGACAATGCACGCATCTTTGATTCGATAGGGCAAATACATAAGGCGAAGTATTTAGCGTTAAAGCAAAGTAACCGTGAGTTAATTACACATCATATATGCGATACTATCGAAGTATTAAAGTACTATGATGCTACCGTTAATAGTTGCGATAGTGTAATTCAATCGGATAGTGTTACAATAGCTACGGATAAAACTATTATGCAAATGGATCAGTCAATAATTCGTAAACAATCCGATATAATTAACGAAGTGCAAGAGCATGATAATTGGCAAAAATCAGTTAACGACATTCTGAAAAAAGAAGTCAAAAAACAAAAGCGCACTAAAATAGCTGTTATATTTGGGGCTGTATTAACAACGGTGAGCGCTATTTTTCTTTTGAAGTGATTTTGCGATTGCCAGACCGTGTATTGGCTAAACTTTCCAAAATAGATTCTACATAAGGTTTAAAACTTGTTCCTTCGTCAATTGCTTTTTTAGCTAAATATTTAATCGTATTTTCTGTTAATTCTATGCGCTTACTTCTTTTCATTGTTGTATTTTTTTATATAAGTTTGTAAACTCCTAATTTTACTAAATCATCTATTGAATAATATAAGTATGGTAAGGCGTAACCTTTTGAGCGTAAATAATCTATTTCAAATAATTCTAAACAAAACATGCCATTGTTATCAGCTAATCCTCTATTCAGATAATCTCTAATGATGCTTTTTCCGATATTCAAAAAAGTCATATATTTAGGGTCTTTATATCTATATTTAGCCACTTCAATCGCATCTTCATCACTTATTTGTGATAGTGGCTTTAATTTAACGCAACAATGAGTTATTATTTTATCATCATAGTACATACTTTCTAATATTTTAAGAGTTAATTTTCCTAACAATAAAATATCAGGCTCTCTGTCCCATTTATACTCACAGTCAGCTCCTATATATTGAAATAGTATTTTTGCTTTAATTTCGTTTGTTATAGTTTTCATATTTCTAATTTTAATTGATTGTTTAAGTAATTTAAGCGACTACGCTGTTTTTAGGGGGTTAATTAGTTATTATAAAATACATCATTAATGATATATAATATAGCGTACATATTGATTGATATATTAAATATTTATAATTATTTTTTTCTGATTGGTAATTAGTAAATATAGTACCTACTATTGGAACCCATTTTAATATATTTTCCATCCTATTTATTATTAAATTTGTTTGTGTAGTATTTCTTTAGATGCAATATCCATAACTTCATTTGCCAATTCTTTATTAGGATTACATTTAAACCAAACCATTTCTTCAAATGATATTAAAGAAGTTATCTTATTAAATTTATTAGCTGTTAAATATTGTTTAAATGGAGTAGATGTATCTATTTTAGGGCATTCATTCATTATTTCATTGTAAATAATTATTGCTGTTTTTCCCATTTTGTTAGGGTTTTTTATGGATTAATTCAATTGCATTTAATGTATCCCATTTTTCAATATTTTCATTATCTAAGAAATAATATTTATCATTCTCTATTCTAATTATAGTGGTTTCTAATTCTCCACAAACCATTACATTATCACCTATAAGTGGAATTTCATAATCATCCTCCTTACAACTAAGCTCCATTACTGATAAATTAGTGAGGGATTCTATTTTTTGTTTTATTTCTTTATTTTCATCAGAGCAATCATCAAGTAAAGAACGATAAGATGTTAATTCTTTTTCAAGTTCAACTATTCTAGCGGTTAATGTTTCTTGAGATTGAATAGCATATTCTTCCATGGCTTCATATACAGAATATCTTATTTTCTGATTATCAATACTATTTTCGCCTAAACATTCTCTTAGTATTTCCTCTTTTGTTTTATTGCTCATTTTCGTGTGATTTTTTAGTGATGTTAAAACTTGAATATATTTTACGTGATGCTATTTCATGCCAGTTTTCAATATTAGAAGAGTGCTTTCGTTGTTCATCTTTAATTCTTTGAGTTATTGAAGTTATAATACTTTCCTTATCATCGTCTTTAAAATAAGCAAATGAATGTTGTTTATTTTCATCATCAAAGAATGATTTAACTTTGATGCAGGTAACTTCTATAGCGTATTTTATTTTAGGATTCATGCCTCCTATACATCTTATTATATTACCCTCTTCATGTGGATTAGCAAACTTAAATACTTCATGGTTTTTTTGCCAGAGCATCATTATATCATTATAATTAGGATGGTTAATCATAACATTAGGCTTAGCCTCCTTATTAACAACGGTTTTTATCTCACCGTCTATTAGTTTTATTGATGTGTATGGGTAGTTCATGGGTTTAAATTCTTTCTGTTATTTCTAATGTGATTTCATTTTTATACTTATTTAATGCTTTATCTTTTTTAATAGCACGTTCAAGAATTATTTTAAGTTGTTCTTTTGTGTAATCCGTCCAATGAGATACTATTTCAACTTTATATATTGTTGCCATTCCCTTATTTTTTAGTAGCCGTTTGGCTGGTTAGTTTACACCTATTTATAAATTTAATTAATTATATATCTTCTTTTGATATTACTACTTTTTTCATTTATTTATTTTTTAATTGTTTTTTCTTTTTAAAATATGTAAAAATATAGGCTCTCGTTTTTTAAAATTAAGTCTAACTATCCATTTATAATTTAATCCTGAGTAGATTGTTAATCGACAAAATATTAAAGGTATATTGTTTATATGCATCATCTTTATTTTTTAAGTTGTTTGTTTAAAATTTACTCATATCCTGAGCTACTTTTTTATAGTGTTGTAAGTCAATTTTCAAGTCTATTATCTCACCTTCCAACTTAACCTTATCCTGCAATAGTTGAAAGTTTTGTTTGTTAGCTTCTGAGAGCGATTTTGTAAGTAAATCATAATCTTCTATATTAACTAATTTGTGCGAATTTTCAAGCCATCCTATCATTTCTTTTTGTGTTTTTGGATTAATTCAATCATTCTAAATTGTAAACTCGCGTTTTCAGCCATTAGATTAATATTTTCTAATTGAAGTTTAGAGGCTAATTCAGTAGATTCTTTGAGGGATTCAGTAAGTAGGTCGTAGTCATCACTTGTATGACTTGTATCAAAGTACTTATTGCCTAATTTCCCATATAGTTTTCCGACGTATTTCATTTCTTTGTGTGTTTTTGGATTAATTATATAGTTTAACGAAAGTTATTTTAAAAGGTTACAAAAATATTGAATTATATTAAAAAATAACTCAAAATTGAATTAGAAACAGTTTATTTTATAAGTATATTTGAATCTAAAATTACAGCTAATGGCTATAACCCGTAAAAAGATAGTAGATGCTATATTTATATTAGCGGAAAGATTCTCAAGAACTGATGAATCTCGTATTGACGAGGATTATTTAGCTTATTTAATTGACCAAGTTAGGGTATCTGAGATATTAAAAGAATACAATATTACTCGTGTTATTGACCAAAATTGGCTTATAGACTTTGGCATTTATGATTTAACAAGAGTGAATTTCGCGGATGACCCATTAGTTGATTTCTGCGAATGCGATATATCTAAAGCTGAAATACCAGAAGTTATTAGCTTAACTACATTAGGTGATGGTAATTTGGACTTAGGCTTAAAGGTTATATCTGCCTGCGGTAAGACTTCTTATACCCGTGAATCTATAGAGATATGGAAGATGATTCCTAAAGAACACGTAAGGAGTAAGTTTGCTTATTACCAAAGATTTGGAACTTCTATTTATATTAATAAGATAGAGCCTAAATTAAGATTTATAGGCATTCCTGCAAGTATAGATGGATTAATGATTAAAAAGACTTTGCCTATCATTAGTGGAGGTGTTAAAACAGGGTATTTATATACCGTAAAGGGAGTTACGGGTTCTTTGGTTTATAATGGAGTTACTTATTTACCAGAAGATATATTTACAGGACTGGTAGGTATTACTACGTTTATAGCAAGCGGTACAAGTCAATTATTTTATACTAATTACGAAGTGGCAATGACTGAAAACGACCCTTATCCAGTTTCCGTTCACATGGCAAGACAGATAGTTATTTCTATATTATCTACTGAGCTTAAAATAGAGCAATCGGAAGTGGCGGATGTGGTAAATGATTCTGTAGATGACGCATTAAAAGGACAATGAAGAAGATAGCGCCTCAAATTAAAAATAAGTGGACAACTGAGAGGTTACATTTCCAAATAAAAAAAATGTATAAATCTAAGTTTAAACAAAGAATAACTACTCCTGAGATTAATAAAATTTGGAGCGCATATATAGAGGAGGAGATTGTTAATAACTTAGAATTAGGGCAGGTAGTAAACATAGATAATCAGTCAAAGATGTGGATAAAAGCCACTAAGACGATAGAAAATAAAAAAGTGATGGCATTACTTGAAAAAGGATTAATGTTTAAAGGAGGAAGGGTTACGGAGGCTAATATGAATTTAAGTACATCTGAGTATATTTACGATATTGTATTTGAATCTACAAGATTAAAGAGTAAAGAAAGATTATATTTTGAGCCTCATAGGAATTTAACTAAGGCTGTTCAAGAAGGAATATTAAAAGGAAAATTAATTACAAGAACGCATGTCTATTAATAAATTAATATCAATAAAGAATCCAATTATAAACGCTATTGATTTGGCTGGATTAGACCATAATAAGCATTTGCCTATGTTTATGACATGGGCTTATGAAGCGGAAAAAGAAATTGGTAGTTATTATCAATATGAAAGACAATGGGCTATATTAGACATTTGTAATGGATTAGCTGAATTGCCAGATAATTGTGTTAAGGTCGAAGGAGCTATCTTAGGGAGTCATAGTGAGAATGTAGGAAGTATATTTTCTAAGGTATTTAGTAATCCTATTGTTCAATTATCTCAAAGTACAAGTAATACATTTCTAATAGTAGATTCGGCAAGTTCCGAAACAACAACTGGCGCTGGGATTATTCCTTATGGTTACCAAAATAATAAAATAATATTTGAGGTTAATCCAAAGCAAGGTAAAGTTACTATTGAATTTATAGGATACGCGGTAGATTGTGATGGATTTATGAAGGTTGGAGAAAATCACATTGAAGCCATAACAAGCCACATACTTTATAAATACTTTTTGAGACAAAAGGATATGAAGATGGTACAATGGTATTATAATCAATGGGATAGATTATGCGCTCACTCAAGAGCTTTAGATAGCGAATTAACAGAAACAGAGAGAGAAGAGATAGCGAGATTATGGCACGATCCATATTCTGGTCGCGGATTATTTGTAGGAATGAATATAAACAATACTTATGGCAGATTCAGTTATTAATACGTTTGAAAAGGGACTTCATCAAGATAGTTCTTTTATGTTACAGCCGGATGGTACTTATCGTAACATGAAGAATGGCATGCTTATCTCTTATGATGGCAACCACTATACTATTGAAATGTCTAATGGTAATAGAAATATACTAACATTACCGTCAAGATATTCTGCCAGTACACCTCCTTTTCCTAATTTAATAAGTGATGATATTCCAATGTCTATAGGATTTAGTTCATTTATAGATGATTTAGTAGTGTTTCATACAAACGATTCTTCTGATGGTGGCGGATATGGAGAAATAGGATTGATTAAATTTAGTAGAGGTAATGGAGATTTTGCAGCTACATATACGCCTTATTACCACCATAGTGGATTAAAATTTTCTAAAAAACATCAAATAGAAAGTATGTCTTTTAAAGAAAATGATAGTATTAAAAGAACTTATTTTACAGATAATAATAATGAGCCAAAGGTATTTAACTTTGGCAATAATATTTATACTAATTATATAAATACTACATCTTTACAGGTCGGTAAAAAATATATGGTATTGAGTGGAGTTGTAGAGCATCCTGCTGGAACAGGTACATTATATGGACCGACAAAGCCGTCAATATTAATAGTAGATAATATATTTACAGCAACTACAACTTCCTATGCGAATTTTGCTGGGTCAGTTAAAGTAATAGAATATTTTGATATTAATTTATTATCATGGACTCCTAACAGGCTATTAGGAGATATTTCATTTTCATCTTACGGGACAGGGAATAAGAAATGTGGAGCTAGTGTTTATTTTTATAGATTATCACTATCTACAGAAGGAGCTCAGTCTAGCTGGAGTTATCCAAGTTTTCCAATATCCGCTGAAACAGATAATTTCGCATCATATTTAACTGGTAATAAATATAAAGATACTGTTGGTGGAGGAAATAATACAGGCCTAGTTAGTAGTAAGAAATCTATAAAAGTAAAAGTAGATAATATTGATACTAATTTTGATACAATAGAATTATGTTGCGCAGAGTATGATAATATAAATGATATACCTACAACTATAAGTATAGTCAATAAGTCTTTAATTACTGGGTCTTCTATGATAATAGAAGATATTGGTAATGTAAATTTAGGAGATGTAAGCGTAAGTGATTTAACGTTGTTTCCAGCAAGCATACTGAAAGTTAAAACTTTAACTACAGATAAAAACTATAATTTAATTGGGAACTTAACTGAAAGAGATGAGTTTGATTTAGATTTAAGCGGAGTTACTATGAGTCAATTTCCGTATAGAATGATGGAGCATGGAGATACAACTCATTGTAACAATGTAGACACGGCATTTGATGTTAGTCCAATTCCTAATACAAATCCACCAGCATTTGGCTGTCGTCCATATACAAGGTGGTTAGTTACAGTTGGAGATAATACAGATACAGTTTTTTATCAAGGAACTCAATATTTTAAGGGTGATGTTATAACTATATTGTCCGCAAATAGCACAATAAATTTTACTAATGCGGGAGCAGTAAGACCATGTACGACAAAGAATAAATTCACGTCTTTTTTAACTGGCAAAAGAGTAGAAGATGCTATTGAATTAACTACTGCATTTTGGAATTATAAAGACCCTGCTGTATCTTCACATAATTTAGGATATTGGAGTAGTGAAAGATATAGGTTTGGCATTTTATTCTTTGATAAGAAGGGTAATCCATTCTATGTTAAATATTTGAAAGATTTTGATTTTATGAGTATTCCAGCTAAGGGCGGATTACTACAATCGTATAGTTATAATAATCCATCATCAGAAAGTAATTTTGTATTAAATGCATCGGCAATAAATATATCAGCATTAGATATACCTCAAGAAATAATTGATAAGATAGATGGATTTAGTATAGTAAGAGCAAAAAGAGATGCTAGGATTATTACTCAAGGATTAGTAATGCAAAATATGCTTGACTTTAGCGTATCTACTAATAAACAAATTATGCCAGTAGCAGTTTCTCCTGGAGGAAATATAAATGCATTTTCTTTGTACAGTAATTTATATTCATATATATGTCCAGATGACTTGGTGTCTAATTTACCTGGAGGCACATTTATTTCTCCTTATAATGAAAAACCTTATGGAAACATAGGTGGCAAAATGGAAGAAGCTTTTTGGTTAAATGGAAGTGATTTACGTTCATCTTCAAACCCTTCTTTTATGCTTACGAAGATGTTTACTCTGTCTGGAGGAACTGGAACCGACATTTATTCACCAAGAACATTTGAAATTACTTCATCAGAAGGAGAAGGCTTTAGAAGATTAAATGAAGAAGATGTTCTTTTTGACGTAGATGCTCCGGGAACAACTTATATTAATAAGCGCTCTGTTGGGTTTCCAGTATTTTTAAATAGTGAGCCAAATCATGTGTGTTCTGGAGGTGTTGGATTCCCATTAGGTAATCCAAACGGTAGTTATTCAAGTGGGTGTAGAAAAATAATATTTAAGTCAGCTCAGTTAAATCATTATAGTACAACTGGTGGTTACGGAGATGATTCACTAAGATACAATGATAATAAGATAATAGCTAATTGTGTAACTGGAGCAGATAAGTCATCTCAGTATGGCGGACAGTCAAATTCCGCAATAGCAGGAACACTATATATGTCTACTGGCCATTATCAGAAAATAGATGCTTTTACTTTAGCAAATACGTTAAATGGAACTTATGCTTCGGGTACTTATGTAGGCCAGAATAAATATACTTTTAATAACATAGAAGTGTTTGGAGGAGACTGTTATTTATCTTTAATAGACATTGGATATGGACTTTATAATAATTTACAAGGAGTAGGAGAACCATTATCTGTAGGTATTTATTTTCCTTGTGAATGTAATGTAAATTATAATTTAAGGGCAGGATTAAAGATTTCAGCTAAGTCTATGTATCCAACAGGAGTTATGGCCTATGCTCAAGGAGGAACGGGCTATCCTGAAGGATATTCTTATAATAAAAGTTATAGCTCTGAAGGCTCTGCTATATTATATCCAGCACTACCTACAAAATACGCTTTTGTATCTAAATTTGAATCAAGGGCAAGATTTGCTGGAAAGAAATATTTGGGTGAAACAATAGATTCTTTTAGAAAGTTCTTAACCGCAGATTTTATTGACTTAGATAGTAGATATGGAGAGATTAATAATATACGCTCTAAAGACAATAGAGTCTTAGTATGGCAGAATAAAGCTATTAACTCGGTTCCCGTATTAGAAAGGCAATTATTAGGAGCTACAGGTGGCGCATCTACAACGATAGGTACTGGTGGAGTGATAGATAGATTCGACCCTATTACATCTTTTTATGGCAATCAACATCAATTTGGATTAACTCAAACAGAGTTTGGATTTATGTGGTTTGATATGCGTAATAGAGCGTTATGTATTATGGGAATGAGTGGAGAGATACAAGAAATTTCTTTAGTTAAAGGGTTACAATCTTATTTTAACTCAGAATTTAATGAGGGTACCGCTTATCCAAATTCAGGTGGCAGTATTTATAATACAAATAATTATAAGATTCCAGAAATACCCTTATTAGGATATGGCATTACGGGTTCTTATGACCCTAAATTTAAAATGTCTTATTTAACTTTTAAATATTCGTTTAAAGATGATTTCACGATAGACCCTAATAGTTATACTACTATTGAATCAAAAGACTTTACGATAGGTTATTCTCATGTATTAAATGCAATTGTAGGATTCTATGACTTTATGCCTGCGATATACCATAATCATAATGATTTAATGTTAAGCGTTAATAACTCTAAGAATTATATTTATTATGGTGTTCAAATGCCGTCTACTGATTTTAAAATAGGAGATGTTATTAAGTCTTCGTCAGGGACAGATAATTTAGGAGAAGGAGAATATGTGTGTATTAGTCCGGTTACAATAGCAAGTTATCCACCTCCAGTAGCTAATACTAATCCTTTATTTGCAAGTAGTACTTATTGGTTAAAAATTAATAGCCAAAATCAAATTTATATTCAAAACTTTGGCACTCAGATTTGCAAGTTTTATGGCAAAGTTTATAACCACGAATTAGAATTAGCTATTAAGAGCAATAAAGACTTAGCTGTTACGCCTCAGAATATTCAATTTAAAGCTATTGGACCTAATTGGAATAGTGTAGAATGCTTTACGGATAATCAATCAAGTGCGGATTTAAACATATCTCCATCAAGTAGAAATTATAGATTCATTGACGGCGCATGGTTTAGCTCTTTACCTATTGATAAATTGAAAGGTAGATTAACAGATTACTATGTAAGAATAAAGTTTACATATAATAATTATGCTACTAATCCTACTAC
>NZ_CALEVF010000049.1 GCF_937920395.1 uncultured Clostridium sp. | reverse complement strand
TTTTCAGTTTCTTCCCATCCTAAACATGCATCTGTTATGGATTTACCATAAGTGCCTCGTCCCACATCTTGTTTACCTTCTACAAGGTAGCTTTCAATCATAAATCCTTTTATCATTTTTTTAAGTAAAGAGTTATCTTTCCTACTCATTAACACTTCTCTAGCTATTCTCGGTTGCTCTTTATAAAGCTTCATTGAATTTGCATGATTAGTATCTACAATAATAGAAGGATTTTCAAATTTCTGTTTTTCATATTCATTAGCAATATTTATCAAATCTTCATAATGGTAGTTTGGAATATTTTTACCATAACAATCCACAGCCCCTCTTAAAACAGCATGTGCAAGTGGGTTTCCTGATGTTTCAACCTGCCATCCACTATATATAAAAGTATGACCATCCTGCGCTGCTTTAATTGAATTTAGCATTACAGTTAGATCTCCTCCAGTTGGATTCTTCATGCCTACAGGTATATCAACACCACTTACTGTAAATCTATGTTGCTGATTTTCTACAGAGCGGGCTCCAACTGCAATATACCCTAATAAATCTGAAAGATATGTATAATTTTCTGGATATAGCATTTCATCTGCAGCCGGCATATGATATTCACTTAATGCTTTTATATGAAGTTTTCTAATGGCCCTTAATCCTGCATCCATATCAGGTTCTTTACTTGGGTCTGGTTGCGAAGCCATACCTTTATATCCTTCACCTGTAGTTCTCGGTTTATTTGTATAAATTCTAGGTATGATAATGATAGAATCTTTTACTTTTTCCTGAACCTCTGCAAGCTTTCCTATATATTCGCACACTGAGTCTTCGTTATCAGCAGAGCACGGTCCAACTATAAGAAGAAACTTATCAGATTCATTCTCAAAAACTTTCCTTATCTCAGTATCTCTCCTTTTTTTAATCTCTTTAATATTATTTGGAAGAGGCATTTCTTCCATAATTTCCTTTTCTGTAGGCATTTTTTTTATGTATTTAATATTCATATCGCATTTTCCTCACTTTGTTTATTTATAATTTTATTCAACTAAAATTATAAGAGATTTTTTAAGTCAATTTGTTTGGTTATTGAATTATAACACAAATTCAGTTAATTGGTTGAATATTTTCATTTTTCATTTAATTTTATTGTTAAATTTTTTTATTAAATAATTAATAATATGATATACATATTCCAATTTGTGATATTTATATAATAAAACTCATTACCTTTTTAGATATATCTTCTACTTTCTCCTGTAAAACATTGCTTAAGCCAAGATTTATATCTAAATTATAAATTTCTATTCCTATAAAATACATTTAACTCATTTAATATAGAAAAACAAAATTCCACATCAGTTTCCCCACTAATAGTTTCAATACCGTTATCCTCTAATGCTTTTTTAATTTTACCTAAAATCAGAAGTGCTACTCAATCATCCATCATTAACATACTACCTATAGCAATAACCTTCTTACCCATAATAGAGCTCAGCCCCTTATTTTTCTTTTTACCTGTTTTAAAATCCATTCGCTTAATTCATCTATTCCCTCATTCGTAATACAGGATGTTTGAAAAATTTTCGCTTTATTATTTAATAATCTAATATCCTTATAAAACTCCTCTACCTTAAAATCAGTTCCTCAATTTATGTTTAAGCTTTGGATTTAATTTCTCAAGTATAGTTGTTTTTCCAGATCCCGGCGAGTTCATTAGATTTATAACAAATATACCTTCTTCATCAAATAGATTTTTATTTTTCTCATGAATCTCTTCATTAGTATTTATCATGTTAATACTAATCTTCATTTTACTCATTTTTTTATTATCGAAACCATTTTATTTAAAATAGATCAAATGCTCTCACTATGCACCCTATCTGTACAATTTCCCCTTTATATCTAGGTGCTCTAATAAAGGTATATGCTCCTGGCTTTTTTATATCTGTTTCAGCTGCATAATTTACAGGAACTTCACTTGCTTTAGAATATTTGTACCATGAAAATGCTGAGCCCTCTGTTATTGATTTTTGATCTATTTCCGTTATCAAACCATCAATGTAACTTGAAGACAAATTAGGAAATGCAAAATATTTTCTCCTAATTCATTTATTCATCTGCGGGAAGTGAATTAACTAAGGATTTTAATATCTATCATTCTGCTTCTAAAATGCATCTTTTTTTAAAATTCAGTACCATTTTTAGTAATTTTTTTTGAACATATATTTTTATAGTATTAGGGAAATATTAATATTATATAATAACATAATAATGAGGTTTATTTATGGACAACAATAAAAGTCACTTAAAATCTGATAAGAAAAGCAATGCAGAACTAAGAAAGATTTACATGAAGGTGAGGAAGTTCAATTTGATGTAGTAAATAGACCAAAAAGACTTCAAGCATATAACGTTCAAAAATTATAATAAAATAATATTTAGAGTTTAAATTTGCTATAAATGTTGTAGACATAAAAGTAGACACAAAATTAATTTTCTGTGCCTACTTCCATGAAATGCTTTGAATTTTTAATGTACTTTCATTCTCTTAAAAATAATAACCTAAGTTAATTTTCTATTTCTATTTTTTCATTAAAAACAAGTTCATATAATTTATTGTTAACTTTTAACTTAACTAACGAATGACTTTGACTTACTATTTCTGTTTTATCTTTTTTCATATGTACTTGAACATAACTTTCCTTATACAGAAATCTAAATTTAAGATCATTCCACTTTTGTGGAAGTTTTGGAGAAAGTGAAATAAAATCTTCTTTTATTCTAAGCCCTGCAAAACCATATACTATTGCCATCCATGTTCCACCCATATTAGCAGTATGAATTCCATCTTTTGTATTTCCATGAGTATCATCTAAATCTAATCTAGCTGTTTCTATAAAATATTTATATGCTTTGCCCTCGTATCCTATCTTAGATGCCATAATACTATACGCAGCGCAAGATAATGATGAATCATGAGTTGTTATCTTCTCATAATAGTCATATGAATTTTTAATAGTATCAAAATCCGATTCATCTTCCACAAGGAAATGAGCAAGTACAGTATCCGCTTGTTTTAATACTTGATATCTATAAATTGTTAATGGATGATAATTTAATAGTAAGGGATAGTTTTCTTTTGGCGTATTTTCAAAGTCCCATACAGCTTTGCTTAAGAAGGTATCATCTTGAGCATTTATTCCAAGTTCTTCATCATAAGGTAAATACATATTTTTATAAGCTTTTTCAAACTTTTGAACTTCTTCTTCGCTAAGGTCTATTTTATTGGTCAAATTATTTAGTACATTCTCATCCTTCTCTTTTAGCTGATGATATAATTTTGATGCCCACTTTAAATTATATTTTGCCATAATATTTGTATAATAATTATTATTTACTATTGCCGTATATTCATCTGGACCAGTAACTGTATCAATTTTAAATAATCCCTTATGAAAATGACCTATTTCAAGCCATATTCTAGCAGTTTCAAAAATAACTTCTGCTCCATATTCTTTTATAAAATCTATATCACCTGTTGCTAAATAATATTGAATATATGAATATGCTATATCACCATTAATATGGTATTGAGCTGTTCCTGCTGGAAAATAGGCAGAACATTCCTTACCTATCATAGTTCTCCAAGGATAAGCCGCTCCCTTTTTATGTCCTAGCTCCCTTGCTCTTTCTCTTGCATTATCTAAAATTGAATAACGATATTTTAGCAAACCCTTCGCAAGTTTTGGGTTACACAATGTGAAAAATGGTAAAATGAAGATTTCTGTATCCCAAAAATAATGTCCTTCATATCCTTCTCCACTTAAGCCCTTTGCTGCTATATTACTTTTAGGATCTTTACCTACCGCCTGAAGAAGTTGGTATATACTATATCTTAACCCCTGCTGAAGCTTTTCATCACCTTCTATATTAATGTCAGCTAAGTACCAGAACTCATCTAAATAATGTTTTTGCTGCTGCATCAACTTTTCAAAAGGTTCTTTACTAATTTTTTCTAATAAATCTATACCATAGCTAGCAGGGTTTTTATGACGTCTTAAATCTGTATATACATTATATTTAGTAAAGTTAATTACATCTTTACCCTTCTCAATTTTGAAAATCGCTTTTACATATTTACTTTCCATTTCAAACGTAGTTATACAATTAACATCGCAGCTATGATTTGTAGCTACTGCCGTAATTTTTTTAGAGTTTTTTGTTTGTGCTATTATCTGCATAATTCCATTTTCTGCCACAGCAGATTTTACAGATAATATATTAGCATTTCCTTTCCCTACTCGTGGGTCACCTGGATCTGTATAATTTATTACATCACCGTTAATTCCAGATTCTATAATAATTTCTTCATCAAAATTAACTTTTTCCATTTCATAATTAATGATAAATAACTCCAAATATTTAAATGAAGTTAATCTTGTTATTTTAATCTTAAGCTCGTTTCCTTGCGGTGAAACCCACCATATTTCTCTTACATAACACCCTGCTTCCATATCAAGATATCTATTAAAGCTTTTTACATTCCCCTCAAATAAAGAAAATTTCTCTCCACCTATTATTATATTAACATCCTGTGCATCTATGACATTTACAATCTTTTGTTTAGTTTCTGGGAAAGCATAAGCCTTTTCTCCATATTGTATAGCAACTTCTTCATAAAATGCATTTATGTAGGTTCCTCTAGTTGTTGGATAATTATCAGGATACTTCTCTTCAAAATTGCCTCTAATGCCTATATATCCATTTGAAACATTAAATATACTTTCATTTTTTAGAAGATCTTTTGTTTTTAAACTATTATCACTTATAATCCAGTTTTTTTTCATATTTTATACTCACTTTCTCATATATTTGTCTTATAATTCTAGTATTTTATTATTTAACAGCTCCAGCCATAAACCCTTTAATAATATATTTCTGTGAAAATAAGTAGAAAATGATTACTGGCAAAATTGTAAGAACAAGCCCTGCCATTGCCATATTCCATTGTATTGTAAATTCACCAAAGAAATAAAATGTTGCAAGTGGAATTGTTCTTAAATTTGGATCTCTTAATACTAGTGATGGCAATAAATAATCATTCCATATCCCTATTACATTTAATATAGCAACTGTTGCTGTAACTGGCTTTAGGGTAGGAAACACTATTTTCCAAAAAATCTGAAACTTGTTACATCCATCTATCATTGCAGCTTCTTCGAGTGACCGTGGAACTCCTTTTATAAAACCATGATATAAAAAAATAGCTAAACTACTTCCAAAACCAACATTCATAAAAATAAGGCCATAAAATGTATTTATCATTGAAAAGTTAATTGAACTTATATCCCAACTATTCATGTATTGCATTAATGGAATCATAACCGATTGAAAAGGAATAAGCATTGTAACTATAAAAATCATTAATATAACATCTGCAATCTTTGAACTACTTCTTACTAAAGCCCAAGCTGTCATTGAAGATAAGACTACTATTATAACAGTACTTATTATTGTTACAGTAAGAGAATTGAACAAAGCCTTAAAAAAGTTCATCTTATTAATTGCTGCTAGGTAATAAGAAAAATCCAACGATTTAGGTAGTCCCAATGTATCTGTAAATATTTGTTCTCTTCCTTTGAAAGAATTTACTATCATAATATACATAGGAAATAAGGTTATTGCTGCTACAATAAAACCTAAAATAACAATAATTTTAGATGATTTAGACTTAGATTTGCCTTTTACTTTATCCTTCATTACATCTCAACCTCTCTTTTCTTAGTAATATAAATCTGTATAATAGTAATGACCATTATAACTAAGAAAAACATGATAGCCTTTGCCTGTGCCTGTGCGTACTTATTAGAGCTAAATGCTGTTTGAAATATATTCATAGTAATTAGTTCAGTTTTCCCATATGGGCCACCATTGGTTAGTGATAAGTTAGTATCATACTGTTTGAAAGCATTCGATAATGTAATAAATAAACTTATTGTAAAACCAGGCGCTATTAGTGGTAGTGTAATATTTTTAAATATACTCCACTTGTTTGCCCCATCTATATCAGCTGCTTCTAGAACTTCTTCAGATATACTCTGTATAGCTGCTATATATATTATCATTACGTACCCTGACATTTGCCATACACCTACAATAACTAAAGCCCAAAATGCCATGGTTGGATCATTAAGCCAATTAAAAAATATTTTTGATGTATGTGTCATTTCACCGATACTTTGGAATAATTTTGTAAATATAAATTGCCATATGAACCCTAAAACTAGTCCACCAATCAAGTTAGGTACAAAATATATTCCCCTAAAAAAATTCTTATACTTAATTTTTGAAGTTACCAGAATTGCTAGTGCAAGCCCCATTATATTAACCAGTATGATCATAGCAACAGTATACTTTGTTGTGAGCCAAAATGATGAAAGAAATTTACCATCGCCAAAGGAATCAGCGTAGTTTTTAAATCCTACAAAGTTGGATCCTTTAAAAGCAAAACCATCCCAATTCGTAAAAGAGTATACCGTACCCATAATAAAAGGAATAATAACCACATTTATAAATACAAATAATGATGGAATAACAAACAAAGCAGTAGTTATTTTGCTTTTGACCTTTTTATTCATAGCTTATTTCACTCTCCTTTCTACATTTTTATATAGATAAGAGCCTCATATAATGGGCTCTTATTTATAGTGTTAAATCCTCTCCTGTGGAGCTGCAATAATAATTCTCTATTTTTGTGCTGCATTTTCCCAAACTTTTTGTATTTGTTCTAATAATTGATCTGATGTTGTTTTACCAGCATAAAACTCTTGCATTGCACTTGTACAATCTTTGTCAACACCTGCTGGGAATAGATTAAAAGTCCATGGTACTGTCTTTCCACTCTTTGAGTATTTAGAAACTTCCTGTGCTAAAACAGGTAATTTACTAGTATCGAAACCATTGTATGCAGGAATTACTTTAAATTGATTAGTAACGATCTTCTGTCCTGCTGGACTAGTTAATAACCAGTCGAGGAACTTAATTCCTCCTGCTTGTTGCTCTTTTGTTGCTGCACTATTTACATGGAAAAAGTTTGTATTGCCTACTGCAAGTGATGTGTTACCATTAACTGGCATTGGAATCATACCATAGTCAAACTTAACTTTGTATTGATCCATTATTGATTGTGCCCAATTACCCTGGTGAATCATAGCATATTTACCTTGAGCAAATCCTGCAACCTGATCATCATAGCTGTCCAAAGCAAGGTTTGTATATGGTTTTAGTTTTGTTAAGTCATTTGCAAATTGTTTAACCTCGGGAACATCTTTTAATTTTAGTTGTCCACTTATAACCTTTGGAATAACCTCTTTGTAATTACTCATTACTGCAAATGGCCAGTTAAATGGATGCATAAACTGAAAATAAGTTTCTTTTGAAAAAGCTAATGGATGTACAACGCCTTTAACTTTTGCAACTTTTGCACATGCTGCATCTAAATCATCCATTGTTTTGATCTTTGTAGGATCAACTCCTGCAGTTTTAAATATTGCCTTATTATATATTAATCCAATGCCCTCTATTGCCAATGGTAAACCATATAGTTTTCCATTTTTCATCGCATCTTCCTTTTGTCCTTTAGCTATGTTTTTTGCTGCTTTTGCTGAATCCATTGGAGCCATATACTTGAAAAATTTATCAAATTCACTTCCGCTTTGACATGTAAAAACTGTAGGTGCCTTTGCTGGGGCAGATGCAAATTGTGACTGCAGAGTTGTTACTAAATTATCTCCTGTAGATCCTAAAACTTGGACCTTAACACCACTTTGAGACTCATTAAAAGTCTTCGCTGCAGCTTCAAGCTGTGATTGAATTTCAACCTTGTTTTGAATTACTGTAACTACTACAGGTCCTGAAGTTGAGCCAGAAGTGTTGGATGAGCATCCAACCAAGGTAGATAATGATACTGCAATCGCACAAATAATACTCAATGATTTTTTACTTTTCATATTGATTGCCCCCTATTGTTTTGTTTTATCTGAACTATTTGAATATATCATCCAACGTTAGAACAAATAAAGTCACACATAAATAAAAATATTAAACTTTATTAAACGATTACACGGTTGTCATGATTTTAAAAATTCAAATATTATTTCACATTAAATAGTACTTATTTATTCCAAAATCATTAAACTGTATATTGACATTATATATTTATAATTTTATAATTTGTATATAATGTTAATATATTGTACACTTTATTAACATTAATTTCTTAAAATGCACTATAAAGTTTCCATAACAAATAGAGCAATTAAAATCTTCTTTTGTGAGGTGAAATTCGTGAAAGACATTTACATTAAACTTGAACATACAATGACTAAAAATAGATATACAGCTTATATCCATCCTCCCTACGCGCTTGAATGCAGACTTGTTCAAGCTATTTCGCAAATGGACCACACTAAAAGTATTGAAACCTTGAATAAAATCAACTCAATGGAACGAGCGCAATTATCAACGGAGCCTTTTATCTCACTTAAATATTCTATTATAGGTTCATGTACACTTTTTACAAGAGCAGTAATTGAAACAGGCCTAGATTCTGAGACTGCCTTTATGCTAAGTGATTATTATATTAATCTTATTGATAAAACCTCTAACAATGATGATCTTAAAAATGTAGAATATGCAATGCTAGATGACTTTATTAAAGTTTTGAAAAAATATAAAGAATGTTCTTTTAACCCCCTTATAAATCGTTCAATTAGCTATATTAGAAAAAATGTGGAAAATAATCTATCATTAAAAGAAATTTCTTCCTTCCTACATATACATCCAAATTATCTTTCCGCTGCCTTTAAAAAAGAAGTTGGTAAAACCTTGACGGAATATATTAGTGAACTAAAAATTGCTGCCATTAAAATGTATATAAGCAATACCAACCTCAGTATTAATGAAATAAGCTGTACTTTTAATTTTAATCATAGAACCTATTTTTGCCGCTATTTTAAATACCATACTGGTTTTTCTCCAACGCAGTATAGAAAACAATGTTCCTCTATAAATTCGTCATTAGTAGATTCATAAAAGCACATAAAAATACCCCCTAAAGTGACTTTTGATGTCTACTCTAGAGGGTGTATATTAAACTTTAAATTAACTTTTTATATACCATATCTATATGTGGAATATTATCTTCTAGATACTCTTTTGAAGTTTGTTTAAACCCAAGGCTTCCATAAAAATTAACCAAATATGATTGTGCTTGAATCTTAATCTCTGTCTCATTTAAAATTTGTTCTATAATATCTATTGCTTTTATCATCATTTCTCTTGCTATACCAATAGATCGATAATTTTTATTTACAAGCACTCTCCCAATAGATACCTCATCAAATGATATGCCTTTTTCTAAAATTCTTAAATAAGAAATAATTTCACCCTTATCCTCTAAATATAGATGATACGATTTTTTATCTTTATCATCACAGTCCTGATAAGCACAATTTTGTTCTACAATAAATACTTCATTTCTAATTTTTAAAATCTTATATATTTCTTCACATTTGAGCTCTTTAAACTTCTTTAGTTTCCAATTCAATATTTTTTCCATTATGCCCCTTCCTACTAGATGACTTAAACTACATATCCTTATTATTGCAAACAAAACATTAAACAAATTTAGAAGACGAATATTTAATAAAAATTTAAAATTGTATATATAAGGGGAATTCACAAGTGAACTCCCCTTATAGTAAATACTATCAGTATTTTATATTCAATTTCATTATAGAAATGTTAAAGCGCCTATCCTTATAGAACCTGATTGTGATGAACCTGCTGGAGCACTACCACTGTAAAAAAACAGTGCATTATTGGTTGGATCAGTTCCACTAAGTGCTGCATTCGCAGCTCTGACAGCATTTGCTGAAGCAGTCCTATTAATGTTACCATTTACTACTGGTGTAAATTGATATATTCCATAGGATTTCTCATTAATAACAGCACTTATTGAGTTTGGAAAACTTCCGCTCCTAACTCTGTTTACAACTACTGCACCAACCGCAACCTGAGCATTATAAGACTCTCCTCCGGCTTCTGCAGTTATTAATCGAGCTAGCAAGTTCAAATCACTTGCTGTATAGTTAATTGCTGAATTTTTGACTACTACAGGACTAGCTTGTACTGATTTTGAACTAGCTGACTTAATATTTTTGACAACTCGCTTTGCTTGTTTAGCTTGTTCAACTTGCGCAATCTGTGCTACTTGTGTGGCTTTTCTTTCTTCGGCAGCTTGTTTTACTGCAATAGCCTTTCTCATTGCAATGGCTTGGTCTATTACAAGTTGTGCACCATATTTATTTTCCAAAGCATCTAATTTTAACGCTAATAAATTTTGGTCGGCCTTTTGTTTTGATAAAATAGCCAACTCCTCTTTATTATCTGCTCTTAAAGATAGTAACTTTATATTTCCTTTGTCTAATGCTACCTTCTTTAAATTAATTGCTTTCTCTTTTATTTTCATATCATTAATAGCTTTTTGATCAAAAGTTACTATTGTTTTGATATTTTCTACTCTAGATATAAAATCATCAATACCCTTTGCACCCAAGATAATTTCTATATAACTAGATGAACCATTCATATACATTACTCTCATTCTTTTATTAAAAATAACTTCTTCAGCTTTAATATTAACCTCTGCTTTTGCAATATTTACTTTGGTTTGCTTAATATCCTTTTGTACTATAGTTATATTACTTTCGTTCTTATTAATTTTAGACATAATTGTTTCACGCTGATTATTCATCATCTCTACTTTATTTTCAAGATTGCTTTTTTGAGTTTGAACCTGCTGAATTTTCACTTTATCTGACGCAGAATCTGCATATACGCTAGTAAAACTAAAACACATAATTACAACAAGTGCCATTACGGCTGAATTTAATTTTTTATTCAATTTTCATTCCCCCTACATAACATTTTATTTATGGATATATTATGTTTAAAAGTTTTTATCATCTCAACATAATAACACACAGAGCATCATTTAGCAAATATTGGCTTTTAAAGTTATGTCATCTCCGCGTATTTTATCAATAAAAAGTAAGTTAGGGTGTGAAATTAGACTTGTTACATCCTTGAATTGTTATTCATCAATTAAACGATACCCTACTCCAACCTCTGTTAATATATACTGTGGTTGCGCAGGATCGATCTCTATTTTTCTTCTTATATTAGCCATGAATACCCTAAGTGAATGTGTATCGTTTTCAAAATAATTTCCCCAAATTTCATCAACTATGAACTTATGAGTTAACACTCGTCCTGAATATTTTGACATTAACTCGATTAATTTGTATTCCATCGGTGTTAAATGTATTTCTTTATCTAAAATAGTAACTCTGCGTTTTTCAAAATCTATTTTTAAGTCCTTTACCCTAAATACCGATAAAACATTACCTTCTGAATTAATATTTTGATTAAAATGCCTAAGTGCTACTCTAATTCTTGCCAAAAATTCTGCCACGCTAAATGGCTTAGTCAAATAATCATCTGCCCCTCTATCTAATACTTCAACCTTTTCTCTTTCATGTCCGCGTGCTGAGACTACTATTATCTTAGCTTTTGTAAACTCCCTAACCTTCTCTATAACATCTAGTCCGTCAATATCAGGTAACCCTAAATCTAAAACTATTATATCTGGATTATGAGAAAAAATAAGTGTTATAGCAGTATTTCCAAACTCAGTTTCCATACATTTATATCCCTGTGCCTCGAGGGAAATTTTCATAAATTTTTGAATAGGTTTATCGTCTTCAACTATTAAGATCAAAGGTTTTATATCCATTGCCATCACTCCTTATTATTGGTAAACTAAATTTAAAAGTTGCTCCACCTGAAGAGTTGTTAAGTGCTTCCATCTGACCACCATGTGCTTCAATAATTGATTTACAAATAGCAAGTCCCAGTCCTATTCCTCGCTTTTTAAGGGAAATACCATTAGGTTTTGTATAAAATCTATCAAATATGTATGCCACATCTTCCTTCGGTATTCCCTTACCATTATCTGACACCTCAAAGACTACAATTTCTTCCTTTTGAATAACCTTTATTTCAATAATAGAATCACTTTGTGTATATTTTATAGCATTATCAATTAAATTAATAAGTACTTGTTCAATTAATAATCCATCTACAAATAATATAATCATTTCTTCTGGTAGGTCAGTTTTAATATTATGTTTTCCTAAGAATTTAGTAACTTTAGATATAGACTCAGAAATTATTTCTTCAACAATCTCCACATCTTTCTTTATTTCAAGCCTACCTTCATCGAGTCTTGTCATACTTAATATATTTTCAACTGAATGTATTAGCCAACTTGTATCTTCATATATATTTTTTATAAGCTCTTTTTTAGTATCATTATCAAGCACATCATAATTATCACTAATGGTAGAAATACACCCTAATATTCCTGCAAGTGGCGTTCTTAAATCATGAGATATTGATCTTAAGAGGTTACCCCTAAGCCTTTCTCTATCCTTTTCCATATTTACCTGTCTTTTCTTTTCATATAAATCTTCCCTTTCAATAGCCAAAGCCATTTGTGTAGCAACAGACTGTAGTAGAATCTTTTCATTTTCAGATAAAATGTTTTCTTTAAAACAAGCTATCCCAATAACTCCAAGTATTTTGTTTTGCCCCATAATTGGATGATAATAACCAACACTAGATTTTGGAATTTCAGCCTCAACACCTACTGATTTTCCTGTTTTAAAACATTTTTGCGCTCCTTCGACTTCGATGACAGATTCAAAAATCTTTTTATCATATTGATCATTAAATAGATAAATATTGGGTTTGTTTAAATTGTTATTAATGTCTACGATAGCTATCATAATAGTTCTATTAAACATATCAATTAAATTTTGACCACAAAACTCGACTACTTGTTTTTTATCTTTTGCTGTAAGCAATAAATTATTTATTTTATATAAAATTCGCATCCTGTTTTCACGTACAAAAGATATATTGACTTGTGTTTTAACTCTTGAAGTTAGAGTACTTGTAATAATTGCGGCTATCAGCATAACAACAAAGGTTACAGGGTAGTCTGATCTGTAAACTAAAAAGCTATAATATGGTATAGTAAAGAAAAAATTAAATGCTAACACTCCAATTATTGCAGCCAAAACCCCATAAACATATCCCTCAGTATTTCTTGCTACAAATAATACCCCTAAAATAAATACTATTATTACATTTGACTCATGGAATCCAATTTTCCTAAAGATCAGTGATAACATAGTGAATAAAGTCATAATGACTATGGTTTCAAACGCATTGGTAAATATACGTTTAATTTCTTCATAACCATTGTATTTATGTTCACTAAAAGCTTTAAAAATATTCTCGTCAAATCCACCTTTTTTCAACTCTTCCACCCCTCACCCAATATATTTAATCTTTTTACTAAAAAAATTCTCAGCCTAGACTAAGAATTTTTTAGTATCTATTCTTTTATTATATACGGTACTGTGAGGACTGCAACATTTCTGTTTTTATATAACATACTTTTTATAAAATATCCCGTTTGATTATGAAGTATATTGTGCCACCACTTAGTAATAACAAACTGTGATATTACTACAGTTACTGTTTCTCCATGTTTCGATGCACGATCCTCAGACTCTATAAAGTTCATCAATGGTTCTATAATGTCTCTATATGCAGAGTGTTCGATTATTAATGGAATTCCAGGATTATATTCTTTCCATTTTACTTTTAGTTTTTCAGTAGTTGCTTGATCAGTTGATACATGAAAAGCAACTACATTATTAGATAAACATCTAGCACAGTTCAATGATTTTAAAAAGGTCTTATTTAATGTACCTAAAAGTATTATTACATGTTGTTCATTATTTGTTTTTATTCCACTATTAGGTCTTTCATCATTCGATAATTTAATTTGTTTTACTACTTTATTATAATGATCTTTTATCTTTAACATAACATACACAAGTAAAGGTATTATAATAAAAACTAACCAAGCCCCATGAACAAACTTTGTGATACCTATAAGTATTACTGTAATAAAAGTTACAATACCACCTAATCCATTTATAGCAGCCTTATGTTTCCAGCCTTCTTCTTTGCTCCTTGTCCATTTGAGGAACATTCCAACTTGCGAGAGTGTAAAAGATAAAAACACACCTACTGCGTATAATGGCAAAAGCAAATGAGTATCTCCTCTAAATACAATAATTAATATACCAGCTGCTGTAGCAAGTACTATTATTCCATTTGAGAAACTGAGTCTCTTTCCTCTTTGTGAAAATTGCCTTGGAACGTATCCATCTTGTGCCATTAAAGAAAGTAGCAATGGAAGACCTGCATAAGCTGTATTCGCAGCCATTACTAAAACAAACGCAGTCGTGACTTGAATAATATAAAACATTATACCTTTTCCAAATACTTGCTGAGCAATTTGAGCAAAAACAGTCACATTCGCAACAGGTACTGGCTGATAAATTGTTGATAAGAATGATAACCCACCAAAAATAAAAAGAACTAAACAAGCAAGTAAAGCTAAAACAGCTTTTGCATGCTTTTGTGATGGTTCTTTAAAGTTAGGAATTCCATTACTTACCGCTTCAACACCTGACAACGCAGTACAGCCTGAAGCAAACGCCCTAAGAAACAAGAATATTGTAATGTCCCCTATTTGCTTTGGAATTGAATACAATGGTGCTGGTGTATATCTAAAAACAAAATGCCTTATAAGGCCAGTTATTATAAGAATTATACATGAAACAATAAACAAGTATGTTGGAACTCCAAAAATTTTAGAAGATTCCTTCGTTCCTCTTAAATTACCAATTGTTAAAATTACTAGCATTACAAGAGCTATAGCCACTTTATGATTAAGAAGTGATGGGATAGCTGATGTTATTGCAGCTGTTCCAGCACATATACTTACAGCAACTGTAAGTATATAATCAACAGTAAGAGATGCTCCAGCAGTAAGTCCAGCAGTTATTCCAAGATTATCATGTGCAACTATATATGATCCACCACCATTTGGGTAGGCATCAATTGTCTGCCGATAAGACAAGACAAGTAAAATTAATAGCAAAACAATACATAATGCAGCATAAAACATGTATTTATATGCCATAAAACCCATAACTCCAATTAATACAATTAAAATTTCCTCACCTGCATATGCAACTGAGGAAACTGCGTCACTAGATAATATAGGTAATCCCCAAAAAACGTTTAATTTTTCCCCTTCTAATTCTTCTGTTTTTAATGTCTTGCCTATTAATATTTCTCTTAATTTTGAAAACATATATACACCTCTATTATATAATTTATTCTTAAATTTTTAAATTCTTATCTATTATATAGTATTTCTTTATATTTATCTTATAATTCAATTAAATATCTAATATTTTTTGTTTTCCAAGATCATTTAGATAAAATTCGCATTTTTTACCATCTTTCCAGTTTATTTCAGCTATATATCCTTTATCTTTAAGTTCTTTTACTATTTCTAATGTTTCATCTTTTGTCATTTCAACTAAACTATTAATACATATTGGCTTTACAAAATCATATGCTGCTTCTTTATAAAACTCACGAATTGCATTTAAAACTTTATCCATAAAAATCATACTCCTTATTTTAATAAATCATAATCTCATTTATTAACCCACGCGTACTTTTATACTAATCTTAATAATTATTATCTATAATCGCATTATATTATTCATGCACTTGATAGTGAACACATTATATCAAATCCAGTATATATTTTATGCTAAATTAGTATAAAGATACGCTCAAAAGCATAAAGATTGTGTTAAGATTTTTTGTTAAAAAAAGACATATTAGATTCATTAGCACTATTAATGTTACTCCCCATATGTATAAGTGCTCAGGCATTAACAAGTAAACCCGATGCTCAAGTAGTCACAACTCAAAGATACTCACCTAAAACACCTTATGGAAATCAAATAAAATTAGAAAAACAAATATATAACTAAACCTAATAAGAAATTAACAATATTAAAAATCCATCTGGAGTACAGATGGATTTTTAATATATCAGTCCAATTACATATTAATATTTTTTATTCACCAATAAAAGTAGCCATCCCATTATCTCCACTGTAAGGAGGTGCTCCTTTAACTGTTACATAACAAATTATTAGCATATACTCTGACCCCCTAGGAATAACTCGATTAAAAGTTAATACAAATGTTTTTGCTAAGCCATTCTTTGAATCTATTCTAACCATATTATCTGTAAGCGAATTTCCAGCATTCACATTATCATTTTTACCAAGAGTAGCTATAACTTCAGGTCTAACATTAACTGTATCTTTGATCCAATAATTAGTTGCCTTCGTTCCTAGCCTTGTGTCAACATCTCTATCGTAGGTAATTTGAACTTGAGTAGGTGAAATTTGCTCAAGTTTTACTAGCCTTGGAATAGGAAATCGCATATTGTCATCATTTTCCATGTCTATCTTCGTCATAGAGTTCATTGTGTTCATTCCGTCCATCATTGGATTGATATTCTGCATTGCAATCATCTGTGGAATTTTGTACATACTGCCTTGCATATTCATCATTTGATACATGCTTTGCATAGTCATCATATGATACATGCATTGCATCATATTATACATGCTTTGCATTTCCATCATTGGATTCATTCCATACATATTACTCATTTTGGGGATACCTTCCATAGGATTATTTAAATATGTTTTCAATAATTACACCTCATTAATAATTTTTATCTATATCATTATTATATGAAGTAAATTTATATTTGTGATTCATATATATAAACACAAAAACAACAAATGTGATAAAAAGCAAAAATCATATGGGCTCCAGATGATTTTTACATTTTAGTTTCTCATAAGATATACCTTTAAGAACATCATTTAATATTTTCTCTAAAAACGGAGCAACTTTTTTGCAAGTACCTAAATCATACAAATAAAAATACCCTTAATCTTTGTTAAATCATTCTACAATAAAAGGTATTTTTTGATTTCTTTATTTATTCTATTAAATTAACTCACTTTTAGATTATTTACCAACTAAACCTCCACCATTTCCTGATCCTGAGCTTTGTGGGCCATATATTGGTGGTCTCTTAGTGTTCTTTTGTTGTGAAGACTTTGCTTTCTTTTCTTCAATAATTTTTTTCATTATTTCAACGTTTTTATTTACATCATTTTTCATACATTTCACCTTCTTTTTTTATTTTTTATAAAATTCACAATAAAAAAACTAATTGCTCTGTTCTAATTTAGTATTAGCAATGAATATTTTCAAGATATGTTTATTATTTTATAATTTATTATACCCCAAAAACGATTTCTTGGGTAACGCCTATTAACAATACATATTTTACTCAAAATACTCATATTTAAAACACTATCAATAACTATTTACAATTAATTCTTACTCTTGTCACTATAATGACACAATCAATTGTTATTATAAATACATAGAAAGTAATTGATTTTTTTTAATTAGAGCCCCCTTTAATTAAATATAAATTTAATATAAACAAAAGAAGAACTGAAGCATAATCAGTTCTTCTTTTGTTTATATTTTAATATTTTATAATATTTATTTATAATTTAAAAATTATTTTGTTTTAATAATAAAATTATTTCCTGCGCAGTAAAAGGTGAAGCCAACCGTTCTTTATTCACTTAAATTTTAAAACATTTACTTTCTTATACACTTTAAAATAAACCCAAATACTCTACCTGTCAGTACATCTGGTGTTATCTTCTTAAGCAGTGTATTAATTGATGGCGCAAGTCCTGCTGTTGCAAACCCAAGTAAAAATTTCAATGCCATTAATTTCCATGTATTTTTTACGAAGGCCTGAGGTATAAATAAAACTAGAGTTAGGTAGCTGTTTCCATACTTCTTTCATACTTAAAACCTTTTTTTCCTCTTGTACAAACTCCTCTTTAACAAACAACAAAGTTGCAATGAATGCAACTAACATTAATGGTCCAAGAAGTAATCCTGTAACAGAAGCTGTTGAGAGCACCCCCAAAGCCCATCCTGCATGTTCTCTTTCTGTTTGAGTTGCTATAAGTGTAATACAAGCTGTATTATACCCAGTTATAACTCCTTGGAGTATTCGAAGTCCGATCAATTGATATACATTTTGCGCAAGTCCCATACTTCCAATTACAATAGCCATTCCGAGGCTTGCACGCAGTAGCATAGGTTTACGTCCAAACTTGTCTGCTGCGTATCCACATATTGGTGAAAATATTGCGGATACAATAAATGTTGTGCCAAAAGCAATTCCTGATATCTGCTCGATTGCAGCTACATTATGGATTCCTAACTGTCTTATATAAAGAGGCATAATAGGGGCTATTTGACTCATGCCTATTGCTGTAACAAGTGTTCCAAACCAACATACATATAAATTTCTTTTCCATAACTTCAATTATATTTTCCCTCTTCCCTTACTTTTAATTGTAACCTAATTATACCATTTCTACCACACAATCTATAAACTAAGTAGCTACAACTCTTTATTAAAATCATTTATATACCACTTCCTATGAATAGACATCTGACAAACCTAAGATATTATAGTAAAATGAATATAGAACATAAAACTTGGAGTAATTTATAAGCAAAGGAAGTAGACAATGGAGAAAACTATAAAACTAAGATATCCGACATATCTTAAAGAATTTGAATGTATTGGTGGAAAATGCAAAGACAGTTGCTGTATTGGTTGGGATATAGATATTGATAAGACAACATTTAGGCAGTATTATAAAGTTGAGAATAAAGAAATGAAGCGCATGTTTCAGAAAAATGTACATAATAATGAATATTACCTAAGCCCTGACGTAGATTATGGAAAAGTAAAATTAAAAAGCGGGAAAAGGTGTGCCTTTTTAGATGAAGATAATTATTGTATAATTTATTCTAAAATTGGAGAAAAATATCTTTCAAATGTTTGCACATCTTTCCCTAGAATAACAAATATGGTAGATAGACATTATGAAATGTCCCTTGATGTAGCCTGCCCCGAAGCTGCAAGGATTCTTTTATTAAAAGAAGAAGGAATTAAATTTACACAAAGTGAAGAAACTTTAGGAAAACATATAATATCAAGTGACATTGAAACTACCTCTACAGAATATAGCAACTCACCTATTATGTATTTTAAAGAAATTAGAGCCTTTGGTATTAAAATAATACAAAATAGGAAATTTGATATAAGTAAAAGGCTTTATATATTAGGTGATTTTATAAGTACATTAGAGAAAGAACTTAAACATAAGTATAATAATGTTCCTAAATTTATTAAACAGTATGATATGGATTCAGTAAGTAATTCTTATAAAAAAAACGGATCAAATTATATTATCCAGATAGATTTTTTCAAAACAATGCTTGGCTTTTTAAATGTATCTAAAGAAGTGGACAGTCTTTCTTTTAAGGAATATACCAAGCAGATTATATCTGGATTCAAATTTGATGAGATCAAAGACATTAATATACATTCCGAACTTTATACAAAAGCATTTGAGGATTATACTGAAAATTCCATGAAGAATAATAGCTATATTTTTGAAAATTATTTAGTGAATTTTATGTATAACTATATGTTTCCATTTACTGAATCACAATCAATATTTGATGGATATATTATGCTTTTAGTAAGATATTCATTTATTAGATTTTATTTAGTTGGAAGATATCTATATAATAACCAAGATAATAAAGAAGATATAGTTGAATTTATTCAAACTTTTTCAAAGACCACAGAACATCACAGGACTTATTTAACTGATTCTCTAAATTATATAAAGGAACATAAATTCGATAATATGGAATTTGCTAAAAAGCTTTTATAAAAAATCACAACATTTACTAAAAGGTAAATTAGTTAGATTAGACTTTAGGAGGGTTTTATGAAAGTATTATATTTTACAGCAACGGGAAATAATTTATATGTAGCAAAAAAAATTGGAGGCCAGTATTTCTCCATTCCAAAGTTAATAAAAGAAAAACAATTAGAATTTGAAGATGAAAAAATTGGTATTGTATTTCCAGTTTATAATGGTGGTGTTCCAAAAATTGTTGAAGAATTTCTAGATAAAGCTAACTTAAAAAGCAAATATATTTTTGGAATTGCAACTTACGGAGCTTTTTCTGGCTCATCCTCAAGACATCTTTTCGATATTGGAGAAAAGAATAAAATTAATTTTTCATATATTAATGATTTGCTTATGGTTGACAACTATCTTCCTGGTTTTGATATGGATAAACAAATTCAAAAGGAACCCAAGAAAAATATAGAAGAAAATCTTATTAAAATAATTAATGATATTAAAGATGGAAAGAAATTTATTAAGAAAAACCCAGCTATATTTGAATTTGTTAGAATACAAGCTAAAAAATTCTTCAATAATAAATTTGAGAAAAATTTCATCATAGAAGATAATTGTAATGGATGCAAAGTTTGTGAAAGAGTATGTCCTGTAGATAATATAAAAGTTGATAAAAAACCTGTCTTTAAAAATAATTGTCAACATTGTCTAGCTTGTATTCAGAATTGTCCACAAAAGGCTATAACTCTAAAAACTGAAAAAAGTAAGGCTAGATTTATTAATCCTAATGTTACCTTAAAAGAAATAATAGAAGCAAATAATTAATTTACCTATGTTTTTTATAATACCACTATTTAAATAAATTTTTTTCTGAAACTTTTGGATTTTTATGTTATATATTGTTTTTTATCTAAAAAATTTACAAATAGTTCTTAATTTCGTCACTATAATGACACAAATAATTGATATACTAAGTATATAGAAAGTATGTGATTGATTTTTATTTTTTTAATTAGAGTCCCCCTTTAATTAATATAAATTTAATATAAAACTTTAAAAAAGAACTGATGTAATTATATCAGTTCTTTTTTGTATACCCAAAATGTTTCGCTATTTTCTTGTAATTTGGAACATCAATATCATATTTTTCTGCAATGTTTACAATACTAAAGATAAGTTCATCTTTTTCGCTGCTTTTTCCTTTCTTAATATCCTTTTGCATTGAAGCAGTTGTATCTAAGCTAAATCCACTTAAAATTACAAGGTTTTCATCTACAAAGTCGGTATTCAAGTTAATATTTAATACAATTGCAATCTTTTGTAGTTCCTTAAGTAGCAATATAAACATTTTTCTACATTCTCCATCATTTTGAAATTCACCAGCTTCAGCATCGTAATACGCTCCAGTAGATGCATATGCTGATGTAAATGAGAATTTCTTAAATATGTCACGTCTTATATTATCTGAAATAATTCCTTCTATTCCTGCTTCCTCAAGATCTAATTGTATTTTATGTAATAAATTTATATCCACCTTTGTATCTTCTCTTGCGCCAAAAACGACTCTAAATATTTTAATTGTCTGCGTTATCTCTCCAGGAGCTGATATGTATCCACCAACATAAATACAACCATCAAGAACAGTCATGTCAGTCAGAACCTTGGATAACTTCTCCTTGGCATTTAATGAATTCAAAATTGGAATTACAATGGTCTTTCCATTAGAAGCTTTCTTTATGATAGAAACAGTCTCATTTAAGGAATATCCTTTAACACATAAGAAGATCACATCAAACTTTCCATACTCCTCGTCGCCATCGAATACCTTAACGTTTTTCAAATTTATTTCGCCATTTAATGTTGAGTAAACTATAAGCCCGTTTTCCTTTATAGCCTTTAGTTGAGCCCCTCTTGCTATAAATGTAACGTCTTTTCCGATTCTTGCTAAATATCCACCAATACAACCACCTGTACCGCCTGTTCCTATTATCAAGTATTTCATAACTCACTCTCCTATATGTCACATATTAATATAAAATCCATTTGTTTTATTATAACTCATATGACACATATAATCGTTATTATAAATACTATAAAATGTAGATGTTTTTTTAATTAGAGCCCCCTTTAATTAATATAAACCTATAAAAGAACTGTTGAAATTTCAACAGTTCTTTTATTTATTAGTATTTATTCTCTTAAAAAATATCCACATTAGGACAATGGCTAAAAAAACTAGTACAAAAATTCCACTCTAAACTCCACATATGCATAATATGTCTAATGTAAATTGTTAAATGGATTATTTGTCATTGCCTTTACAAATAAGTACGGAAAGGTGTTTTTTAGATGCTTAATATACATAATCCATTGACTTACACTTGCTCTATATACCCTTTTTATATCACTCCTTATATGTTCTTTTTCATCATCTCGTAGCTGTGACAAATTTCTTGAAGACAACTCATCTTGCAAATGAAAAACTGCCGTTAATAAGTGGGTAAAAGTTTCATGTTCCAACAAATTTGGATTTTCTAATAATCTCAATAAAAAACCTCTTTTACTTAGAAGGAATTCATTTATTTTCTCTAGGTCTATTTTGTGAAATTCAATTTCATAATTACAGTTTTTACATTTTTCTAATGCTTTTTTAAAATCTCTATCTTCCCAACTTGAATCAACTATAAGAAAACTCGCAATCTCATCAACATTCGGGTCAACAACTGTAAAATATTTTAATATATCAGTTCCAACTTCATTAAAAAACACACCTATTATTAAATTTAACTTTTCTATTAAGCCTTCCGTCTCTCTTTGCTTAATAACCTTATCAATAACTAAGGATACTAACAAAACTTGAATAGGTATAAACGCTAAATCACCTAAAAAATACAACAAAATAAGATGTGTATCTCTAAAAAGATAATAATGGAGAGAATATAACACTACTGATAAAAATATCAATAACACTGAAAATCTAAAACGCCAACCTAATTTTTTCATTCTTATCCTCCTATAATATTACTTATGATACATTCATTTAATATTTTTCCCTTCTACTTCTTCTGTGTTTTCTCTTTTTTAAATTATTTGTTCTTATTATTAGAGCTATTGATAATAAAAATACAATAATTATTGCAGCTGTCATAATATATATAGGCATATCATTCTTTATTAAAGATCCACTTGGAGCTGCAGAATATAATTTATACATTCTTACTTTTTCTCTTTGTGTTACTCTCAAGGTTCCAATGCTATCGTTTCCTTTAATACTAGAAACCGTTATATCTGATAAGTTTATATTTTCCTTCAAATCTTTTTTATTTGCTTCGTTCTTATAATAACTAACATCCTCTTTAACTATTAGTGGTACACTAATAGCTTTCTCTGGTCCAAAGAATTTAAGAGGTTTGTATTTTAATATTTTTGTTTTCACAACAGAATCTTTTGCATATAATAAAGTCCTGTGTAAATCATAGCTGTAGTTAATTATTTTTTTCATATCATTGAAAACATAAGTGTCATTTGCATCCATAACCGATCCCATAACAACGCCCATAATTTCTCTACCATTTCTTTCATAAAAAGCTACAAGACATCTCCCTGCCTTTGATGTATATCCAGTTTTTCCTCCAATACACCCATTGAGTCCAAGAAGTTTGTTAGTATTTTTGATTTCAAATATTGTACCTTTTGATGTTGAAAAAGTACTTTGCTTTTTATTCATTGTCTCTTTTACCCATGGATTTAAAAATGCATCTCTAGCCAATATGCTCATATCATAAGGCGTACTATAATGTTCTGGGTCATGAAGTCCATTAGGCGTTACAAAATGGGTATTAGTCATCTTCAATTGGGCTGCCTTATCATTCATCACTTTCATAAAGTTTGTAGAATTTCCTGCAATGTTATCTGCAATCATATATGCCGCGTCATTTGCTGAAAATATTAATAAAGCATCCATTACATCTGTACTTGACATGGTCTCATTAAGACCGATTGAATGTAAACTAGCATTTAATGAATCTGCTGGCTGAATTTTTGCACTTTGTGAATATTTTATTTTATCAGTCTTTACCTTGTTCTCAGCGAGCAATAGTGCAGTTATTAGCTTTGTCATACTTGCAGGATACATTTTCTTGTCCACATCTTTAGCGTAAATTATCTCTCCAGTTGCAACGTCAACAGTGATAGCAGCTTTCCCATATATTGTTGGTTCATTAGTAATGCTCTTACTTGTAACAGCAAAAACATTTAAACTCATAGACGATACTAGAAACAATACAATTAAAATAAAAAATCTTTTGTTTTTCAACTTTCATCTCTCCATTAACTTTTATTTATTGTGTTTAAATTATATAATAAGACTTGCAATATATCATTTTACAAGACGATTTTGAATACAAAATTTTTAATATGAAATTTTAGCGAATAAGCTAATATTATAGCACATTATTCAAATACTGTCATTGACATAGATGTAATTTTGCTCTATACTACTTAAACTATATGTTAATACATGTAGTTTAAATTAACATAAAGGGGAAGAAAGCTAGTGATTAAATTTTTGCTTAATATAGGTTTAAGATTTGAAACTGTAGGAGTGTTAATAAAAATTATTATAACATTATTTATAATAATGTTGTTTCATTTGGTAAAAAAAAGTATATGCTCATTTATTAATAAATCAAATTTTGATTCACTTAATACAATAAAATATAAAAAAACATCTTCAGTATCTTTAAATGTTCTAACTGCCATAGCGATTATACCAATATGGATGTATGAGTCTAAAGATATATTTACATTTCTCGGAATCTTCTCCGCTGGACTTGCCTTTGCCTTTCGTGATCTTGTAGCAAGTTTTTTAGGCTGGCTTATAATTAATACTCATAAACCCTTTAAACTTGGAGATAGAATAAAAATTGGAGAAAGCCTGGGGGATGTAGTCGCTATAGATTGGTTTTATACTACTATAATTGAAGTTATGGAAAATGACAACAGAACATATGGACAAAGCACTGGAAGAATTACTCATATACCAAATATACAAATACTCACTGAAGACCTTATAAATGAAACTAATGCATTCCCATTTACTTGGAATGAACTTAAAATAAGAGTTACACTCACGAGTAACTGGAGAAAGGCTAAGAACATATTAATGTCTATTGCTGATGATAAAGTAGGCGATATAGAGAAAGAGGCAAAAGATTCACTAAATATTGCATCAAAAACTCTTCCTATTTATTACGAGAATCTTTCTCACACAGTATATACTTCCATGGAATCCGGTTGTGTTTGTTTAAACTTAAGGCTTATTTGCAAGGCTAGAAATTTCAGGAATTTACAACATGCCTTAATTGAAGATATTTTAGATGAATTTACTAAACATAAGGATATTGAATTATTATGATTCCAATATATTTCCACTTTAAATACCATCGTAAGGAGACATTAAATGAACACTATTAACTCACAATTTGTTATGTCGTTAAGTATTATTTTACTCGGATACTTTCTAAAGAAAGTAAATGTATTGAAAGAAAGCGATGGAGGCGTCATCTCTAGATTGATTTTTAATGTTACACTTCCCTCCATTGTAATAAATGTTTTCAGTACTATGACTATAGACAAAAGCCTATTACTCGTACCTATAATTAGCTTTGTATTTGGGTTAATTATGGCATTAGTCGCACTCATTGCATTCAAAGGAGAATCAAGGCGCGAAAAAGGAATGTTAACAATGTTAGTCCCTTCCTTCAATGTCGGGCTTTTCGCATATCCTATAGTTGAGTCCATATGGGGCCGAACAGGGCTCAAATACTTTGGAATGTTTGATATGGGCAATTCCTTCATTGTTTTCGCTGTTTGCTATATTATTGCAAGCATTTATTCAAGTAGCAAAGGTGAAATAAGTTACAAAAATATTTTATCTAAGACACTACACTCAATACCTTTTCTTACATACATTATTACTTTGGCTATTAATCTCTTAGGCCTTACCATTCCCAAGCCTATTATACAAATAACTGGAATTCTATCCAAAGCAAATATGCCTCTTGCGTTATTAGCACTTGGATTATACTTAAGCTTTTCCTTTAAAAAGGTATATTTAAAAAATATGGCCAAGATAATTGCATTAAGATACATAATTGGATTTGGAGTAGGCATACTTATTTATACTTTAGTACCCCTAGATCCAATGTTTAAAAAGACTATATTAATCGGTCTTATATTACCAATTAGTTTTACAGTTATTCCTTACTCAGTAGAATTTAGCTACGATACTAGGTTTGTAGCTACTGTCAATAATCTTACAATTATAATAAGCTTTTTACTTATGTGGGCAATTATTTCCTTTGTTTAAAATATATAAATTGTCTACTATGTCACAAAGCTTAGAGCTCAGTCGCAATATATGTTGCGATCCTCTTTTATTATTAAAGTCTCCAAACGCATTTCGCCAACTTGCATCATGAATTCCAATACCTGCGTTAAACGGCATCCAAAAGGTAACAGGTGAAGCATATCCTTTACCTTTAAGAACTGCATCTTTTTCTTTATCTTTTAATTTATATACGCCATCTGGTGTTGCATCATTCAAGCTTACATTCCTGTGACAATATCCACCCCTTCATCACAACTAATTTTAAAATTAGTTGGTATCTTTTCTAAGTCTATATTTCAGTTTATGTACTAGCCCTCCTACTTAACCCAATTTTTATAAATAATTTATGTGATTTAAAAAATATTGTAAAGACATTACTCTAGTTGCAAAGAAAACTCCAAATTGGGGATGTATTAAACTTTCAACAAATGTAATCTATACAATAAACACAAGTTGATTTATTCTTATTCTTATGCTACTATATTACGTAGAACATTTAGGAGTAGTATCAATTTAAGTTTATATAATCCTAGATACCCTTGTAAATAGAGGTTTCTTAGTTATGAAACACAATAAATCAAACTCAAGGATTAACAAAATAGAAGATACAATATTAATTAAAAGGTGGTATTTATATGGATAATACAAATGAATTAGCGTCAGAGAAGGTTGGCTCCCTTCTTTGGAAATTTTCAATTCCTGCAATAATAGGAATGCTTGTAAACGCTTTATACAGTGTTGTGGATAGGATTTTTATTGGTAGAGGTGTTCCTGATCCTCTTGCTCTCTCGGGAGTCGCTATAACCTTTCCAATTACAAATGTTATAATGGCCTTTGGAATGCTTGTTGGAATTGGTGGAGCTGCTGTAGTTTCTATTAAACTTGGACAGCATAAAAAGGAAGATGCAGAGAAGATACTGGGAAATGCATTTGTATTAGTAGTTATACTTTCTATAGCAGTAAGTATTGTAGGCCTTGTATTGCTTAATCCGATACTAATCCTTCTTGGTGCTAGCCCAGCAACAATTACTTATGCTAAACAATTCGGATCTATAATATTACTTGGAGTTATACTTCAAAATTTAGGTTTTGGTATGAATCCATTTATACGTTCAGAAGGTAATGCACTTATGGCTATGGTTACAATGCTTATAGGTGCTATACTAAATTTCATATTGAATCCTATATTTATTTTTGGTCTAAATATGGGAGTAGTTGGTTCAGCCCTAGCTACTGTAATTTCTCAAGCTGTATGTTCTATTTGGGTCCTTTCATACTTTTTAAGAGGGAAAAGTGTCTTGAAATTAAAAAGAAAAAACATGAGGTTACAGAAGGAAATTGTGAAAGAAATATTAGAAATAGGTGCGTCTCCTTTTTCTATGCAAATGGCAGCTGGTCTTATTACTGTAACCTTTAATAAGAGCCTCGCAAAATATGGTGGAGATTTGGCAATAGGCGCTTTTTCACTAATAAATAGTATAAATATGTTAATTATGATGCCTGTTTTTGGATTAAATCAGGGAGCACAACCGATTATAGGTTATAACTATGGTGCTAAAAGTTACACGCGGGTAAAACTAGCATTAAAATATGCAACTATCGTCGCTACCCTTATGACTATAGTTGGCTTTGTGTTTGTTCAACTTTTCTCGGTTCAAATAATAAGTATATTTAACAACAGCGACAAAGAACTTATAAGTCTTGGTTCTAGAGGATTAAGAATATTTCTTATAATGCTTCCATTAATAGGTTCGCAGGTTGTGTTTACAAATTATTTTCAAGCTGTAGGTAAGGCTAAGATCTCTATCTTCTTAAGTCTTTTAAGACAAATTATAGTACTTTTACCCTTAATACTTTTAATGCCACGTTTATTTAAATTAGATGGAGTATGGATGGCTGGACCAGCATCTGACTTTATCGCATTTATAATAACAATCGTAATGATAACAATAGAGATAAAGAAGATGAATAAACATGAGCTAAGTTTAGAGCGAATTAAAGAAAATGTTATATAAGTAATTAACGCTTTCTAAACTAACTTTCCATGTTGTCCACTTACCGAACTTACTTCCTTTGAAATTTCTGGTTCTAGATGAATCATTACATATGAGTCCCCAGTAAATATATTTTTTATTTCCGCTTCAATTTTATCGGAGAGGATGTGAGCATCCACTAGTGATGCATTTGCGAAAACATGAACATTCACATTAATTTCTCTTGTCGGTCCACTTTTTCTAGTTTTTAAACTATGATATCTAGTGATTTCTAAATGGGAGTCAAGTATATTTATTATTTTTGAAATATCCTCATCCGGAAGTTTAGAATCTACTAAATCATTTAGAGACTTTTTGATTAAAGTTACTGAAGTCTTAACTATTAAAACTGAAACAAATATAGCAGTGATTGGATCTATAATTGGTATTTTAGTTATTTTCAATAATATAAGTCCACTAAACACTCCTATAGACGTATATACATCAGTTAGAAGATGCATAGCATCCGCTTCTAGAGCAATTGAATCTGTCTTTTTTGCTGCTTTTAATAAAACCATGGATATGCAAAAATTAACTGCAGCTGCTATCATCATTACAAAGATACCCACACCTACATTTTCAACAGATCCACCATTAAACATTCTTTTTATGGCTTGATAAACTATGAGAAAAGCAGCAAGTAAAATTAGCAAGGCCTCAACGAAACCAGATACATTTTCATACTTACCATGTCCAAAAGGATGACCAGCATCCTCAGCCTTTGAAGCTATCTTGATTGAGAAATAGGCAATAATGCTTGCCAAAAGATCTATAGAAGAATGGATTGCTTCAGAAATAACACTAACTGAGCCCATTAATATTCCAGCTATAACTTTTAAAATTATTAACGCAGTATTAGAAAATATAGATAATAACGCGTTTTTTTGTTTGTTCATTTTTATTCATTCCTTTCAAATTTAAATCAATTGATAATAATCAATATTTCTATTATACACCTACCAAGGTCTGGAATCAACGATTTTATTGTATTTGTTTAGCAATTATCATTTTCAATTGATAATATATTTTACATTATTTTACTTGATGAGTCAGCTTATATAATTAGCTACCTAGTTAGAATAAAAAAAAAGCAGATGCAATTTTGCACCTGTTTTTAATTTGTTATTCACTCTTTATTTATTTAGTTGTTTTAACAAAGTACCAAGTTGATTAATATATTCTCCATATTTTGCCCAATCTAAACTCTTTTGAGCATCAAGTGCTTTAGTATATAAATCATTTGCCTGCTTAATTAATTTAGTTTCAGTTTGAGTTAAAGGAGCAGTCGCTGTAGTTCCTGTCCCAGCTTTAACTACTGTATTTGGTGCCTGATAATTAAATATCTGTTGAAGTCCAGTTTCAATATTATCAACCATCAACAACTTACTGTCGTATGCAATTATTATTTTCTTCATTTCCGGAATACTATTGGCACCACTAGCTCTTAAATACAGAGGTTCAATATAAAGTAGTGAATTCTTTATTGGTAAAATCACAGTATCTCCATATTGCACTTGAGATCCGCCCGTATTCCATAAAGAAAGCTGTGCTGAAATTGTAGTATCTTGACTTATCCTCTGCTTAAATTGGAATGGACTGTAAACCGTTGTTTCTGATGCTGGAAATTTATTTAAAAACAATTTTCCATAATTTTCTCCATCCATTCTAGCACCTAAAATTGCTGTCATGTTATACTTTCCCTTTACATTGAAATACTGTTGAAGTATCATCTCTTCACTAGTGCTTCCTGGTAATTTTTCTACAAGGTATGGCGGAATAGTTGTTTTAACATCTCCACCTACTGCTGTCGCATTCTTGGAAACATCCCAAAAATCTTCCCCGTTATAAAACACCCCTGCATCAGTTACATGATATTTACTTAGTACTGCACTTTGAATATTAAATATATCAGATGGATACCTAAAATGTGCTTTAATGTCAGCTGGCACCTTAGATATATCCTTAAACAACTTAGGGTACGTTTTTGCATAAGTTTGCACAATTGGATCTGTTTTATCTGACACATAGAAATTTGTATTTCCATCATAAGCATCAATTACAACCTTAACTGAGTTTCTAATATAGTTTACTCCATTTTGTGGTTGTGAGTATGGATATTTAGATGATGTTGTGTATGCATCAAGTATATAATATACTTTCCCTCCACTTATAACAAGATATGGATCTTTGTCATAAGTTAAAAATGGAGCTATGCTCTTTGCCCTTTCAACAATATTTCTGTTTATAAGAATTTTACTTGTGCTTTTAATATCTCTTGATAGTATAAAATTCATATCCCCTTTGTTTATTGCAAATAAAAGTTTATTACCTAAATTCATTTTAATTCCAGCTTCGCCAGAATAATTTGTTATTTTATTAGTTCCACCTTGAGGATAATCAAATTCACTTACATTAGTATTTACTAAGGCATAATCATTTGTTTGCTCCCCAAAATAAATTCTTGGATTAGTTAATTTAATATTTGTACTATTTTCTAAAGGCATATCTTTAATCACAAAATCAGGTTGACCCTCTGTTGTAACTGCATTTACTTTGCTCATTACAACGCCATAACCATGTGTGTAAATCATATGAGTATTCTGCCAAGTGCTTGGTGATAACGATTTTGAATCTATTTCCCTTGCCGCAAGAAATACTTGACTGTATTTATTATTTATTTTATATCTGTCTACGTCTATATCACTAAAATTATAGTAATATCTTAATATTTGTACTTGATTATAAAATTCAAGTGCCTGCGTAGATGAATTTATTCTAATGTTATCTATTGTTTCCTTATTACTTGCAATATCCTCTTGTTTCAAATCATTTTTTATATTAAAAGGCGTTGTAGTAATATTGGCTATATTGAATGCTTTATTTGTAAAATCAATATTATTTTGAATATATGGTTTTTCAAGTTCCTTTTGATTTGGTTTTACAACAGTACTCTGAACTACAGCCGCTGATATTACTTGTACAAAGCTTATTAATACTATAGCGACAACTGAAATTATTATAGGCTTAACCTTTGATTTCAAAACATTAATAAATATTACAACTGCAGCAATTATACAAACCACAATTAGTATTTTATAAAACAGTAATGTTACATGAACATCAGTATAACTTGCACCATATGCAACCCCACTTGGACTATACACTAAATTAAATGAATTTATTAAATATCCAATCGAAAGAAAAAATGCTATAAGTGATGCTATTATTGCAATTTGTTTTCCTGCAAACACACTGAGTTCCTTACCTGTTGATTTAATGTCATCAAAAGGGTTTACTGCCTTCCCTACCTTAAACGTATCCTTTGTTTTAAACACAAAGAAAACTATCGCTTTAATAATAATTAAGAATACTAGCAACGTCATTACAAAACTATATAATGATTGAATTAAAGGAAGTTTAAAAATATAAAAAGACACATCCAAATTAAAAATAGGGTCTTTCGCATTAAAACTAACTGCATTTATAAATTGAAGAATCATATTCCAATATACGGATGAAAAAGCAAAAGAAAATACAAGTGAAATAATTATATTAGAAGCTATAAAAATCTTATTTTGAATAATATCTTTTTTTGTATTTACCTCTACTACTTTTTTCATATGTGCAATACTCTTTTTTATTCCCTTATAGTAAAACAATATACCAATATAACTAAGGATAAAAACAGGCACCATAAGCTTTAACACTGTAAGTATTTTGGTAAAGTATACCGAAAGATATCCAACTGTATTAAACCACTCAATATTAATAATTAATTGAGCTATATTACCTAACGAAAATAAACATACAAAAAGAATTATAACTATAAACGATACAACGAACTTTTTTTTCTTACTCATAAAATCACCTCTTATTTATTTTATATATAACATATTTTTAACATATTCTTAAAATATTTTCCACATAACTTATATACATTATATCTTATATTTATCCTTATTAAAGCATTAGTTTAGAAAACAACTATTTTAATATTTTTTTTATAAGTTTTATTCTATTTCCATAAGGTGGAAAAATAAGTTTTATATCTATAGAGGTACTTTTCTTTAATATACTTTTTCTGTGAGAAAAAGTCTCAAAACTATCTCTTCCATGATACCCACCAATGCCTGAATTCCCTACTCCACCAAAAGGCATATTTGAACTTGCAACGTGAGATATAGTATCATTAACGCACCCTCCCCCAAAAGAAATTCTACCCAAAACAGCTGTCTGAACATTTTTATCTTCCGTAAAAACATATAACGCTAATGGCTTTGGTCTATTATTTATCATTTCTATAACTTCTTCTAAATTCTCATATTCTAGTATTGGCATAATTGGTCCAAATATCTCATCTTGCATAACTGCATCCTTAAAGTCTACGTTATCAATAATTGTTGGTTCAATGTACAAAGTACCTTGATTTGAATTACCACCATATATTACTTTATTCTTATCTTTCTCAATTATTGAAGTCAATCTTTTAAACTGCCTACTACTCACAATTCTTCCGTAATCAATGCTTTTAGAAGCATCCTCACCATAAAAACTTATTGCTGTACTTTTTAACTTTTCTATAAATTTTTCTTTTATAACTTTGTCCACAAATATATAATCCGGAGCTATGCAAGTTTGTCCTGTATTTACAAGTTTACCCCATAATATTCTTTTTGCTGCAATGTCTAAATTAGCAGTTTTGTCTACTATTACTGGACTTTTCCCACCTAGTTCAAGTGTTACGGGAACAAGATTTTCTGCAGCTGCCCTCATCACTATTCTTCCAACTGGTACGCTACCAGTAAAAAATATATAATCAAATGCTGAATTAATAAGCGCAGAAGTAGTTTCTTTTTCCCCTTCAATAACTCGTATATAGTTTTTTTCAAAAGTTTCTTCAATTATTTTTCTTATTAACCCTGACACAGTAGGTGTATTTTCTGATGGTTTTAAAACAGCACAATTTCCAGCTGCTATTGCTCCTACTAAGGGCTCAATTAAAAGCTGAAACGGATAATTAAATGGTCCTATAATAAGTACTGTTCCATATGGTTCATACATAATATACCCCTTAGATGGAAACTGATGTATAGGTGTCTTCACTCTTTTAGTCTTAGCCCACTTCTTTGAATGTTTTATAAAATTACCTATACTATCCAAAACGAAACCAATCTCTGTACCATAAGCTTCAAATTCACTTTTCCCCAAATCCCTATATAATGCATTTATTATCTCTTTTTCGTATTTTTTTATTACGTTTTTTAACTTTTTAAGTGCAGATATTCTATATTCTATGTTCCTTGTTTCTCCTGCAAGAAAAAACTTATTATGTTCATAAAGCATGTTTTTTACTATTTCTTTATCTATTATATCCATATTAAAACCCCCATTTAATTATTATATTAAAGCACTTTTAAAAAATGTTTAGTATTTAAATACTAAGTCTACACTATTTATACCACAATTTGAGACAAAAAAAAGAAATAAAAAGAACTTAGCCTTTTTATTTCTTTTTTACCTTTTATTTTAAAAACAATTTAATTTCAAATAAACTTTTAACTTCTTGCAAATATCTCTTGAAATTCTACACCTTCTAGTTTTTCTTTTATTAGAAGTTCTTCTGCAACGGCATTAAGTTTACTCCTATTATCAGTTAAAAGTGTTAAAGCTTTTGTATATGCTACATCTATAAGTTTCTTTACTTCTTGATCTATTTTGTATGCTGTTTCTTCACTATATTTTCTATCCTTGCCCATATCTCTTCCAAGGAATACTTCATCACTACCTGAACCAAATGCTATTGTCCCAAGAGTGTCACTCATTCCATAATCCATCACCATTTGTCTTGCGATTCCTGTGGCTCTTTCGATATCATTACTAGCACCAGTACTTATATCACCAATAACTAGTTTCTCTGCAACTCTGCCACCAAGCAATCCCACAATTTCTCCTTCAAGTCTTGACCTAGACATATATGATCTGTCTTCTTCTGGAAGACGCATAGTATATCCACCAGCCCTTCCTCTTGGAACTATACTTATCTGATGAAC
>NZ_CALEVF010000048.1 GCF_937920395.1 uncultured Clostridium sp. | reverse complement strand
CCAAATCTTAAAAGTTATCCACAGTTTTTATTTTTGAATTCTGCAAGCCCCTATAAATATATATATACATATTAATCATCATATGTATATATTCCTTAATATTACTAAGCTTTTTAACTAATGTCAAATTTTCATTAAATGAAAAGGAGTATAAATTTCCATAAGATATTTATACTCCTTTATATTATTTTTTATTGTTTTTAACTCTGTTTGGTTTAGCTTTAGGCCTCATAACTATATCCTTTTTCTTATCTTTTTTATAACTAGTATTTGAATAATTTGATTTAGAACTAACTCTTCTCTTCATAAACCCTGATAAATCCATAAACCATAAAGCAAAAATAACAAATACTCCTGGTATTACATATCTAGCTACAAAAACCGGCATAGTCGGCCATAAAGCTATAGGAGCTGTAAATAATAGTATAGCTATCACAAGAACTACCCACTTATTAATTTTTATTTTATTAAGTAAATAAGTTTTTAAACCATAATATATTATAAAAATCACAATTGTAAATGCTATCATGCCAAGTATTTGCATGGCGATATTCATATTAATCCCACCTTTCATATAAATAAATCTATATTATACATTATCAAACATTTTCTAATAATTATCAATAGTTTATGCATTAATTTATCGAATTATATTTGTATTAAAAATAAATTTATGCTAAAATATTTTTGGGTAGTATCGATTGTGAACTGCACTTTATTGTTTACCATATTATAAAAAATAATTAAATCGCAAAGTATTTTAATTCGCGTAGCAAATTAAATTATCTGCTCATATCTTTATGAATGAGACGGCGCTTCATAAATATCAATCTCTCAGTTATCTGAGATGTTTTTTTAGATTTACTAATTGAAAATATATCATACTAGTGGTTGCAGCTCCAAAGGAGATGACTTAACCTCTAGCATTCTTTTAAATATAAACAATTCATGTGCAATCGCATACTCACTTTACCCTATTTTATTATAAAATTAACTGTTTCTAAATTTACTAGTTAATTATTTTCCTTTATAAAAACTAAAATCTTAAATTTTAGTTTTTATATTCATTTAAATAATATTTAGAAATCTAGGAGGATTAACAATTGAAAAATTCTGTTTCAACATTTATATCTGCAAAAAAATCAGGTATTAAATTAACAATGCTTACAGCTTATGATTATTCAATGGCTAAAATTATTGATGAATCTGGCGTTAATGGTATTTTAGTAGGAGATTCATTAGGTATGGTTTGCCTTGGGTACAAAGATACCTTAAGTGTCACTATGGATGACATGCTTCATCATACTAAAGCAGTTGTTCGCGGCACTAAAAACGCTCTTGTAGTGGGAGACATGCCTTTTATGTCTTACCAAACGTCAATATATGATGCAGTTAAAAATGCAGGGCGATTCCTACAAGAAGCGGGAGCCGCAGCTGTAAAACTTGAAGGTGGAGCTGTAGTTTGTCCTCAAATTAAGGCTATAGTTGATGCTCAAATACCTGTTATCGGTCATATCGGACTAACTCCACAATCTGTTAATATATTTGGTGGTTTTAAAGTCCAAGGAAACAATAGCATTGATGCTAAAAAACTTATTGAAGATGCTAAAAAGATAGAAGCTGCAGGTGCTTTTGCTATTGTGCTTGAATGTATACCCGCAAAACTTGCAGACCTTATATCAAATGCAGTAACTATCCCTACTATTGGAATAGGGGCTGGTGGTGGCTGTGACGGTCAAATTTTAGTATATCAAGATATGTTAAATATGTTCGAAGATTTTAAACCAAAATTTGTAAAAAGCTTTGCAAACGTCGGTGATTTAATGAGATCTGGATTTAAATCATATATTAAAGAAGTAACAGAAGGAACTTTTCCAGCAAGTGAACACAGCTTTAAAATAAATGATGAAATTTTAAAAAGTTTGTATTAATATATTTAAACTTTACTTAAGAAAGGAAGTGTAACAGGCATTAATAACTTTTAAATATATTTCAGAATGAAATGATTTAATAATATGTTACTATTGCCTCTAAAAATATGAAGACTATAAATACTATAAAAGAAGCTCGTCATCAAGTCAAAGTTTGGAAAAAAGAAGGTTATAGCATCGCCTTAGTTCCTACTATGGGATCTTTGCATGCAGGTCATGCAAGTCTAATAAGCCGTGCTGCAAAAGAAAATGAGAAAGTTGTGGTAAGCATATTTGTAAATCCAATACAATTTGCTCCTAGTGAAGATCTAGATTCTTACCCAAGAGATCTACATAAAGATGAAATTATTTGCGAGGGTGCTGGTGCAGATTTAATATTTGCACCAAAAGCTACCGAAATGTATTATAAAGACATAGAAGCAAGTGTCAGTGTTAAAGAACTTGCAATAGGTCTTTGTGGCGCTAAAAGACCAAATCATTTTGCCGGAGTATGTACAGTAGTTTCAAAACTTTTTAATATAATCCCTGCAGATAAAGCTTATTTTGGTGAAAAAGATGCTCAACAATTAGCTATAATAAAAAGAATGGTAAGAGACTTAAATTTTGATATAGAAATTATTGGTTGCCCAATTATACGTGAAAAAGATGGTCTAGCAAAAAGCTCACGTAATATTTACCTATCATCAAAAGAAAGAGTAGCCGCTTTAATTCTAAACAAAAGTTTAACTAAATGTAGAGAAGCATTGTCAACTGGTGAAAAATCATCAAAACTTCTAAAAAAAATTATAAAGGATCAAATTGAAACCGAAGTTTTGGCAAGGATTGATTATATAGAAATTGTAGATACTTTGTCCCTTAATATTATAGATTTTGTAAATAAGCCCATTCTTGTTGCCATAGCCATATATATTGGAAAAACAAGATTAATAGATAATTTTATATATGAAGATTAATAAAATATTTTTTTAATACTGTAATAATTTTAAAATAATTGTAAACAATAATATCACAAGACTTTATGAAAGAGGAGATGTTTACAATGAAAGCATTAGATGGTACAGCACTAGTATTAGTTATTATAGGAGCTATAAATTGGGGATTAATTGGATTCTTTAAATTTGATTTAGTGTCAAGCTTATTTGGTACTGGATCAGCGTTAACAAGAATTATTTTTGCTCTAGTAGGTTTATGTGGCTTATATGCTTTATCTTTTCTCGGAAGAGACAGAGATAGCAACAGAGACAGAACTGAAGTTAAATAATATCTAAATAAATATATTAAAGATATAAAAGAAACCGGATAAAAATTCGGCTTCTTTTATATTTTTAGTTAAATCTTAATTGTACCAAAGCCATTCTTTCTGTCACTCTTATCACAATTAAACTTTGTGCTCGTTTTTTATTTACATCTTGTATAATTTTAGAATATTTTTTATCTAACATCATTATCATAGTGCCTGCTTTAGATTGAATTTCATACCCATTAGACCTTTTTACTATAACTAAATTTTCCCATTGGTGGGGAGTATATTTTATAAAATTCATTTCGAAAATTATTCCCTGTTGCTGAAGTAAGATAAGTAAACTATTATACTGATCACGGAGCATATTATTTGTAAATTTTAATCCATTGTTAGTAAGGTTATTCTGTTCTAGTAACTTACTTTGCTTTATTAGTTCTAGTTCATGTTGATCTTTTATAAGGTCTAACTTCTTTATTTTACGATTCATGTTTTCTAAATAATAATTCTTATTATCTTTATCCATTATTATTACCTTGCCTTTCATAGTATTCTTTAGGTAGAATAGAGTTGAGGTGATTATATATGAATAAATTTATAGACTTGATTATTTACGCTTTAGAACATATAGGTAAAAGTAGCAAATTATATCTTACAACATTTTATAATAAAATATACTTCTTAATCAATAAGAATTTTACTTTAAATAAAATTTATAGTCCTATTCTAAAAGAAAAAGTGGATACAAACAAGAGATTACAACAAGCAATAAACATTTTAAATCATAAAAATAAAGATGTTCAACATAACATATTAAATTTAAAAACCGAAAATACATTACTTCAAGACAAAATATCTATAATTGAAGATCTAATAACAAAACGACATGATTAATTATAATATAAATTAAAAGGAGCAGTATATTAACGACATTTCAGAATGAAAGTCCTTAATACGCTGCAACCAAGTAGATAATTCAACCGATTCTTTCCGTATTTTCCTTGTTCAAATTATTTTGAATTATATTTTGTACTACATCTGATATATTAGCTTTTTCTTCCTTAGACATTCCATCAAGATATATGGGTTTACCAAAGATAATCTTAGCACTTGCGCCCTTAATTTTTTCATTATTACCTTCCCATGCAGTATATGTATCATACAATGTTATAGGAACAATAGGAACTCCTGCTTTTATCGCAAGCCTCATACTACCCTTTTTAAATTCTCCCATAGTATTACTTCTACTTCTAGTTCCTTCTGGAAAGATAAGCATAGAATATCCATTTTTCAAATATTCAACGCCTTGTGCAATTGCCTTAAGCGCCTCTCTTGGATTTTCTCTATCCATAAATACACAATGAATTTGTTTCATCCAATAACTCATTATTGGTATCTTTATCATGCTTTTTTTAGCAACAGCTCCCGTTATATTATTCATATTAGCTAATATTGCCGGTATATCGAAATTACTTTGGTGATTTCCAACAAAAAGACAAGCCTCCTTTGGTATATTTTCTTTTCCTATAACTTTTAAATTTAAATCTGCAGACCTTAATACAAACTTAGCCCAATTTGTAGCCACTTTAAATAGGTATACCTCTGCTTCTTTTATAGATATTTTCCTTTTTATTCTGTTAAGTTTTTGTTTCTTAAAGTTTATCCAAATCAAATTAGTAATAATAAGTATATAAAAATATATAGTTCTCATATATCTGTTCCTTCCATGATTTAATTTAATTACATATTTAATTATACTAGTTAATAAGCTTTATTTCAAATTTACCCGATAATATTGATATTTATTTATGCATTTGGGCAACATCATTTATGTAAATAAATAATATATAGGAGCTTAACTTTATGACAAAGAAAACCCGGTTAAAATATGTCTTAGTTTGTATTTCAATAATTTTTGTTATAGTATGTGTAACTATAAGTTACAGGTCTACTATAAAAACTAACCTAGACTTAGAAGATAATATGATAACTCATTTTATTGATGTCGGGCAAGGTGATTGCACTCTTATTCAAGTTAATAATAAGAACCTACTAATTGATAGCGGCACAAGTGATTCAAAGCAAAAATTAATTAGATATTTGAAAAAAAATAATATCACCAAACTAGACTTTATAGTTGCAACACATCCTCATGAAGATCACATAGGAGGTATGGCAAATGTAATCAAAAACTTTGAAGTTGGCGAATTTTGGGCCCCAAAAGCCGTAGCAACTACTCAATCATTTAATGATATGATTGATGCTCTTCGGGCTAAAAACCTAAAAATAAAAATAGCTACACCAAATACCTCTTTAAATTTAGGTCCAAGTACCACTTGTATTATATTATCGCCAAATAAAACAACCTATGATAATGTAAATAACTACTCCTCTGCCCTAAGGATAACTTATAAGAATTCAACTTATTTATTTACGGGTGATATAGAAACCCAAGCTGAAGATGAAATAATGGCTAATGGTTATGATCTATCAGCCCAGGTACTTAAAGTTGCACATCATGGTAGTAAAACATCTTCTTCAAAAGAGTTTTTAGATAAAGTGTCTCCAAAAATTGCTATTATAAGTTGTGGCATTGACAATGATTATGGCCACCCAAATAAAGAAACATTGGATAGGCTCAAAAAAATCAACTGCATCGTCTATAGAACAGACATAGATAAAACTATTGTACTTGTAAGTGATGGGGCAAAAATAAAGAAACTTACGGGAAATTAAATTTATTTTTAAAACTCTTACTAAAATGAAACTCATCGAATAAACCATACATAATAGCAATTTCTTTTAAAGTAATAAGAAGATAATATCCTATTAACAATTTCATCTCCTAAAAAACTGTTTGGATTAAATACTGAAGATTCTAGCTCTACTAGTAATTGTAATAATAATGAAATACACATTTTTTTAGCAATAATATTTTCCTCATTTGGATTAGAAGGTAATTCATAAGTAATATAATCCTTCTCATCTATATCAAAATGAAGGAATATACATTCTGATCCTTTTGGGCTATTTGCATCAGAAAAATGATAGTTATTACCAGTTAAGAAAAACACATCTGCTTCTTGTGCAATAATTTTATCATCTCCTTGGCAAAGATGAAAATGTCCTTTTGAAACATAAGCTAAATCATGATAAAACATAGTTCTACTTGGATGAGGCATTGATTTTGAATATGTTATCCTACTACATTCTTTTAACATTCTTACTTTTTCAAGAGATAAATAATTATATATCATATGCACAATTGTACATGCTATTTTCCTTTTTATTAATTCATTAATTAAATAAAATAATCTATACTTTCATATATATAAATAATTTTGTGAGATGGTATATATGGAAAAAGTACCTTTAAAAAATATTAAGATAACAGATAGCATTTGGAGTTATTATAGAAATCTTACTAAAAATGTAGTAATTCCGTACCAATGAGAAGCCCTTAACGATAGAATTGAAGATGCTTCACCAAGTGGATGCATAAATAACTTTAAAATTTCAGCTGGTGAAAAAGAAGGTAATTATGTAGGAATGGTCTTCCAAGATAGTGATCTTGGTAAAAGGCGTTTCTTAGATATTATCAACAAATATGCTGATTATATTTATTCCATTTTTGGTGAAGAGGAAGGCAAAATAAAAGGATACGATGGACATGAAGAAGTTAAACTCGCTTTAATGAAGTTATATCACGTAACGGCTAATGAAAACTATTTAAAGTTAGCTGATTATTTTCTAGAAGAACGTGGCAAAGATCAATATTACTTTAATACTGAATGGGAGAATAATGGAGGTGTCTCTCATTGGTCAAAATAAAAATGTCCTGCACCAACATTAAATGATAGAAAGTATTATCAAGCCCATAAACAACCGAAGTATCAAGATGATGTTGAGGGTCATTCTGTAAGAGCAGTTTATCTAGCAACAGCTATGGCGGAGGTAGCTTTAGTAAAAAAAGATGAGGAACTTCTAGCCGCGTGTAAACGATTATGGAAAAACATTACGAAATGCCGTATGTATATAACCGGAGGTATTGGTTCAACCCGCTTTGGAGAAGCTTTCACTTTCGATTATGATTTACCTAATGATACAGCCTACGCCGAAACCTGCGTTTCTATTGGGTTAATATTTTTTGCTAATAAAATGTTACAAATAGAACCAAGTAATGAATATGCAGATATTATTAATTTAGCTTTGTACAATACAGTTCTTGCAGGTATGTCTCTTGACGGAAAAAGTTTCTTTTATGTAAATCCTTTAGAGGTTTTACCCGAAGCTTGTGAAAAGAACCTTGATTTTGAAGCTGTAAAGCCTATTCGTCAAAAATGGTTTGGATGTGCTTGTTGTCCTCCCAATCTAGCTAGACTACTAACTTCTTTAGGTGGATATATTTATACAGTATGTGATAACACCATTTATAATCATTTATACATAGCAAGTAAAAGTGATTTAGAAGTGAATTCAGCTAAAATTAACTTAGAACAAATAGGTAACTATCCTTTAATGATAAATTTACAATAAAAGTAATTGTAGACAAACCTACTGAATTTACATTAGCATTAAGAATTCCAAATTGGTCAAAGGATACTAAAATAAAGGTTAATGATGAGTATATAAAATTAGATGAGATATGTGAAAATGGATATGTTAAAATCACTAGAGTGTTCCACATGGATGTAATCTGCATAACCTTTGATTTATCCATTAAGTCTGTCATCTCTAACCCTAAAGTTAAAAGTAATGCTGGTAAAATGCAATTATGCGAATGTCTAAAAGAATTTCAGCCTCTTTTCCACTTGATTTTTATGATATGACAACACAAATCATACAATAACTTTGAATATTATTATGAATCTCTTCTGCGTGGCAACCCAATATTTGTTTGTCACGCAGAAGAGATTCATCTTAAATTAAAATCGTAAATTTAATTAATAGTAACAATACTACGCCTACAACAATTCTATAAATAGCAAATACCCTCATAGGTTTTGTCTTTAAATAAGCAACAAATCTTTCAACTACAAGCATTGCCACTAAAAATGCAACTACAAATCCAATTACCAAAGTAATAATTTCTCCACTACTAAAATTCATACCAGTTTTAAATAAAGTAAGTGCTGTTGCTCCTACCATCGTTGGTATTGCAAGGAAAAATGAAAACTCAGTTGCAGCGATTGTAGAAACTCCACAAATCCACCCTCCCATTATAGTAGATGCTGATCTCGACATTCCTGGCCAAAGTGCCAAACATTGAAAACAACCTATTTTAAATGATTGTTTAATGCTTATTTTATCTACACTTTTCGTTGTATGTTTATGTCTGAATTTATTTTCTATAATAATTAATAGAATTCCTCCAACAATTAGTCCTACAGCCACAGTGCCTGGATTAAAAAGATATTCATCTATTTTATCATTTAAAAGAAATCCCAAAAATGCAGCTGGTATAAATGCGATTATAATATTAGTCCAAAATTTAATACCTGATGGTTTAAGCTTAAAAAGTTCCACAACTGAGCTCCATATTTTACCCCAATATAAAACTATAATAGCAAGAATTGCTCCTAATTGAATTACTACCTCAAAACTATTTGCAAACGCACCCTTAAAATTTATAACACTTCCCACAATTATCATATGCCCAGTGGAGGAAATAGGAATAAATTCTGTTATTCCTTCGACTATTGCTATTATTATAGCTTTTAAAACCAATATAATATTTAAATCCATCTAATGTCTGCTCCCTTCTAAAAATAATTTGTAATTTTTTATTATAATCTATTAGTAACTTAAATACAATTAAAATCGTATTAATATAGATCCATTTATTTTTTTATTACTACTTAACGAATTAAATTTTATCAACTTTTTATAATTCCTCCTTGAGCGTCCTCTTTGTTCTTATCAAACATATTGCACATATTACTAATACAGTACCAACTATCTGCATAAGTGCAATATGTTCATGTAATATAAAAAATGATAATAACATAGCAGTTGGGATTTCTAGATTTCCTATTATAGATACCTTGAGTGACCCTATATATTTTATAGCTGCATATAGTAATGTTAAAGGAATAATTTCACAAAATATGGCAAGAATCGTTGTATATATTAAAAGATTTTTAGTTATATCACCTCTAAAAACAAATAGAGGAAATTTATATATTATAAGACTTATTAACGAAAAAAGTGTTGAGTAGGCATTAATTGTTAAAGGCCTAATCCCCTGTAATTTTTCTTCACTATAAACATTCATAAAGGCATAAAACATTGCACATATTAAAGCAAATATTACTCCTTTAATTGAATACTTAGGCTGGCTTGATAAAATATCCAGGGTTAAAATACAACCAAAAAATGCCAAAAACACAGCGAAGATTTTTATGTAACTTATCGAGTTCTTCTTGAATAATGCAGAATATATAAATACCATTATAGGATATGTATATAATAATATAGCCACCATTTGAATAGGTAAATAGTTGTAGGCTGTATAATAAAATACTGTCATGAATGTATTTCCAACAATTCCAAGTACAGCCAGTCTTAATAGTTGCTCCTTTGTTACCTTAAAGGACTCCCTATTAAAAATATATATGATTACAAACATTAATGGAACAGCTATAATATATTGAAGTGTTAATAAACTTATAGAATCAATTCCAAGACTAGAAGCTAGTTTTACAAATAACCCTGCACTCCCGAATAATATAGCAGAAAAAATCGAATAAATATACCCTTTGCCAAGTAAAATAGTATTATACCTCCAGTACATAAATCTAATATTTTATATGTTATAGTTATATTCTAACAAATTCATACCTAAAAAGCCACAATATTTAATTATAAGTTACATTAATAGGTTAGACATTTATGTTCGTATGTTATAAAATTGTATTATCATAATTATAAAATATATTATGATTTCTACTAATAATAAAAAATTAAATTCATAAGTACAATCAAAGGATGTGTTAAAAATTAAAATTCAGTCGTTACTCAGTATATTAGTTTCAAAATTTATTATGAAATTATCAAAGTCTATATTTCAAGGTGGCACTAATTTCCCGGGTAAAATTGCCTTAAAGCTTGATAAAAACATTTTGAAAACAATTGCTAATAATTATGATGTTATACTTATAACCGGTACTAATGGTAAAACCACAACAACAAGTATGATTTATAGCATCATAAAAGATAGTAAAAGGCCGGTAATCACCAATAATACTGGTGCAAATATGTATACAGGAATAGTTGCTTGTTTTATTTCAAATTATTCATTTAAAAAATCAACTGAGAAAAAAATTGCAGTTATAGAAGTTGATGAGGCTAATCTAAAATTTGTAACCGAATATATAACTCCAAAAATAATTACTATAACTAACCTATTTCGGGACCAAATGGATAGATATGGAGAAGTTTATACAACTCTAAAGAAAATACTTGTCGGGATTGAAAAAGTTCCTGAATCAACTCTTGTGCTTAATGGAGATGAGTCTTTATTTGGAAACTTGAATCTTACAAATAAAGTGATATACTATGGTTTTGAAACTAAAATTAATGAAAATAAAACTGTAGATATAAATGCAGATGCTAAATTTTGTACAATCTGCAAATCAGCCTACAGTTATAATTTTATAACCTACAATCATCTTGGAGACTTTTATTGTCCTTCATGTGGATATAAAAGGCCAAAACTTACATACTTCGTAGATAAAGTTATTGAACTAAATACTAGTGGTTCGTCTGTTTCTATTAATAATAAAGAATATTACATAAATCAACCAGGCACTTATAATATTTATAACGCCTTATGTGCATACTCTGTAGCCAAGGTTCTTGGCACTCCAGATAATACTATAGCAAGCTCTCTTAAAACCGTAGCTAGTAGCTTTGGTAGACAAGAAACTCTAAATATTGATGGCACGGAGGTTAAAATAATATTGGTTAAAAATCCTGCAGGTTATGACGAAGCTGTAAACACTATCAATCTTGATAAACGTAAAATAAACTTATCTCTCCTTTTAAATGATAATTATGCAGATGGTAAAGATGTTTCTTGGATTTGGGATGTAAATTTTGAGCGTCTTACTAGTCTTGATGTTAACAAAGTTATGATATCAGGTATTCGTTTATACGATATGGCAATAAGGCTTAAAGTAGCTGGTTTTTCATCAGATTCATTCCTTCTTTGCAGCGATGAAGAAACATTACTTAAAGAAATTAAATCTTGCAAGGGTGAAATAGTATATATCCTAGCAACCTATACTGCAATGATAAATTTAAGAAAATTTTTACACACTAAAGGTTATATAAATAAAATTTGGTAAAAAATCTAGTATAGTTAAAAATCTAATTCAGAAGGTGAATAATATGGAAATTAATATTTGTCATCTATATCCTGATTTATTGAATGTATATGGGGATGTAGGTAATATTTTAATACTAAAACACAGAGCAGAACTTCGTGGAATTGAAGTAAATATTGTTAATATATCTATGGGCGACAATTTTAAAGCAGAAGATTACGATATAGTTTTTTTTGGAGGCGGCCAAGATTATGAACAAACTATAGTTTCTCCAGATTTAATAACTCTTAAAAAAGATTCAATGGAAGAATATATAGAAAGTGGGAAAGTATTTTTAGCCATCTGTGGTGGATATCAATTACTTGGGAAATATTACACAACTCCAAGTGGTGAAAAAGTTGACGGTCTTGGCATTTTGGATATTTACACTGAAGGTGGTGACAAACGGTTTATAGGCAACACAGTCATTCACAACGAAGCTTTTGATGAAACATATGTAGGCTTTGAGAATCACTCTGGAAGGACCTATATAAACGGTCTATCACCTCTTGGCAAAGTTGAAGTTGGATATGGTAATAATGGAGAAGATGGTTACGAGGGTTGCGTATATAAAAACACCTTCTGCACTTATTTCCATGGTTCATTATTATCTAAAAATCCTGAGCTTGCAGACAGAATACTTTCACTTGCCTTAAACAATAAATATGATGAAGTAGCATTAACATCCTTAGATGATACTCTAGAAATTAAAGCAAAAGAATTTATAATAAACAGGGAAACTTCAAAATAATACCAGTATGAATATGCCTAATAACTATTGTGTTACCACTCAGAAATCTTAAATTACATGAATATATAAGAGATACTGGTATGAATTTCGCCGGAAATGGCATCAAATAAGAAGAGCAGAAACATTGAAATTCCATTTAAAATTCTTCTTTTGTAAGTGTAAAATTCTCGTAAGACTTCCTGAAAGGAAGTCTAGCGAACCGGCAACGCCGAATGTGAGTGTTAGAGTATTTTATATTTGCAAAAGTTTAGAATTTCTTAATGGAATTTCACGTTTCAAACTCTTATTTATGACATGCAGGAGAAATTCATATGTTGTAACTAAAAAAAAGATGTAATTTTGGATAAATTCCAAATTTACATCTTTTTTTCAAGTTGTAATGCCAAAGTAAAATACTTTATAGAATCAGCCACATTAGATAACTTATGGTACATACTCCCCATTTCTAAATAACGAGCATATATGTCTTTCTTATTCCCAAACTTTAATAATGAATCTAAAGATAAATTCATGTACATCTCTGCACTAGATACGCTTCCTTGTCTATCGAGAATAATAGCTTTAAAATAATAACTTTTTTCTATAAACTTAATATCATCTAAATTGATCGCATAGTTTAATACTTCATCAGAAATACGCTGTGCAAGCTCCACCTCATCATTTTTAATAAGTTCTTCAACACAATCAAGCATAAATTCAACTAATCCTACCTTATCGTCTCTAGGATATACACTTAACCCCCGGCTTATATATTCAACTGCTTTTTCTTTCATATTACAGTCAAACATGGTTGCTCCATAGTTGAAAATAGCCCTTGCCTTATAAGGCGACTTATCTTTATATAACTCATAAGACTTTTGCTCATATTTTTGAAAATCACCATTCTTCATTCTTATAGATAAAACAGCTAACATATGATAAATCTGTGCTGCGCGAAGATTTGTATCCACATGCTTAACCAAATCTAATAATCTTTTTCCTACTTCAAAAGCACGGTCATAATTTTCTAGCTTAATATTGCAAGCAGCCTCGCTATACGTGACTATTATTAACTTTTTATAATTCAAATTACCACTACCATAAAGTCCTTTTCTAACATTACGGTAATAACTCGACGCTTGAAGAAAATCTTCTTTTATGTATAGATGTCTTGCCATATCTATATAATATGTTAACTTATTATCCTCTACAGATGTTTTTAAATATAAATCATAGTACTTTGAAGTAATAGCTTGGGTGTTCTCAAAATCTTTTTTATCTAAGTGAAAATTAAATAACATGTGCATTAATTGAATAGCTAAATCATAATAATTATATTTTTCAGCAACATCCAAATTATAAGTTACATTAGTTTTGTAAGTCTCATCTTTAACATCCACGTTACCATTGTTTAAGGCATTTTCCTTTAATATTTTAATATTTCCCTTAACTTGCTCAAACACATTTTCATTTAAATACTCAATATCTATGTCTAATTCTTTACTAATTAATTCTAATATCCAAGGTTCTGCTATGACCTTATTATTTTCTATACAACTCATTTTAGATACTGATATTTTATCATCACATATCTCTCTAAGTGTATATCCTTTATATATTCTACTTCTTTTTATCTTTTCTCCCGTTGATAATATTTTCATTGTCATCACCTATCCACAAATTGAATAATCCATTTATAAAATTTTCATAAATAGTTTTAATTAATTATTCCTAGTCTTTTAAATAACTCTACACCTTCATTTAAATATTTAGCTGCATCTAAACTTCTGCCACCATCCACATAGAATTTTCCAATCATTATAGATATTTCAGCTGCATCCTTTAGTTTATCTTGCTGCTTCACAAACTCTAATGCTTGAAGTAATGTGGTTTCTGCTTCACCCTTATTGTCCTCTAATAAATCAATTCTATATTTTAATAGATAATACTTGCATAATGCTGTATTATTACCATCTTCTATATAATCTAGTATATGACCTAACGACTCTTTAGCTTTACTTACAGACTTAAGCTTAATGTAATTTTTACAAATGTTAACTAAAGTATCTATTAATTTTAAGTCATTAGTATTTTGCCTAATTTCCTTAGCCTTATTTAGGTGTATAAATGACTCTTCCATATTTTCAAACTCATAAAATAATCTTCCTAAATTATTTTCTATCTCTGATATATAAGTCAAATTATTAATTTCTTTGAATACTTTTAAAGTAATCTTCGAGTATTTTATAGCATTTTTGATGTCACCTTTTTTATTATATCCATCCGCGAGTAATAGGAGTGAATTAGCATACTCTTTTTTACTACTAATCTGATTGAATTTTTCCTTAGCTAAATATGAATATTTAATAGCATTCTCCATATTTTCTAATTTAAAATAAGTATAACCTATATAATAATATATTTCGCCCAGGAGAAAATCATTTCCCATTTGATTGTCTATAAAAACTTTTTCAGCTTGCTTAAAATAACTTGAGGCAGACTGATATCCCCTTAGCTTAAGAGTTATTTTCCCTAACTTTAATAAAGTTTTAATTATCTCTTCATAAGAATTATTTTTAATAAAAACTACATTTGCAGAAAGAAAAACCTGTTGAGCTGACGCAATATCGTGTTGTTCCATATATATATCGCCTCTTAAAGATAAGTTCCTAGCTCTTCGATATTCTAATTTATATTTTTCACAAAAATATATAGATTTATCGATGTTTTGCTCAGCCTGCAATAGATCACTATTTAAAATTTGAGCTTCAGCAATATTTTGGTAGAACAAACATATTCTATCAGCTTGAGCTTCCTCTGACTCCATTAGATATTCAACCGTAGTATTTAAATTATTTGCAAGATATTCTAATAAATCCATACTTGGATTAGATTTACCGGATTCAACTAAACTAATTTGCCCTGGAGTTATCCTACTACCTGCAAGGTCTTTTAATGTCATGTTAAGTTCTTTTCTTTTTCTCTTTATCTTTTCTCCCATAGATAGTATTTCCATAATCACTCTTCCTTTACAACATGGTAATAAAATAGTACTAATTTATATAAATCGACAATTTTAATTCAATTATAACATAGTTCACCTATAATATTGTAAATATATGAATAGATTTCGAATTTTTACTTTAAATATTAAAGACTCCAAACCATGTGTTTATTAACATAGTTTAGAGTCTTTTGAATATTAATTATAAAATACGGTCCTTCATATTATCATATATGTCGCCTGCCATATTCATTACCATCTTTCCGGTCTTTTTAGCTCTTCTTCTTGTGTTTCTATCCATATTAGGAATTAACATCATGCCTGCTGCTACACCAATTATTGCACCTGCTGTAATTGTTGACACAAATCTATTTTGCATAAATTACACACCCTTTCTTTATTTATTTACTCTTTATAGGATGTGCATTTTTTAATTTTTTAATGTATTTTTTAAAATTAATAATTATATATAATAGTAAAAATAAAAGTTTAATGACCTTTCATGGGCCTCAAAGATGATTTAATTTGAAGTACTTATGTTATAATATTAATTTTTTATGAATAAACATCTGAGAGTTCTATTTGTATGTTTTCATCACGCCCTCTTACATTGCTACTATAGAGCTTGTTTTCATGAAGTACCTTCTCTTTAGGAAGTCTTACTGTAAACTTGCTTCCCTTCCCAAATTCACTTTCAACATATATACTACCACCATGCAATTCAACAATCGACTTAACTAAACTAAGACCAATCCCTGTACCTTCTGCATTTCTTGATAGCGATTTATCTACCTGCCTAAATCTATCAAATATTATATCCAAATGCTCCTCTTCAATGCCAATTCCATTATCTTTAACTGATATTTCAACAAATTTGCTTTCATTTTTAACATAGACTAATATCTCATCACCTTTATTTGAAAATTTTATAGCATTTGATATAAGATTTAAGACTATTCTCTCAATTTTTTCTATATCACAAGCAATAATATTTTCCTCAAGGTCAGTATCAAAAATAATATTTAACCCCTTACTCTCAGTCAGATTAGTTAAAGACATCACAATTTCTTCTACAATTTCCACGATATTATTATTAGATAAGTTCAATTTGTAAAATCCAGCTTCTATTTTGGATAAATCAACTATGTTATTAATAATTTTAGATAATCTATAAGAATTGTGCTTAATGGATTCTATATATTTAATAATAGAATCCTTTTTATCATCAAGCGACCCACTATTACAATACATGCTAAATAACTGAGCCGTTGCAAATATAACATTTAGTGGTGTTTTAAGCTCATGCGATATATTAACAAGAAATTCTCCTTGCACTTTCAATGCTTTTTCCATAACTATATTAGATTTAATTTCAGGAGTAACATCTATTACTAAAATTAGTATTTCACGAATTTCCCCATTAACTTCAAATACTGGTTCAAATATAATATTCCAATATACTTCACTTCCATTTAAAATTAAAGTTTTTTTATTTAAATACTTGATTTTCTTATCCTTTAGAACTTCATTTAAGCACTTATAGTATTCACTCTTTTTAAAGTTTTTAAATAAATCTTCAGTTTTATTACCTTTTATTTGGCTAATTGATTTAACACTCGGCTTAATCGATTGAATAATACCAAATGCTTTTCTATTAATATCCACAATTTTAAAATTTTGATGTGATAATCGAACAACAGGTAAATCAAACGTATTTACCATTCTATTTAAAAATTCATAACGGCTTCTTGTAATTTCTTCATGCTTAAAATAGTCTGTCATATCTCTACTGCAAAGAACTCCCAAAGTAAATTTTCCATTACTATCATAAATAGGTGTACCATTAATATCTACTTGTAATGTTTTATTTGGTGACTTAACTATCACTCTCATGTTTTTAAATTCTTCGCCCCTCATAAGTCTATTGGCTGGAATATTTTCGCTATCAATCTTCTCTCCATTAATATCATAAAACTCAGATGTATTATATCCATCACTTATATTGTCCAAAGTATTATAAGATGAGAGAAACAATTCCCTTGATGTTTTATTTACTAATATGTATTTACCTTTATCATCGAAAATAGCAATAGAGTCAGCTATATTTTCTATGATAGCTTCTAATTCCTTTTTCTGCTGCTCTATTTCTCTTGATTGGTTTATTGTTTCTGTAATATCATGAAAGCAGGATACTATTATAGTTAAATCACCCTTTGCATTATAAATGGGCGTTGAACTAATTTCTGCAAAGTATTCTTTATTAGGGTGGCATACAAAAATCTTAACATTCTTTGATTTTTCACCTCTTAATGCTCTAACTGATGGAAAATCTTCATAAGGCACCTGATTGCCAAACATATCGAATACTTCAATATTCTTAAAAGCATCCGCTATATTAATTCCTATATCTGATTTATAAATAAGCCTCTTTGCTTCCGAATTCACCATTATGAAATCGCCCTTATTATTAGCAAACATTACTCCCTCAGATAAATTTTCAATAATACTGAGTAACTGAGTGTTTTGCTCCTCAATCTTCTGGTTTCGTTTTTCGAGCTTCTGGTTTCGATCTAAAATAATCTTATACTGCTGCTCAATATTTAAATTTTCCAATATACCACCTCAATGATTTATATTATTTTGTATATCACTTTATATTATTTTCTTTTAATAGATAAGTAATAAAATTTGTCTTTTCATCACTACTTAAGTTCAAAATTAATTTCTCAATGTCTCCATTATTAATTTTATACTCATGAACAATCTCACTAAATGAATATATTTTATTTTGCTTCCTGTTAGGTTCCTTTTTAATCATAGAATTGTTAACGGTATTAGAATCTTTAACAATTATATTTGCTTCTCCCTTTGCTGCTATTGAGCAAATTTGACTCTTTACCTCATCACTTGCTACATTTATAGTGTTACTTGTTAGCCACTTTTCCACAACTTTATCTGATTTTATTCCCAGTTGCTCCTTACATTTCTCATCCACAAGTTCATTAAATAAATCACCTGTATGGCTATCTACTTTAACAAATATAACCTCTATTCCATTACCCATAAGTTCTTGCATTTTTTGATAATACTGTTTTGATGATTCCTCTTTCCTATCCCAGAACCCAGTAGCATGGTAACAAATCCCTATATAATCATGAAATATCACTACTTTCTTTTCTCCTATGCTTTGCGCATACTGGCATCCTTTTACTGCGCCTTCTAGTTCACCTGCAATTTGTCTTATATTTTTATTAGAATCACTTTTTCCTTTGCCGCTCTCTATATAAAAAACTACATCATCCCTCACTGCTACCATTCCATAAGAATATTCCATCGTCCCTGAATTATAACTTCCATCCACATAAATATGAAGGATATCCTTTGGATAATTGTTATCTATCTTTTCTAAAATAACAGGAGCAGAATTTAAAAACTTTTCAGCTTCATTTCTATCCTCAAAGCTCTTATACTTTGCTCCTTTTACCCCTTTTACATATTTTAGGCACTCTGTCCAAGTACCAACTATTATATTTTCTATTTTTTCATTAGTATTAGAATTAAACCCTTCTTTTATAGCATAAACTTTCTTTCCCATTCTTTAATGTTCTCCTTTTTAAAAGCTGCTTCATAATTTAAGCCTGTAGATATTATGGATTACCCCTCTAATTCTATCATAAATAAAGTATACAATAAATGATAAAATTAATAATTAACTTTTTACAATATTTACATTTCCATAATCTATTAGGTTCGATGGACAAGGCCTTAGAATAATATTATAATAGCCCTTATAAGTTAATATTTTAAAACGTAATTCGACATATTGTTCTCATTTAGCAAGTTAAAATAAAAGAACTATTGGTATAAAAACAAATTTGATATACACGAAAGGATGGTGAATGAGGCGGGTTCCAAAAGTAATTGAAAGTATAATGGACCCCTTGCTTCGATAATATGAATAAAATTAAAAATAAGTATATTTTACTTCCTGTTATTACTGCAGTTTTGTCATTAGTATTTCTCATTTTTGTAAGTAATACCTTTAAAGTATCTTCAAATAAACTATATACTAATTTTCTTAAAGATGTAGCTCATAATACTATTTCCACTGTATACGTAACAACCTCGCCTAAAATTCAAGTTAAGCTTAAAAATGGAATTATTTACGAAACTGATAATCCAAGAACTAATAATTTCAAAGAAGGATTGTTAAAAGATGGTATAAACGTTTCCGAGCAAGCTTTAACCAGTCCCGGAGAAATAGCATCAATATCCGGTTTTATAATTTCTCTAATAGTACTTGGTTGCATGTGCTTTAAACCTGCAAAAAGAAAAACAAAAGGTATGTTCTCTGCAACTAATCTTGATGTTACCGCAGTTTCGGATATTGGTTTTAACTTTGAAAATGTAGCTGGTAATGAAGAGGCTAAAGATAGTGTACAAGATATAGTTGATTTTCTTAAAAACCCAGAGAAATATTCTGCTTATGGAGCTCGAATGCCAAAAGGCGTAATTTTATACGGAGATCCAGGTACAGGTAAAACACTTCTTGCAAAAGCAGTAGCAGGCGAGGCAAATGTACCTTTCTATGCAGTATCTGGTTCTGATTTTGTTCAAATATATGTAGGGGTAGGTGCTGGAAGAATTAGAAGTTTATTTAAAAAAGCAAGAAGTCATGGAAGAGCAGTTATCTTTATTGATGAAATTGATGCTATAGGCAAGAAAAGAGATAACGGAACTGGTGGAGGATCGGACGAGAAAGATCAGACACTTAATGCTCTACTAACTGAAATGTCTGGTTTTAATGAGTCAGAAGGCATAATTATAATTGCAGCAACTAATCGACTTGATATGCTTGACGCTGCACTACTTCGTCCAGGTCGTTTTGATAGACATATTGAAGTAACACTTCCTGATGTATCTGCAAGAGAAAAGATTTTGAGACTTCACCTTAAAAACAAACCGATTAAGGATATAGACTACTCTGAATGGGCACATAAAACTACATCTTTTTCAGGTGCAAAGCTAGAAAATTTAGCTAATGAAGCTGCTATTATTGCTTGTAAAGACAATTCGACATTTATTGAAAACGAACATTTAGATAAAGCTTATTCAATAATGCTTGCTGGTTATGAAAAAGTTGATAGAGATTATATTAAAGAGGATGATAGAAAAATCACTGCTTTTCACGAAGCTGGACATGCTCTAATTTCACTTAAAATGTTACCAAATGATAAGGTTTCTAAAGTAACTATAATTCCAACCACCAAAGGTGCAGGGGGTTATACCTTAAGTATTCCAGAAGATAAACTATATCAAAACAAAGACTATATAAAGAAAAAAATAATGGTACTCCTGGGTGGCAGAGCTGCTGAAGAGATTATTTTTGGTATAGATCATGTAACCACTGGTGCATATAGCGACCTGCAAAGAAGTACTGAGCTTATAACAAACATGATAACAGAATATGGAATGGGTGAGTCTTTAGGATTACTTACTATGGCCAAATTAAAAGAATCAGGTTTTACAAATCAAGACGATGTATTCTCAGAATGTAAAAATTTAATTTCGCAGTTATATGATGAAGTTATAACCATATTAACAAATGAAAAAGAATCTTTAAAAAACATTACTAGCTTATTAATAAAAAAAGAAACTATAAATCATGAAGATTTAATTAGTATCATAGGTGATACTGTTAAAATTGAAGATACTATTAAAGATTAAAGCATCCATATAATAACATAAATCATCTTCTGGATCGCTGCACAGATCTATTAGAGACTCGCTAAGAGCTTCAGAAGGAGATTTACCTCTTTGTATATCTCTGGGTCGCTAACAATTATTAATTGTTAGCCCCCTCATATATAAGAAAACTGCAATAATACTGGTATGAATTTTTCCGGAAGTGACTCTAAATAAGAAGGACAGAAACAATTGAAATTCCATTTAAAATTCTTCTTTTGCAAATATAAAATTCTCGTGAGACTGCTATAGGCAGTCTAGCGAACCAGCTGTAAGCTGAATGAGAGCGTTAGAGAATTTTATATCTGCAAAAGATTAGAATTTCTTAATGGAATTTCATGTTTCAACCTCTTATTTAGAGTCACGCAGGAGAAATTCATAGGATGCCTTTTTTATTTGCAATGTCTGAGTGATAACACTGTTGTTACTCTTTAGTTCTATAATTAACTAGAAATGCTACAAGCATGCCTCCAAAAAGTCCACCTAAGTGAGCAAAATTATCAATACCTGGCATCGTAGCCCCTATAAATATATTTATAAAGATAACAGATAAAATGCTTTTTATAAACGCACTTCCAGTCTTTCCTTTAGATGTAATCGCAAAAATAAGCACCGCTCCGAGTAATCCAAAAATTGCACCAGAAGCACCAATTGAAATACTTGTTGAAAATACATAACTAAATAAAGATGCGCATATCCCAGAAATAAAATAAATAGCTAAATATTTTATTTTTCCATAAACACTTTCAACCATGGGTCCTATAGCATAAAGCGAATACATATTAACCGCTACATGCACAATCCCTCCATGTAAAAACATACAAGTCACAAGCCTATAATACTGACCTTGATTTATTAAATCATTAACCTTAGCACCAAGTAAAACTAGAACATTAGTATCGCTATTTAAAATACTACCATTTGATATAACACTCAGGTATGCTGTAATACCATACATTATAATATTTATAGCTATAATTATTATGGTAATCCAAGGTTTATCTTGTACATTCATTTTTTTAGACCTGCTACTTAAATTGTTATTATTCATAATTGAAACTAAGTCATTCACTACCTCTAACTTTACATTTTGAGAATAATTAACTCTTTTTTCTGATACATTAACCCTTATTAATGGTTTTTGCAATAAATTATTTGTAGAAAGGACTTTACCAGATTCATCGCTACTTAATTCTCCCTCAGACAACAATATATATATATTGTTTTTATCTGCTGGAATATCATACTCTATTAATTGATTTATGCTTTTAGGAGTAATAAATATTATTCGGTAATCTCTACCACTTATATTCTTACTCACTGTCCATAGCTCTGAACTATTATTTTTACTTTTTATATCTTCTAATAAATATCCTAGATTCTGAGTCAGACCATTTATAATGATTTTTATATTTTTTTCTAACATATTATTCTCCTAATCAAATAGATATTTTCACATTATTGATTCCACTATAACATTATGATGTTTAAGCAAATCTATTTCATAAAACTTAATAGGCAGCCGTGTCTCACTCTCATATAACACTCTTATTATAGGCCTATCCGGAAAGTTTCTATTTTGTTTAATAACATATCCTTCAACACCATTTGATAATTTCAAACAAACTCCTAATGGAAACACTGAAAATGTCTTTTTAAAATCTTTTACCACTTCCTCATCAAATGCATTTCCAGCACCTGCGAGTATCAACTCATAAGCATCACTAGGATTAAATTTTTTTCTATAACATCTATCGTTACTTACAGAATCATAAACATCACAAATACCAATTATCTTTGCAAATTTAGAAATTTGATTTTTAGTAAGACCATAAGGATACCCATTACCATCAACCCTCTCATGGTGATGTTCAACTGCTTTTAACACCCTATTTGACATATTAAAATTTTTCTCTAAAATTTGTTTTCCATATATAGGATGGTTTTTTATTTCTTCAAATTCTTCACTTGTTAGTTTACCAGGTTTCGTTATAATGTTTTTGTTTATTTTAGTCTTGCCAATATCATGCAGTATTGCACCAATGCTTAACTCTTTTAATTCGCTTTCCGTAAGCTTCATTGAAATACCAAGAAAAATAGCCATAATTCCAGTATCAATAGAATGAAGATAAGTATAGTTATCAAAGGTTTGAATATCATACAAACTCTTATTAACATCACCCATCTCAATAATATAATTAACTAAGTCTTCCACAACCGATAATGAGTTTTTAGTCCCTAATGCATCTCCATCAGTTACATTTTTCATTATGGTAGACATATTTTTCATGGTTAATTCTTTTAACCTACTTAATCTCTCATCTTCTATTGATACTTCTTCTAATCTTGAATCTTCTACATAAATATAAAAAACGCCTAACTCTCTAAGTTTAAAAATATATTTCTTTGTCAATTTAACTCCAGATCTTAAAAGCACACTGCCATCATTGGTTACTATGTTTTTACCTAATATTTCGTTTACCTCTACCCTATTAATAAACTCAAGTCTCATGTTCACCTCTAATTATCTTTAATTAATCATCTCCAAAGAAGATGATTAATTAAGTTTTCAGCTTAAGTATCTAAGTTATTCTGGCGAGTCATTTCTTGCGTAGATGACTCTATTTGTATTCTTCTTCTTTTCCTTTGATTTTTATAAAAACTTCCTTAAATTCTTGTTTTATTAACTCGCATACTTCAATTAATGATTCACGTACAACCATGTGCTCGTCAGAATATTTGAACTTAACTAGCCATGTTGGATTATACTCGTCATCAATAGGCTCAATAATATATCCTTTAGCTCTAAATACATCTTCGTTAAAATAATCATATATTGCTGAGAATTGCCATTCTTCCACATCCACATGTGTATCAAAAGTTAAATTAATTAAATCTCCAAAGTAGTTTAATTTTGTTACATACTCCGCACCCTGGGATGTTTCATAACTCCCAATCTCACGAACAAATTTCTTAGTTTCTTTATCCACTTCCATTAATACCAATGAAGAAAATTGCATAAAACCCACCCTCTCTTATTTTTTGCAGTCCTTACAAATACCTTTTAAATAAACATGACTTTCTGTAAGTGTTATTCCTGTCTTAGCCTTTATTTGCTCTTCTATTTGAGGTATAGGACAATCTATAACCATTTTTTTATGACATAAATCACACTCAATTATATGTTTATGTGAATTATTATTTATAATATAGTTATACATATTGTTTCCCAAATCAAATTTATTAACAATCTTTTTACTCTCTAGCAAATCTAAGGTTCTATAAACCGTTGATAAATCTATTTTAATATCTTCTTTTTTTAGTAACTCATAAATAAGATTTGCGTTTATAGCATCACTACTAAAGAGTATTATTTCAAGTATACTTTTTCTTGCTTTAGTAACCCTAATATTATTATCTTTTAAGTATGAAATAACATTCATCTACATCACCTTACTACATTATTTTATTTCTTTTAATACTGCTAACAAGTAATTCCACATTCTATCTGTTGATGAGATACTTAGGTGTTCCTTGGAAGTGTGCACATCATACATATTAGGTCCAAAAGATATTTGATCAATATTACCATCAAACTTTTTACTGAATAATCCACACTCTAGCCCTGCATGTATAGCTGCTATTTCTGGATTTTTACCAAATAAATCCTTATAAACATTTTCAAATACCGTTTTTATTTTAGAATTAGTATCATATTGCCACTCTGGATAATCAGATTTAAATTCTATAGTTGCTCCCACCATTTCTGCAAGCACTATGGTTTCATCACATATTAATTTCTTTAAAGATGGAACCGAGCTTCTTATTGCAGAATCAAATACTATATAATTATCCTCGGTTGTAAGTACTCCTATATTTGTTGAACTTTGTACTAAACCTTTTATATCCTGGCTCATGCTTTTAACTCCATTGGGAATTAAGAAAAGTACTTGAAGTGCTTTTGTAGCAGTCTCCTCGGAAAATATTTTACGTGAATTATTTTCTAATATCTCAATAGATAAATTAACATCTGGATCAATAGTATTTAATTCATTTTTAAATATAGAATTCCACAAAGCTAATTTCTCTTTAACTATTGTTTGGTCATCTTCTCTAAATAATATAACAGCATCAGCACTTCTTGGGATCGCGTTATTTTTAGCTCCTCCACTAATAGAATTTATTTTAAAATCTATAGCTGATTTTAAATTTATTAAAAACCGTCCCATGATTTTGTTAGCGTTGCCTCTTTCTTTATCTATTTCCATTCCAGAGTGACCGCCTTTTAAATCTCTTAACTTTATAAGACAAGTTACAAAACTTTTATCAGACTCTTCCCAAATTATAGGAAGTTTTATTTTTTCTCTTACTCCGCCGGCGCAACTTACTAAAAGTTTTCCTTCTTCTTCTGAATCTATATTAATAAGTACTCTTCCTTCTAAATCCTTAGGGTCTAACGCTTCTGCTCCAACCATACCTACTTCTTCACCAGTTGTTACTAATAGCTCAATTGGTGGATGAGGTATATCTGTAGAATCAAGCACTGCAAGACTCATTGCTACCGCAATACCATCATCAGCTCCTAGTGTAGTACCATTTGCGTGTAAATTATCACCTTCTACAATAAACTCGATAGGATCCTTTAAAAAATCATGTTTTGAATGGAGCTCTTTTTCACATACCATATCCATATGACCTTGAATTATTATCTTTGGAGCATTTTCGTACCCTTTGGTTCCCGGTTTCTTAATTATTATATTTAATGAAGCATCCTGAGTAACTTTCAAATTGTGTTCTTTTGCAAAGTTTACTAAAAAGTCACTTACTCCTTTTTCATTTCCAGAACCTCTTGGAACCTGGTTCATCTCCTTGAAATATTTAAATGCTTTAAATGAATTTAAATCTTTTAATTTTTCTAACATATTTATCATCCTTTCTTCTTAATACCCTCCTGGGGAGCGCATCTCTTTCAGAGCTGAATGTTAATAACTCCATAGAAGGAATTTATATTTTTACTTAAATTTTATTTTACTAATGCAATTAATTTCCTCTTATATAACGATGAACCATTCATTCTGAAATGTCATTAAAAAAACATCATTTTCAGTCCAAAAAACACCAAGATTATTCCTCCAATATAGTCTGCATATTTCCCTATAATATCAATCTTTTTTAGATATTTAGAAACTATAAAGGCCAATATTACCATTATAAAAGTCACTGCTCCAATGATTAATGTATCTTCTAATAATATAACCTTTGTTATATTATTTAATACTGTAAATCCTATCACCATGGCATCTATACTTACAGATATGCCTAAAATAAAATACATCTTAGGTTTAAGTAGTGGACATTTACCTTGATTAGTAATTCCTTCTTTAATCATAATAACTCCAACTAAGGCTATAATTATACCGCCAATTATAGTTGGCATTGCAGCTACGTATGTATTAAAAAGGAACCCTGCATACGCTCCAATATACGATAATAAAAATTGGAATACCGCAAAAGAAATCGTAAAGCCTACCTTATTTGAAAATTTAGTTTGATTGTTTAAGCCTATACATAAAGCTACTCCAAATGCATCTAAAGATAGCGCTAAAGCAATCATAAATAATGAGTACATATCCAGCTTTCCCACCCCCTTCGGTAATGATTTAATATACTCTTAATATACTCTTAATTTACGATTTTATATCATTATATTTTCATTAATTTCTGTGTATAACTTTCCATATACCATTATCAATTATTCAGGCTTTCTTGTCAACTAAGATTTAACGACATTTAAAAATATTAGTCGCCCATTTCTATAAATTGGAGTTATATACCCTAGTAAATATTAACTTCAGTGAAAATATAACTCTCCTTTTGAAATCGTTAATATTACAGCTCCAAAGGAGATGATTTAACACTATAATATGCATTTGAAAAGTTATTTAACTAATTGTTGCTTGTATATATTTACTTTTATAGACTATAATATAAAGGTATTTACACTAGGAGGTGTTGTAATGCTTTCAATATACAGCAGTGCAGAAAATAAACAACTTACAAAATTAGAAAATATAGAACCTGGTTGTTGGATTAATATGATAGATCCATCAGATGAAGAATTAATCTTTGTTTCAAGAAACACTAATGCACCAATGGATTTTTTGAGGGCTGCTTTAGATGAAGAAGAAACCTCCCGTATTGATATAGAAGATTGTACTTTAATTATATTAGATATTCCCTTTACTGATATAGACGATAATTCCTTAACCTATGATACATATCCTATAGCTGTAATCCAAACAGACAAAGTAATAATTACAGTTTGTTTAAAAAACAGTAAAGTATTATCAGATTTTGGTGATGGAAAAATTAGTTCCTTTTATACCTATAAACGTCAAAGATTTATGCTTCAAGTCCTATATAGAATTGCAAAATACTATTTAATATACCTAAGACAAATTGATAAAAAAAGCTACATAGTGGAAAAACAACTACACAAATCATTAAGAAATAAAGAACTTCTTCAATTGTTAGCACTTGAAAAATCACTTGTATATTTTTCCACTTCCTTAAAGGGAAATGAAATTACCTTGGAAAAAATGCTTAAACTAGATATTCTTCAAAAATATGAAGAAGATAAAGACGTACTTGAGGATGTTATTATTGAAAACAAACAAGCAATAGAAATGTGTTCTACATATACTGATATTTTAAAAGGTACTATGGATGCTTACTCTTCTGTTATATCAAATAAACTAAATATTGTAATGAAATTTCTTGCTGCTATTACAATAGTTATGGCTATACCAAATTTAGTTTCTGGACTATTCGGTATGAATGTAGGTGGAATACCTTATGGTAATAATAGTAATGGTTTTCTATATGTGTTTACGTTTATTGTTCTTTTAGTTATTTCTTCTATTTATATTTTAAATAAGAAAGATATGTTTTAAAAAATGAGAACAGCTTCACAACTGTTCTCATATCATCATTTATTGTATTATTATATCTAAATTCTAATTGTTTATTATAGCGTTATTTCAATTATTAACCCCTACTATATAGTCTTACTTTATCAGCAACCATATTTAAATTTTATATTCTGTTTGTAAATTGATAATTGGATATATCACCATTATACTTAAATTTATATACATGGTTATAAGTCTTCGTAGATGATTTGCCATTTACAGTTACAAAATTATAAGTTTCAGTAGTCGTAATACTTCCAGATTGAGTATCATCACTAATGTTGAAACTTGTAACACTCGCCGAAACAAGACTTTCTTCATTCCCCTCTGCATAAGATCCAGGTACATTTAATTGTTGTTGTTTATATAGTTCGCTCCCATAAGTTAAGTAAACATCAATCAATGAAAAGTCATTAGTATTAATAGCTTGTGTAAGGGCTTGTGCATAGTTGTTTAAAAGATCACCTAATTGTGACTTAACTCCATCTAACTGAGCCTGGACATTACTTTGATTATTAATTGCATCTTCAAAACTTATGTTAATGTCCGGTGCTCCCACGTCCAATGAATACTCTTCACTCTTAAGTTTTTTTCCATTTATTACAGTTGTAGCATATATCTTTGAATCACCATCTATAGGTCCAAAATTAGTAGCATCTGTAATCTTTGTTTTAGTATCTTTTGAATTAACAAAGATTTCTGCATCAGGATAATCAGATGTTATGTTTAAATAATTCAAATCCTCAAATACACTTAATTTTGCTATTCCATCGCTAGTTTCTATAAGATTAACTAAATAAGGTTTACTTAGAGTAACATACTTCCCTTTATAATTAGCTAAAATCGAATAAGTTCCGGGAATGTATGGTCCAAATTCTTTGGTAGATTTATCTGTTTCACTCCTCCCTATTACGACATTATTAATTGAAAAAGAAACATCTTTAACAGTAGTGGTTATATCAACAAAAGATGGCTTAACATTTATTTTATAATTGGGAAAAATTAAAAACTTTTTTCCTACCTTTGTTAAGGTTAATATATTACTTGATGTTATGTTAATATTATTAATATCCTTAGGACTAAGTGCATCATTATTTAAATTTTGAATAACTTCATTATAATATGAAGGGCTCTTTTTAAAGTAATTTAATAAAGGTGTTATATTACTGCTATTAATATCAAGCCTAGCATCATTACAGTATAGTATTTTTGATAAATCAGAAGTGTTATTTGTTACTATATCTTGCTCAAATCTTGTTGCAATCTTCCTAGGATTAAATAAAGAATTACCAACTTGAATTATAACAATTATTGCTACTATCAAAACTGAAACAGTTGCTATTAGTATTTTGGATCTTTTGCTTAATTTATTATTAGGTGTAGTATTATCTAACGTAACATTCTCTTCATTTTGTGGATGATATTCTTCGATTGGCTGAGTTTCTTTTATTGAATTAGCTTCCGCTTCCTGCTTAGTTTCATTCATAGACTCACCTTTCAAATCATTTCCACAAGATGTACAAAATGTTTGTTCATCTTTAACTTCATTGCCACATTTAGTACAAAATTTCATTTAAATCCCCCCGTTTTTATATAATTAGTTTATTAAACTACCATATTTATATACTATTGCTTTAACTACATCCACCATATAGTAAGAGAATGCTAGAATAAGTACTGCTAAAGAAATAACACCCGCTATTGAAATGATTAAAACGCATAGGTTAGCTCCTATACTAAAACTTTCTCTAATTATAATAGCTAAGGTTGCAATTGAAATAAATACTCCTAAAATAACAAAAATAATTCCAAAATTCAATGAAAAATATGAGAATATAATTGAAATAATTTCGCAAGATAAAATAGGTAACGTTGAGATTAGTACTGCCTTAAAAACTATGAATGGAGTACATTTTACTTTTGCAAAAAAACTTATTCCTAAATATATGCAAATAAATAAAACAATTAATCCTACTAAATATAATTCACAATTTCCAATAAATATTTTGCCATACGGTATAGTATTCATATATTTAAATTTATCAATAGCATTGTTTACAGAGTCTACGGTACTAGAATCAATATTATATGATGACGAGTTTTCACCAACTAAAGCTGCTAATGAAGACAAGTTTCTATAAAAATTCGTAAAAATTGTTGATACACTACTAATAATTTGATTAACCCTCCAAATCCCTAGTATACCTTGCAGACATGTTAAAATAATCATAATAATTATGGCTGGTGTTTTCTGTGTTTTAGTTACAAATTCTTTACCACCAGAAACTGGATTTATTACTGAGTTTTTTAAAATGTTTATTATTTCAGAAACGTTAATTTGATTTGTTACTGATTTAACATGTTCGAAAGTTTGGTCCATTCTTTCTTTGTTGTGGTTTTCATTTGAATTTTGATTTACCTTTGTGCCACAATTTGGGCAAAACTCTCCATTGCTCTCAATCTTAGAACCACATTTACTACAATATGTCATAATACTCCCCCTTGAATAACTAAAATAATTATTACCGTTACCTAATGTACTTCGTTATAAATTGCATTTGCTTTATAGTCTATTAAATATTCTATGCTTTTCCTTAAGTAATAGTCATATATGGTATAGTATATTAGTGTAGATATATTTCATTCTTTGCAATAACAACACTAATATTTAACAAATAATATAATATCGGGGGACTTAAATTGAAATTTTGTACTAAATGTGGAAAAGAAGTTATAGAAGGAACACAATTTTGTACTAGCTGTGGAAACGACTTAAGAATAGAATCCACTGACCAATCCAAAACAGAATCTAAAGTGGATTTAGATACTACAAAACCTGATCTTGATTACGATATAACTTCAGGTACTCCTGAAACAAAATCAGATCACGACATAAACTTAGTTACTAATGAACCTAATGACAATATTTCAGGCCATTTAATATTGTCAAAGAAAAGCAAAATAGTCATGGCAGTATTAGCAATGTTACTAGTATTATTAATTGCTACTATTAAAGTAGGTAATTCTTTATCCGATCCGAGTAAACTTGTAACAAGATTTCAGCAAGACGTAGAAACAAACAACACTTCTGATTTGGAAAATATACTATGCTCGAGCGACACTAGACTTATTGTAGATAGCAAGAGCATTTCACCTTTATTATCATATTTTAAAAGTAAACCTACATATTTAACGCAGGTTATGCAGGATTTAAAAGATGATTCTACTAACCCTAAGGATATTAGTAGCCTTAACACAAAGTCCAATAATACACTAACTTTAGCACGAAACGGAAAAAGTTTTTTCATTTTTCCCAAATATAAAATAAATGTTAAACCATCCTTTATTGACATAACAACTACAGTTAAAAATGTCTCTTTTTCAATTAATAATACTGTAATAGGAAAAAGTGAAACGGACAACTCCACAAAAGAATTTGGACCATACATGCCTGGTACTTATTCAATCTTAGCTAACTACAAAAATAAGTATGTCACTTTAAGCAAACCTTACTTAGTTGATCTTATAGAAACAAATGGATTTGCAAACATAAGTATATTTGATGATATGAGTTATATAAATATAACTTCTGATAAGCCTGATGCTAACATTTTTGTTAACGGAAAAAATGTAAATGTGAAGGTCGCAGATGCTAGCCATTTTGGCCCTATAGATAGCTCATCAAAAATATACGCAACATGTAAAGTTGATGGCAAAACACTTACAAGTGATGAATACTTAGCTACAAATGACGATAAAAATGCTTTTTTAAGTTTTGAGAGTGCCAGTAATACAATAACTAATATTCACTCACAGCTGGACAATCTTTTATACTACTACGCCTCTTCTATTGCACAGGCTATCAATAATGGCACACCTTCATTAATTGATACTTACGTAGCTTATGGAAGCTCATTATATAATACGCAACAATCATATATACAAAAAACCTATGATGCTGGAATAAAAGAAACTTATAATGATTCTAAAATTATAGATTACAATATTAATGATGATAATACATCAGGAACCATAACCTCTTCAGAATCTTATACCATAGTTCATGCTGATGGTAGTGAAACTCCTAACACCTCAAGCTACATTTACGGTTTTAAACAAGATGCTTCTACCGGATACCAACTTACAAGTATAAGTAAGGCAAAATAAATAGGATTTCATTCTAATTTACCATTTACTAACTTAGTAACCTTATATGATAAGGCTTCATATATTAATATAGTAAAAATGTTTGAAGGGAGCCCTTTATGTTTTACTGTCCAAAAAATTATATTGATCCTTATTCTTTTTATAGAGATAACCTTATTTATAATGAAAACTCTCTGTATAGGGTTGCAACCATGAATTCATATATCAGAGTTCTTCATGCTTCACCTAACTCTCCAGCTGTTGATGTATATATTAATGATATATTAAAGTTTAAAAATCTTACGTATAGTACTTTTACAAATTATGTAGAAGTTATGACTGGTAATTACAATATAAAATTATATCCTGCTGGAACCAAAACCATTCCTGTACTTAATAAAAATGTTTTTATCCCACCGGGAAAAATTTATACAGTTGCAGCTATTGGTACATTACCAAACATTGATTTATTATTAGTATTAGAACCTAAAGTTAATAATCCTTCTGATAACGCTTATATTAAATTTACACACTTATCACCTAATGCAGGTGCCGTGGATGTAACACTCCCAAACGGTAAAATTCTTTTTAAAAACGTTGCTTATAAAGAATCTACTGATTATATGCAAGTTCCTCCTGGAACTTATACATTTGAAGTTAGACCTACTGGTACTAAGAAAACAGTTTTATATATTCCAAATGTAAGATTAAAACCTCAACGATTTTATACTGTATACGCTATAGGTCTCGCAGGTGGTCACCCAGGCCTTCAAGCTTTAATTCCACTAGATGGTAGTTCTTATTTAGATTTTAGAGAAGACTAATTAAAAAGCTACAGGTCCGAATTCACCTGTAGCTTTTTAGCTTTTTAATATTTAATTATATAAATCACTATAAATTATCTTAAATACTTCTAGAGCTTGCTCAATCTTATCACGCAGTAAGTATTTCTTATTTTTTAATTCTAATATACCAAGCTCTGTAATTTTGTAAATTTTCTGAGCTTTTTTAGATTCGTTCCACTCTCCAACCACAAATTTTTCTTTTTCTAGTTTTTTCAATAAAGGGTATATTCCGCCTGTACTAGGAATCCAATGACCATTTGTTCTCTCGCCTATTTTATGAGATATATCATTACCATTTGTTTCACCGAGACTTAGAGTATACAAAACATATAACGGTAATAATCCTTTTGTGAATACTTGACCCACTGCTTCTTTTTCTTTTTTAACTTTTCGAAGCTCCAAAAGTTTTTTCTTGTATTCAATGTATAATCTCTTTTCCTCGGCTTTAATGTCTATCTCATTTTCTTTACTTACTTCATTAGTAGGCTTTTTATCTAAGGTTCCTCTATGCAAACCATTCCTACCAAACCTGGTCCACTATGAACACCTGATACAGGACTTATATATCCTCCAAATTCTATGGAAATAACATTTGGATGTTTTCCTATTTTCTCCATTACTTGTTTTGTCTCATCCATCGCATCACCATGCAACATATAGACCCTACATTTCTTCTTATCCAAAATGTTATTTGTTAGTTCTATAAGTTTATTGAGAGATTGTTTTCTACCACGTACCTTTTCGACAGTACAATACTTACCATCCTCATCAAAAGAAATTATAGGTTTAATGTTTAAAAGCTCAGCTATTGTTCCTGAAACTTTCCCTATTCTTCCACCTTTTTTTAAATACTCTAAAGTACCCACTACAAAATATAGATGAATTCTTTCTTTAATAGACGGAATAGCATTAACTACTTCCTCAAAGCTCTTGCCTTCTTGTATAAGCTTTCCACATTCTGTAACTATTAATCCCTCACCAAGTGCTATTGATTGTGAATCACATACGTGAGTTATAATTCCTGGATGATTCTCACTTGTAAGTTTCATCGCGTTATATATACCAGATAACCCTGTAGATAAAGTTATTGCTACAGCATGGGTGTAACCCTCTTCTTCTAATCTTAGGAATAGTTCCTCCATATCCTTCATTGATGGTAATGAAGATGTAGGTACTTCTATCTTCATGTTATCATAAACTTCCTGCGGCGATATATCTACATTATCTAAATACTCTCTATCAGAATAGATAATCCTAAAGGGTAATACATTAATACTGTATTTCTGTGTTACGTCACTTCTTAAATCGCTTGTAGTGTCTGTTATAAGCGCTATCTTATCCAAATTAACCCCTCCTACATTAAATATTATCATCATTATATCACTATAATATATGTGTATCAATACTGATACATATGTATTCATTTATATATTAATTTATCCAATAAATATAAATATATACAATCATGCATAGAAAATATCGTGAGAGAGTTATTATTGGGGACGGTTAACAACTAATTGCTTTAAATAATTGAAAATAGTGGGGACGGTTAACAACTAAATGGTATTTATAATAGTTAACCGCATGTTTAATAATAAATATCTTTAATTTTATTACTAGTACAAGTCGTATTATCTCACTCAGGTACTTTCATTAAACCAGAAATATATTTTACAACTTCTATCTCACTATAAAATACCTTTGAATATTCCATAGGTTTCCTTCCAATTACAAATGCCATTATGTTATTATCTATAGCAGCTTTTATTTTATCATATGTTCCACCTTGGACTCCACTATCCTTCATAAGTATCGCTTTAGCCCTGTATTCTTTAATAAATCCACAATTAAGTTCATATCCTATAGGCCCCTTCATTGCCACTATATCATCAACTTTTACACCTAAATCTAATATTTCCACTAAAACTTTAACCGATGGTAGAACCCTATGTATCACTCTGTTTTTTAAATTAAAGTCTAAAATCTTAACTATATTTCTGCTACCAGTAGTATTAAGAATAGTTCCATCTATTTTTTTAAGATGTTCATAAAGGCTCTCATAATTTTCCACCACAACTACATTTTTATTATCCTTAAATTTTTTAAGAACTGGAGGCCTCTCATATCTAACATATTGCACTCCGCAGACTTTACAGGCTTCGATTGCATTTTCTGTAATCTCTAGCGCATAAGGATGAGATGCATCAATTAAAATTTTTATGTCATTTTCTTTTATAACCTTTATAAGTCCAACTAAATCTAATGGTTTCTCATTAAACACCTTATATTTATAATCCTTCAAAAGCTCTGCACCATATGCAGTAGCTGTTGATATAAAAATATCCTCTGTAAAATTATTTAACCCTGAAAGAATATTTTTTCCTTCTGAAGTACCTACAATTAAACCTATCATCATCATTCACT